>JALWKP010000121.1 GCA_027081355.1 Campylobacteraceae bacterium
AGAGTCAAAACCCCTGGGCTAAACACTAACCCTCATCCGTGTTATTGGACGCGTATTATAGGGAATTTTTTTTTATTTGTCAAGGGTTTTTTTGGGTTTTTTGTAAAAAAGTTGGAAAAAAGTTAAATTCAATGAAATATAATTGATTTAATGGGAGTATTGAAATTATTATTAATATTCTTTACTAAATATTATATCTGCACTTTGAGACTCTCCACCAACTTCAATTTCTGTTTTAATAGAATTAGTAATATTAACTCTTGTTTTAACCGAAGATTTTTCACCCTCTTGATTATAATATATAATAATATGTTTACCTAGGCTTTTACCTACACTAAAACCATTCTGCTTAATAGATATATGGTCTATTTTTATACCTATAGATCCCAAAAATGATTTTGCCAAAGCACCGCCCACCAGACTCATCATAGCTTCTTGAGAATGTGTTCCTGCAGCTGTAGAGTCATCAAAAAGCAAATATGCTAAAATTTGGTCTTTTGCAAGCGGCGGATTACTGCTAAAATAGAGCACCGGTCTAGTTGGAGTTCCTGAAACGTTTATGCTAATATCATATTCACTGCCGTGATAAGCTAAAACGATATTTAAATTTGGGCTGCTGCTCTTGCCTTTAAAGGTGATTATCCCTTTTTTTAATATAAGTTTCTTTCCATTTAATATATAATATCCGCCTTTTTGAATATTTACAACCCCTCTAAAGTTCGATAAACTTCCATAATTTTTTGTGATTTTAAGTTTTGGTTTTAATAGAAAATTGCTCCCGTCTTGTGCATAACGTATCCCATTTTGAGATACCACGCTAAGGTTTAATTTAATATTTTTTGCAAAATTTGTATTTTCTTTTGCCGCTTTTCTTTGCAGTATAATAATATCTTCATTTTCTGCAACATTTTTACTTTTTAAATTTTTACGTATTATTCCGTTTATAATATCTATTTTCCCATCTGCTGCTATCTTTTTTCCTGCAATTTTAATATTTGCATTTAAAGCCAAGTTTACTTTTACATTACTGTTATCTATTTTAAAATTGTTTGATTTAAGCTTAAAAATACCTTTGGAGTTTTTAATATTGTAATTTCCATCAGCAAGCAAAGAATTATTTATCCACAATTGACGGATATTGATATTGTTGCTATCTATTTTTATTTTAGACGGATTGCTTGCAAAAAAGTTGTAACCGTTCAATTTAAATTTATAACTGTTTAATGTAATAATCCCATCTTTATATCGGGCTTTTAAAGCTATATTTTTTATTTTGCTTTTTTTATCATAAATTATTTTTGTCGATTTCGCATCTATTTCAACTGTTTTTAATCCTTTTATATTTGCCGTTATTATTAATGAACCGGTGAGATTTGGTATAGAGGCAATCTTGTAAAATCTGTTTATATCTTTTAAACTGTTTTTTATGGATTTTGAATTTAAAATCAGTTTTATATTATTGATAGTTCCGTCTGCTTTAATCAAAGTAGAACCGCTAGATAGTTTTGCAGCTATTTTTTTTGAATCATATACATAACTTGCTTCCCCATTAATATAATTATTTTTATATTTAATATTTAAATTATTTTTAAAAACAGATAAATCTATATTAAGCGGAGAAATTGCACTTATATTTACTTTTGAAACCTTTTTGACAATTAAAGAGTTCTTTGGAATTTTAAATTTGAATTTACTTTTAAATCCATCTTTATATTCCCAATCACCTGATATATTGCCTATATTAGAAGAGATATCCATTTTACCCTTAATCGGTAATATTTTTTCATACACTATCGGGGCTTCTATTTTTAACCTGCTGACTAAAGCATTTTTAAAGCCGTTGCCAATATTCACAATCGAAGCAAGCTTAATTGGAACTCTGTTTGTGATTGTCAGCTTTCCGCCTTTATAACTGTTGCTTTTAAGAACTCCTCTTAACATAGCGGTAGTGAAATCTATATCTATTTTTTTATCATTGCCTTTATAGCTCAAGCTCAATGCATTAAATAGATTTTCAAGCTTTTTAGAAAATTCAAGTTTTTGTTCCGGTATCAATTTGCCGTAATACTCCAATTTATTTTTATATGTAAGAGTATTTATCAAATTAGCTTTACCACTGTAAACAGAATTTACTTTCGCATCTATTGTCCATAAAATATTACCGCTTGAGTAGTCATATATAAATTTATTTTTAGATGATAATATATCTAATTTTTTAATATTTTTTAAAATATCCCTGCCTTGTAAATTGGCGGTTAATTCTAAATTTTTAAATCCGAATCTTCCATTTACTTTTAAAGCTTCAAGATTCTTGGCAATTAAAGGAATATTATACTCGTCAAAAAGCTTTTGTGTTGCTTTATAATGACCTTTTGCATAATAATTATTATCTTTTATTAAGCCAACTAAACCGGCATCGCCCCAATTGCTTGAAACTTCTGCTTTTAAGTTTCCTTTTTCTAATTTAAATTTTTTAATTTTCCCCTCTACTTTAGATGCTTGAATTTTAGCTCTATTTATAACAAAAGGTTTAAACGAAAGCCGATTTGCTGATACTGATAACTTTTCTATATAAAAGATATCTGGAATTGGCAATTTTTTATTGCCATTATTTTTGTCGCTGTTTTTGGAAATTGAATTTTTTATAAAAAAGATTAATTTATCAGTATTGGCACTTTCGAACTGAGCATTTTTAATTAACAATTTTTTATTTATTAAACCTTTGATTTTTGCAGTTAAAATAGTAGAGTTTAGCACAATATCATAATTTTTAATTTTTAATTTACTGCTGTTTAAATCATAATTTGCACCGTTTAATTGAATTTTTACACTGTTTATATTCTCTTTATTGATTTTGAAATCTTTTAACTCTATTAAAGCTTTGTTTAAAGATACTTTTTTTAGCTTTAAAATATCTACAGGCATACCGTTACCGTTACTATTGCTGCTATTTTTATCTAAATATTCTTGATATATTTTTATTAAATGGTTTGGTTTGATTACGGCAAGTTTTAAATTTTTAATATTTAAATTTCTATCTTTTATATTAACGGCTGCATTTGCAGATACAATATCGCTTAAATATTCGATAGTTAAATTTGCTTTTTTTAACTGTAGCTCTTGCACGCTAAATTGGGCATTTGAAATTTTTACTTTTAAATCTTTTGAAGATATATCTTTATTTCTAAAAGGGCTTAAAGAGAGCTTTGCATTTTTTACATTTACAATTTTTGGTATTAATGCTATAGAAATTCCTTCATTTTCAGATACATTACTCTCATTTGAATTTAAAACTTTGTTTGCATCTTTTAAAATGGGCAAAAACTTTTTTAAATTAAAATTTTTTAAACTGATAGTATCTATATTTAAAATTCTATGTTCATATTTTCCAGTAAAATTCACATTTCCAATTGTGGTTTTTGCCTGGTAATCAACTCTGCCGATATTAAATTTATCGCCTGCATACTCTATATAATCTACGCTTAAAGCATTCTTTTTAACCCTTAAACCTTCAAAGCTAAAAGGTTTTATGGTTAAAAGAATATCTTTTATTTCAAAATTAAATGATATATTTGTGCTTGAGCTGCTGTCTTCTTTGGGTCTAAAATCATCTATAACTTTTTGCAGTGTCTCTTTATTAACAGCAATTAAACGCAATTTACTAACTGATATTTTTTTATAAAGCAGTTTTAAAGGATTAAATTTCAACTCAGCCTCTGCCGACAAAGGTTTACTTTTATATGTTAAATTTTCCACATTAAAACCTCTTAGCAGCGCTCCGTTCACTCTATCATAACCAAAGCCGTATTGTTTAATATTTGCAGCTATATATTTATTAAAAAAATATGTTGTATTAACAAAAACAGATAATCCAAACAGTATTGCTATAAAAATTAAAAAAATAATTAAAAATTTTTTCAAAACGACTGCCCCAGCATAATTGATATAGAGTGGTCACTTCTTTTATGCATATTGAACCCAATATCTATTTTAACAGGACCAATTGGAGTTTTATATCTAAAACCAAAACCCAAAGTGTCTATTCTTTTACCTGTAAATTTATACTCTTGAGCATTTATTATTGTGCTGTCAAAGAACAGTGCCCCATATAGCTTTTTGTAAAGAGGAAAATTCGTCTCCAGCTGTAAATTTACATAACTTTTTCCGCCAAGCCGTCTGAAACTTTTATTTGAAAGTATTATTCCTAAATCATTTTTAGCATAAGCTCTATTGCTAAAAAGCCCGCCTCCGTAAAAAAGCTTAGAAGCAGGCAGTCTGCCGGAAACTTCATGAATTGCACCTATTTTTCCTACCGCGGAAAAGGTAAAATTACCAAAACTTTTAATTGCCCTAGCTTCTAAAAGGTATTTTAAATACTGCACCCCGCCTTGCCTGCTTGCCAATCCGTATTCGTTATACCAGCTTATATATATACCGTTTTTAGGGTCAAGTTTTGAATCTCTGCTATCGTATATTATTTGATAATATGGATATATTAGATTAAATGTTCCGCCAATAACATAAGACAGGTTTTCATTTAAATTAATTTGTAAGTTTTCTATGCCTATCCCCAGTTTTGCACTCCATCTTCTATAATCATAAGACAAGTGAGAATCAAAAAAATATTTTTTCTGATTATATGCATCTATATCCTCAATTTCATAACCGCCGCTTATATATAAATCTAAGTAATTTTTTAAAAATGGCATAAATGCCGGAGCAAAAAGCTCGCCGTTGACTCCTTGAATTTCTTTTGAAAACTGAGCATTTATTGTTATTTTTTTCGCATTTCCCAAAAAATCTCTTTTCTCCCAAGAGCCTTTAATCCTAGGACCAATTATGCTGTCTGCGCCAATTGCAAGCATATATCTTTTTAACTTTTCTCTTTTATCTACGCTTATTGTGGTTTCTACGGTATTATTGCTTTCATCCAAATCGTATTTTATTTGCAAATTCGCAAATGTGTTTAAAGTGTTTAAACTATTATAACTATTTTGAATTGCCCTAATGTCAAATCTGTTTCCGGATTTATACTTTAAACGTGAATATATTACATCTTTTTTTATATCTTTTGGATGTTTAATAATTGTAATTTTACCAAAGCGGCACACTTTGCCTTTATTTACCCTGTAGTTTAATTTTGCAGTATGTTTTTTTAAATCAATATACGCTTTTGTATTCAACTTATAGTGACAATATCCATTTTCTAAAAGTTTTGTAATTAATTTGTCTTTAATATCACTAAATTTACTAGCTTCAAAAATATCTCCTTTTTTAAATTTTATTAACTTTTTAATTTTAAAATTGCTTTTTATATTAATTTCGCTAACCCTTATCGGTTTGCCTTCATTAATATCTATTGTAATATTTTGGTCATTTTTTAAAATTTTGTATTTGGCATCAAAATAACCTTTATTTTCCAAATATCCTTTTAAAGAAGGTTCAAGATTTTTAACAAACTCCTCTTTTAATTTATTAGAGTGCCCAAATAAGAAGAAGCTGTCATCTTTAACCCCAAGAGCTTTTGCCAAATCTTCTTTATCTAAATGTTTCAATCCTTTAATGAATAAATTATACTCTTTTTGATTCTTTTTTAAATCATTTTTTGTGTCGTTTTTATCGGTTGCAGCAAAAAGCCATAATGTGCTTAAAATAAAAATTATAAAAAATCTTTTACTCATTTTCAAATCCAATCTTTACAATTTTATCAGATGCCCATTTTGCCAAATCTATATCGTGAGTTATAAGCAATATTCCAATTTTATCCAACAAAGAAACCAGCAATTTCATGGTATCTAGCTGCACTACATTATCCAGAGCGCTTGTTGGCTCGTCGCAAAGAAGCAAATCGGGCTTCATTAAAAGCGCTCTTAAAATACTGCATCTTTGCAACTGCCCTCCAGAGAGTTCATGCGGCAGGGCGTTTACCAAAGCTTCATTTAATGAAAGCTGTTTTAAATACTGTTTGTAATTCTTATCTTTTGCAACTTCTAAAATTTGGTTTATTACCGTATAACTAGGATGAAACGAGCTATACGGGTCTTGAAAAATCCAAGCAATTTTTTTGCTCTCTATTTTACCGCTTTTTGGCTTTAAGTTTTTTGCAATTAATTCAAAAAGTGTAGATTTTCCAACACCGCTTTTACCGACAATAGAGACAAGCTCACCCCTTTTAACTGTTAAGTTAAAATCTTTTAAGAGCATTTTATCGGTATATCCAAAGCTTAAATTCTCTATTTTTAAAACGGTATCGTTCACTATCTTATCTGCCCTGTTCCATAAATTTTATATTTGTAAGTTGTAAGTTCGTTTATTCCCATTGGACCTCTTGCGTGCAGCTTATTGGTAGAGATTCCAACCTCCGCGCCAAAGCCGAATACTCCGCCGTCTGTAAATCTTGTAGAGGCATTTACATAAACGCTTGATGCATCTACTCTGTTTAAAAACTCTTCAGCTTTTGCATAATCTTGCGTAACAATCGCTTCGGAATGCCCTGAACCGTATTTTGCAATATGTTCAATCGCTTCATCAATTCCATTAACTATTTTTATGCTTAAAATATTTGCCAAATACTCGGTATCGAAATCTTCTTCAGTTGCTGGCGCTGCTTCTATAACTTCCAAAGCTTCGCTGTCGGCTCTTAATTCTGTTCCCATTTTATCGAACGCCTCTTTTAATTTTGGAAGAGCCTCTTTTGCAATCGCCCTATCAACAATTAAAGTTTCCATTGCGTTGCAAACCCCCGGTCTGTCGCACTTTGCATTAACTGCAATTTTAACCGCCATATCTAAATCTGCGCTAGCTTCTATATATGTGTGGCAAAGCCCTTTATCGTGTTTGACAACAGGCACCGTTGCATTATTTGAAACATATCTAATTAACCCCTCGCCTCCCCTTGGCACGATTAAATCTACATATCTGTCTTGCTTAATTAGATAATCCACACCGGCTCTTGAACTGTCTGGTAACAGGGATATAATCTCTTTTGGCAAACCGTTTCTCTCTAAAACATCTTGCAAAACCTTAGCAATTGCCCTATTGGAGTGCTCTGCTTCTTTGCCTCCTTTTAAAATCGCCACATTTCCGCTTTTAAAACAAAGCGCACCGACATCTGCAGTTACATTTGGGCGCGATTCGTAAATTACCCCGATAACTCCAATCGGCACCGAAACCTTTTCTATTCTTAAACCGTCATCATTCCACCAGCCATCAAGAACTCTGCCTACCGGCTCTTTTAACATTGCAATTTCTCTTAAGCTTTTTGCCATACCTCCAACTCTTTCTTCGTTAAGAAGCAATCTATCAACCATTGCAGAGCTTAAATTCATCTCTTTTGCATTTAGCATATCTTTTTGGTTTTCTTCTATAATATATTGCGCATTTTCACTCAAAGCCGCCGCCATTTGGTTTAAAATGTCTTTTTTCTTTTTAGAATCAAGTGTGCCGATAATTCCGCTAGACTTTTTTGCTTCTTGTAAAAATTGTTCCATTACTGCTCCTCTTCGCTGGTTTTAAAAATTTTTGACATTATACTGCCGTTATTGTTATCTTCGCTTGAATTGTCCTCTTCGCTTATATTGTCGTCATAATCTTCATCTGTAAAATTATCATCAACAGTTACATTGCCTTCTATATCTTCTACCGAACTGTTATCTTCATCAACTGTTTTATTATTATCGCTAAGGTCAAAATCCGCACCGTCAGCAGTGCTGTTCTTTTCTGTATTTTCACTGTTCTTTTCTAATTTATTAACTTTTACTATATATTTATAAATCGCTTCTATCTCTTTATCGGTCAAATAGTATCCGGGCATAATTTTGCCGCCCTTTTCTACGGCTTTTTTAAATTTTTTAAGCCCTAACCCCCTAATATCTGCTCCATAAAATTCAACATTGCTGCCATTTTTATCTTTATACGAAGCAATAAACTCTCCCTTGCCCAATTTACCATGGCAAGCTGAACAGCTTACACCTCTGGGGTCATTATACAACATCTGTCCGTATTCAAATTCAGAAATAAAATCTTCTGCAAAAACCAAACCAGTCCAAAAAATTATCAATATTAACGCTCTCAATTCTCTACCTAAACTTTTTTTAGATATAATACCCAAATTCTTTAAATATAAGGATTAGTATGACGCTAATTGACGGAAAAAAATTATCAAAAAAAATAGAGAGTAACATCACTGCCGAAGTAAAAGCCTTAAAAGCAAAAGGTGTAACTCCGGGACTTGCAGTTATTTTAGTCGGCGACGACCCGGCAAGCCACACTTATGTTACAATGAAAAACAAATCCTGTGAAAATGCGGGATTTTACTCAATTGTTAGGAAATTATCTAAAACAGTTTCTCAAGAAGAGATTATAAAGAATATACAAGAGTTAAATAAAGACCCTAAAATAGACGGTATTTTGGTTCAGCTTCCTTTGCCTAAGCATATAGATACATCAAAAATTCTAGAAATAATAGACCCTCAAAAAGATGTTGATGGATTTCATCCTTATAATATGGGGCGTGTTGTAGAAAATTTAGACGCTTTTGCCCCCTGCACTCCAGCCGGTGTAATGGAAATATTTAAAGAGTATAATATAGATTTAAAGGGTAAAGATGTCTGTGTTGTAGGGGCCAGTAATATTGTAGGCAAACCAATGGCGGCACTTTTGCTAAATGCCAATGCTACCGTAACAATAACCCATATTTTTACAAAAGATTTAGCAAGCCACACTAAAAAAGCCGATATAGTAATCGTAGGAGTAGGGGTTCCGGGTTTAATTAAAGAAGACATGGTAAAAGAGGGCGCAATTGTAATCGACATAGGTATAAACCGCTTAGAAAACGGCAAACTAGTAGGTGATGTGGATTTTGAAAATGTATCGAAAAAATGCAGCTACATCACCCCAGTGCCCGGCGGTGTAGGACCAATGACAATTGCAATGCTTTTAAGCAATACATTAAAAGCAGCTAAGAGAAGAGTTGGGTAAGCTGAAAGTTGGAAGTTGGAGCCGTTTTCCGCTTTCCATTTTCCGAATGCAGGTGCGGCAATGCTCTTTTAGAGAAAAGAGAAAAGAGATTAGAGATTAGAGAAATTTATTTTTCTGTAATCTGTTTTCCGTATGTAGGTGTGACTGTGCCGCACAAAGAGTGAATAGTTAATAGTGATTAGTGAAGAGTTTTGGAAACATTGCTTCGCAATGATTTTCTTTAAGATGTAAAAAGTTTAAAATTACGTCGCTTTGTCATTCCAAGCGTTGCGAAGAATCTCGAAAAAAGCATAGAGCAAAGAGCTTAGAGCTTAGAGCCAACAAGGTGCGGTTACGCCGCGTTTAATATTTGCGGCAAAACCGCTTAGAAAAGGGCGAAGCCGCATTGTTAGCTCTAAGCTCTTAGCTCTAAGCTTTACCAAAGGAGAACAATTAAGTGAAAAATTTTCTAAAAAAGGCGCACAGTTTCAGCACTAGCTGGACGGGCACGATAATTATTGTTTTAACGCTAATTTTTTTTGTGGCACAATCGTTTGTAATTCCTAGCGGTTCGATGAAACGAACACTGCTAATTGGCGATTTTCTATTTGCCAAAAAGTTTGCTTACGGTATTCCAATACCTGAAATTCCAATAATAGGACTTAAAGTTTTGCCAGATTTTAATGGCAACGGGCATTTAATAGAAGGTAAGCATCCAAAAAGAGGAGATATTGTAATTTTTTATTATCCGCCAAAACCAAGTCAGCATTTTGTAAAAAGATGCGTTGCTGTAGGCGGAGATGAGTTGCTATATTACGACAAACATCTTCTTATTCATTTTCACGAGGGTGATAAATATATTAAAAAGAACTATCCTGCCAATAAAATCGTAAAAGCAATGAATAAACTTTGGGTGGATAATCCGTATATAGACAAATTCCCGGGCATTCAATACAAACCCGAATATATGGGGAACAGCTTTTTATTAATGTTGCAAAATTTAGATAAAATAGATATGAAACCTGTTTTTGTAGATGATTTAGATGCACAAGTTAGCGGTATGTATCAAACCCCGATTAATGCTTTTTATAAAAAAGTAGAAAAAGACCACTTTTATATGATTGGTGATAACCGTGACAATTCAGACGACAGCCGATTCTGGGGCTCGGTGCCTTATTCTAAAATAATTGGCAAACCGTGGGTTACATACTTTAGCTTAGAATATAGAAGTTATGAACGCGTAGCAAAAGGAATAGGCGGCGGCAGAGATTGGCAAGCGCTTAAAAAAGTTTGCGGAGATACAAATTTGCTCACTAAAGAGTGTGAAAAAAAATGGAACAAATACCGTTTTACAATCCGCTGGGACAGAATGTTCAGAAGTATAAACAAAATGCAATATGAGAAGCCTTATGATGATTAACAATATCGAAATTATAAGAATTATCGCCTCGGTTTTTGCATTGGCTATTGCAATCATTGGGCACGAAATTATGCACGGCTGGGTTGCATACAAATATGGCGACGATACCGCAAAACTGCAGGGACGCTTAAGTATAAACCCAATTAAACACATCGACCCCGTAGGAACAATTTTACTGCCCGCCATTCTTTATTTTACCCATGCGCCATTTCTATTTGGATGGGCAAAACCTGTGCCGGTAAATATTGCAACGGTTATTAGAAACAAAGGTTACGGCGGAGCAATCGCGGTAGCTTTGGCAGGAATTACTTACAACTTGATTTTAGCAACATTCTTTGCAACTATTTTACCGCCATTTACACATCCACAAAGTATGTTTGGAGCATTTTTTACGCTCTTTTTAGCCCAGAGCATTATGATTAATGTTGTGCTCGCGGTATTTAACCTTTGGCCGATACCTCCGCTAGACGGTTCGCAGGCGCTGCTTTACCTTTCTCAGATAATGGGCTGGCGAAAATTTGGCGAAATTTACGGCAAAATATACCCTTACGGAATGGTAATTCTGTTTGCCATTTTGTTTGTGCCGCAGCTGTCAGACATTCTTTTTGCCCCTGTTGGGTGGATACTTAATTTAATAATACCATAGGAGAGACAATGAAATTTTTCATAGCAACAGACCACGCAGGAATCGAATATAAAGAGTTCGTAAAAGATTTGCTTACATCTAAAGGCATAGAGGTAGAAGATTTAGGACCATACAGCAAAGAGAGAGTTGATTATCCAGACTACGCCCAAAAATGCGCCGAAGCCGTGCGCGATAACGAAGGGACTTTTGGCATCTTAATCTGCGGCACAGGTATTGGAATGTCAATAGCCGCAAACAAAGTAAAAGGCGTTCGCGCAGCCCTTTGCCACGACGCCTACACAGCCGCAATGGCAAGAGCCCACAACGAAGCCCAAATCCTATGCTTCGGACAAAGGGTGCTAGGCTTAGGAGTAGTAGAAAGCGTAATAGACGCCTTCCTAACCACCAAGCCCGAGGGCGGCCGCCATAAGCAGAGAGTTGAGAAGATTATGAAAATAGAGGATTAGTTTCTAGTTGATAGTTGATTGTGGATGGTGGATAGTTTATAGCGGATTGTTGATAGTGAATGGTTGATGGTTGATGGTTGTTTGTTGATTGTTTTACCGTTTTTAGCTTTCCGTTTTCCGAATGTAGGGGTAGCCCTTGTGGCTACCCTTTAGCTGAAATTACCGCAAGATTTCTAATTACAAACACAGGGTCAAAAGATTAACAATACTATTACATATCTAAAGGGCTCAATACTTTACCCTTATTTAACTCAGCAACCACATGCGTATAAATCATTGTAGTTTCTACCGATTTATGCCCCAACAACTCTTGAATGCTTCTTATATCAATACCATTTTGCAAAAGATGGGTCGCATAAGAGTGCCTAAAAATATGCGAAGATACTCTTTTGGTAATTTTCGCCCTAATAGCAGCCATTTTAATGTTGCGTCCCAAAGTTTTAGGATGCACATGATGCCTTCTTATTACATCGCTTCTAGGGTCTTTTGCAACTTTACGCATTGGAAACAGAAACTGCCATTTTGTCTCAAATTTTGCCTTTGGATATTTTCTCTCTAAAGCGTATGGCATATATACACTTCCGTAACCTGCTTCTAAATCCTGCTTATGCAACTCTTGAACTTTTGACACCTGCTCTTTTAAATCCTGTTTTAAAGCTTGCGGCAATGGAACTGTTCTATCTTTTAAACTTTTGCTATCCCAAATATAAACCTTATTGTAATCAAAGTCTATATCCTTGATTCTAAGATTTAAAGCCTCTTGCATTCTTAACCCGCACCCATACATCATTTGCACAATAAGTTTATATATACCGCTTAACTCATCAATTATTTTGAAAACTTCTTCTTTTGTTAAAACAGTCGGAATACGCCTTCGCTCTTGGGCTCTTAGAGCTTGTATGTTCCAACTACTCATATCTATACCCAAAACATCTCTATATAAAAACAGTATTGCCGAAAATGCTTGATTTTGAGTAGTTGGCGAAACTCTCTTTTTAACTGCCAAATAGGTTAAAAATTGTTCAATTTCAGCTTTGCCCATTTTAACAGGATGAGTCTTATTATGAAACAATATGTAATATTTAATCCAATAAACATAAGTTCTCTCTGTAGAAATACTATAATGTTTAACTCTTATTTTCTCTCTTACAATATCTAACAGTTTTTTCTTTTTTTGCATAATAATACCTTTATTTATTAACGGAACAAAATTTAATAAAATGTCCGTTATTGTCAGGATTTTCCAAATCAAGGAACATAAAGTGTCTATTAATAACGCTATAGCCACCTAAAAGGACATAAGCAATAGTTATATTATACAAAAGAATTAACTTTTTGGCTCAAAATGTCCCATTTTGCTACTTTTTAAAAAATAACAGGACATTTAAAATGTTCCTTCAATTTGCAAATATCAGGCTATTTTCGATATAATGTTCCTTGAATAAATAGTT
>JALWKP010000122.1 GCA_027081355.1 Campylobacteraceae bacterium
TATTCTATTGTGCTTGTTTTTCCTAAAGAGTTGGTTACGCTGTTTAGCAAAGAAAACGGTTTATTGGTAATTGCCAGACAGCTTAAACCGTAAATACTGCGGTAGCAAAGCTCTTTATTGTTTTTACCGTCCAAATCAGAAACCATTTTAACAGGACCGTAAGCGGTATTTACAAAGTTTGTTTCTATCTCTGTGCTTAAACCGAATAGATGTTTTAGCCAATTAGCGTATATGGTTTTTCTGCTGGTTATAATATCTACATCGGGTTCTAATCTTTCAAGTTTTTCCAGCTTTCCAAAACCGTTGCCTAAATTTTTTGCCCAATATAACTCTTCTGCAATAATAGCGGTAAAATCTGCCAATCCGTCACCGTCTATATCGCGCATAGCAATAGAACCCTCTTGCAGGTTTACAAGCCATTTTGTATCGTAATCAGGTTTTGCTTTAACGACATAAGCAGTAAGTTTTTTATTTTTAAAATAATCTGCTTTTGCTTTAACGACATAAGCAGTAAGTTTTTTATTTTTAAAATAATCTGCAATAGTTAAATACTTATATACAGGATGCCAAGGCGTTAATACTTTTTCCTTTTTAAACTTGGCAATATAAAAAGGCCAAGTTGTCTTATCTAAGGCAAGCCACTTCTTCTCGCTGTTAAACCCTTTTCCGTTGTTTATACGGCAAACATAACTTTCGCCCCTTCTGTAACAAATATCAGGCAGTTTATCATTGTTTAAATCTATAAATCTAAATGTTCTGTTAAATCTTTTTAAAACCTCTTCTTTATCTTCTTTTGCATATTTATCAATTGTAGTATTTAATGCACAGTAAAGTTTTCTCTTTTTCTTATCATAAGAACATAAATCGTTTTTATTATCGCCGTTTGCATCCATTTCAAAATATTTAAAGTTTTTTTGTGTTGCATAATAGTCTAAATTATCTACATCAAATCTTTTTTTTGCATCATACTCTTTCCAAGTTACTTTTTTATTGCTCAAAGGGAAACCGCTGCCCCATTTAACCCATCGGTTAGAGAATTTAGGCACTCTGTTCTCTTTATCGTAACCGGTGCCCAGCTTACAGTAAAACGAGTAATCATTTACATTAAATCCGCACAAATCGCTTCTGCCGTCGCCGTTAATATCAAAAAGCTGCGGCTGAGGAATTTTATTTTTATCTGTGTAGTTTGCTTTTGCAACCTCTTTGTAAAGTGAAAGTTTAGAGCCTGTTTCTCTATCTATTATTTTAAACTTTCCGAAACTATGCCCGCTGTTTAATGCGCAGCTAAAGCCGTCGTTTGTAAATTTACAAATATCTATCTTTTTATCTTGATTTATATCGATATATCTAAAAGCCTCTTTTATCGAAGTCTCTTTTGTCCAGTATTTTTCGTCTGTAATACCGCCGTTGCCGTCGTTTAAACCGCAGTAAATACCGTCTTTAGTTGCTATACAGTAATCTGTAAATCCGTCATTGTCTAAATCGACAGGCATTAAAGTAGATACAATCGCCTGGCTGACGGGTCTTTTGTCTTTATCTTCAAAATCAAGCTGACCGCTAACGCTTTTTGTCCATAATACAGGCGCACCAAAATTGCCGTTGCCTTGATTTAAACTATACTTTAACCCTTCGCCTTTTTCAAAGTAAAGAATATCGTTTAAACCGTCTTTATTCATATCTGCTTCGAAATAGTTTAGCATATCGCCTATTTCTAAAACATTTCTCTCTTCTATATGCGCCACCGAATCATCAACATTTTTATAGCCAAACTTAACAGGTTCTAAACACTGCCCGTTTCTGTCGCACCAAGTTACCGATTGCAGCTGGCTGATTTTGCTATTATAGTCTAATTTATAAAATGCAAAAAGTTTATCGTTTAATTTTATTTCGATTTTATTTACTCTTCTGTCTAAGTAAACTCTTTGACCTTCGCTGTAAGTTTCTAAACTGTCGCTTGGCGCTCTTTTTTGGTAAGAGAATTTTACGCTATAAGGGGTGTAGTCTATTTTTTTGATGTATAAAACATTGTTTATCTTTTGATAAAGATAATTTACACTATTATTCAGTCTGTCTTTTATAGTAGATATATACCATTTTTTCGTATATTTACCGTTTTTTATAATAGCATTGTCTAAACCATACTCTTTAATAGCGCCGTTGCTACTGTAAACTCTCCAGCTTGTTGGATTGCTGCTGTCTCCTATGGCTTCTACTTTAATATCGTTTCTATTAGCTGGTCTAAAGGTGCCGTCTTCTCGTTTTATTAGCCTTACACCGTCTAAACAGTAGTGGGCATTTTCGCCGTAATCAATACCGCCTCTAAAGCCGTCTATTTTTTTGCTAGAGCCGCATCTGCTAATTAAGCTTAATCCGCTAAGATGAAAACCTACCCCGAAATACCCGTCACCTGAACCTTGCTTATAAGTTAGCGAAAGCGAAGGCGCGATATTGTTTTTACCCTTTGGCAAAGATAGAGGCAAAGAGTAGCTTACCCTGCCCATATTTACATTCAAATTACCCTCGATTGAACCAACCAGACTTGCACTTAAAAAATTTATTAAAATTGACAGTAAAATTATAAGCCTTAATCTCATACTACTCCCCTTGGTTTAAGATTTTTAGTGCCTCTAAGTCTTTTTCAAGCTCTTTTTGGGTCTTTTTTGCCTCTTGATATACAGGCGCAACCTCTGACGGAATCTCTTCGTCGCTTGCAGGGTCAGTCATAGAAGCGGTGTCTTCTTTTATTTTGTCTAAATCTATTAACCCCCTGCTTGCTAACTCCTCTGCTTTTGCATCGGCTTTTTCTATTTGGTCATCTATCGGGGCTGCATCCGCATCTGCCTGAGCAAAGAGCTTATCCCCTTCTAAACTTAGTTTTCGGGCATCATCCAAAAGAGAATTTGCCTCTTGCTCAACTTCTTGAATTTCAGGCGGTAAAGTTGTATCTACGCTGTTTTTTGCGACCGTTTTATTTAAATCTGTTTTTGTTTTATTAACTTCGCTGTTTTGTGCTAACTGTTTATATTTTGCAGGCCACTTAACCTTTTGCACCTCTTGACTGCTGTCTGTTTTTTTAGCTATTGCAGCTGCAAAACAAGATTTGTTTTGACTGCCCATAGAGTTATAAAATAGTGCTATTGCACCGA
>JALWKP010000123.1 GCA_027081355.1 Campylobacteraceae bacterium
CACACGGTAGGGTTTTATAATGACGGCGAATATATTGAGCTGGGACATACGGCAACAAGCAGAGATACATTTTCTAAAGGGGCTTTAAGAGCTGCAAAATGGCTGGTTGGGCAGTCTGAGGGAATGTATAGCATTAATGATGCTATCGGTATTTAAGGAGCAAAATTAAATGTGTGCAGTTGTCGGGGTTTATGGAACCAAAGAGGCTTCTAAAGTTGCATATTATGCGCTTTTTGCAATGCAGCACAGAGGTCAGGAGTCTAGCGGAATCAGTGCGGCGAACAAGCAGACAATTACGCTAATTAAAAACAGAGGTTTAGTAACCGATATTTTTGACGATGATAGTTTTAAAGTTTTAGAAGGATACTGCGCAATAGGGCACAACCGATACTCTACTGCCGGAAAAGATTCCGTGCTTGATGCCCAGCCGGTATTTGCAAGATATAAACTCGGCGAAATTGCGGTTGCGCACAACGGCAACTTGACTAATAAAATGCCGGTTCGCGAAGAGTTAATCGATAACGGCGCAATTTTTCAAACCTTTATGGATACCGAAAATATTGTCCATTTAATCGCAAAGAGCAAAAAGAAAAAACTTAAAGACCGCATAAAAGATATGCTAAAAAGAATCGAGGGGGCTTACTGCCTTGTAATTCAAAGCCGCTCGAAAATGTTTGTAATTCGAGACAGATTCGGCATAAGACCTTTGAGCCTCGGGCAGCTGCCTGACGGCGGATATATAGTTGCCAGCGAAACTTGCGCTTTTGATTTGGTCGGGGCGAAATTTGTCCGCGATGTTAAACCCGGAGAGATGCTTACCTTTGAGAAAAAAGACGGGGAGTTTAGATATAAATCGGAGCAGATTTTCGAGCCTGATTACCGCCCGTGCGCTTTTGAATATATATACTTTGCAAGACCCGACAGTGTAATAGACGGCAAAAATGTTTACGAAACCCGCGTAAAATGCGGTTTGCAGCTGGCAAAAGAGCAGCCTGCCGATGTGGATTTGGTTTTGCCGGTTCCAGACAGCGGCGTGGCCGCGGCTATGGGGTATGCGCAAGGGATTGGCAAACCGTTTAATATGGGTATTGTTAGAAACCATTATGTGGGCAGAACTTTTATTGAGCCTACACAGCAGATAAGAGATTTAAAAGTAAAACTTAAACTTTCGCCGATAAAATGCCTTATAAAAGGTAAAAAAGTGGCTGTAATAGATGACTCTTTGGTGCGCGGGACCACTTCTAAGCAGATTGTTAAAATGTTAAAAGAGGCAGGTGCAAAAGAGGTGCATATGAGAATCGCAGCGCCTGAGATTAAATATCCTTGCCGTTACGGAATAGATACGCCGACAAAAGAGGAGTTGATTTCAAATATGCATACGCCGCAAGAGATTGCCGAAAAAATCGGAGCAGACAGTGTCGGGTTTTTAAGTATAGACGGGCTGATGGATGCTCTTGGAAGAGAAAGAAATTACTCACTGGTTAGCTTTGACGGCAACTATTTTGCAGGCGGATGTGCAGAATCTTCAGATTGCTCAAATAAGTAGGTCTATGCATAAAATAAAAACATTTGGCAGTTATCTAAAAGCAAAATATGGATGTAAAGTTAAAAAAATACCTTTAGCTGTCGGGGGTTTTACCTGCCCAAATATAGACGGCACTGTTGCAAAAGGCGGATGTTCATTTTGCCTTAATGACTCTTTTAGCCCCAATATTGCAAAGAATAAAGATAAAATCTTTTTAAATTTATCTTCTAAAGAAAACCCTATTATAGATAAACAGTTAAATCAAATTGTGCAGCAGATTGATAAAACAAAACATGAATTTAAGCATTTAAAAGTAGAAAAATATCTTGCATATTTTCAAGCTTTTACAAACACTTATGCTCCGTTTGATACGCTGCAAAAGCTTTATTTAAAGGCATTAAAGCAAAAAGATGTAATAGGTTTAAGCATTGGAACAAGAAGCGACTGCGTAGAAGATGAAGTGTTGGAGTTTTTAAGCGAACTTAGCAAAAGTTATGAAATTTGGATAGAGTTTGGAATTCAGTCAATTTATGATGAGACTCTGCGCCGTATAAACAGGGGGCATAATGCTAAAAATGTCCAAGATGCGATAAAACGGGCAAAAAGTTACGGGTTGAATGTCTGCGGGCATTTGATTTTTGGCTTGCCCGGGGAAACGCAAGAGATGATGTTAAATTCTGCAAAAGCATCTTTTGAGTGGGGAATTGACTCTGTAAAGTTCCATCCTTTGTATGTAGTTAAAAACACACTTCTTGCAAATGAGTATAATCGTGGCGATTTTACCCCAATTGATTTAAATTTATATTTAGATACCTTAATTAAAGCTTTAAAGCTTATGCCTAGTGATATAATAGTGCAAAGAGTTACAGCCGGAATCAGCGACGATACCCTGCTGGCGCCAAAATGGTGCGGCGAGAGTAAAAATTATCTGATGAATATAATCAGAAAACGGCTCGCTGAGGAAGGAATGCTTTACTAAGTGCATTTTATGCACTTAGTAAAGAGCTGAGAGCTTAGGGCTGAGAGCTGAGAGCCAGCGGTGCGGCTAACGCCGCGTTTTAAATATTGCGACAAAGCCGCAAAAAAAGGCGAAGCCACCTTGTTAGCTCTTCGCTCTTCGCTCTAAGCTCTTAGCTCCAATAAAAGGATGGGAAAATGTTTGCAAGATTTAGACGGAAAAGACTTAACGGTGTGCTGCGCGACCTGCTGACTGAGACTGCTTTAAGTGTTAATGATTTTATTTATCCTCTGTTTGTGCGAAGCGGCGAGGGGATTAAAAACGAAGTTGCCTCTATGCCTGGCGTTTATCAGATGAGTATAGATGAAATCATTAAAGAGTGCGCTGTTTTAAAAGATTTGGGGATAAAATCGATTATTCTTTTTGGAATTCCGGATGTAAAAGACAGTGTCGGCAGCGATGCAATGTGCGAGCACGGAATTATTGCAAGCGCGGTTCGCGAGATAAAAAAGGCGCATCCAGATATATTTGTAACTACGGATTTGTGCTTTTGCGAATATACAGACCACGGGCACTGCGGCGTGCTAGACCCGGTTTTGGAAACCGTAGATAACGATATTACGCTTAAAAATCTTGGTTTGCAAGCAGTTGTGC
>JALWKP010000124.1 GCA_027081355.1 Campylobacteraceae bacterium
TAAATTTAGTGTCTCTACATCGTAACTATTTAATTTATCTATATTGATAGTTTTATCATCACTCTTTAATAGAGCAAGTAAAATATTCGCAGCCTCTTTTTTAATTAACATTCACAAATCCTTTGTATCTAAAATTTTGATGAAAGTATATAACTAAATATTTTCAATTCATGCAACCTAGATTGCATTTAAAAGACGATAAGGATATTCACAAGTAAGCATTGTAGGAAGTTTAATATTCAAAAGCCTAGCTAAAGCCAAGCTTAGGGGATTTATAATGTTGAAAATCTGTATCTGTAGAGCTGATTAAGCAATTGTTATTATTTTACTTCAGCAACCATTGCGCCTCTTAAATCTCCAGTTTTAAAGCCTATTGCTTTGTCATTTGGGTAGTGTTTCTTAATTACCTCTTTTATTTTAGGGTTTATATTTTGTCCATGACATTTTAAACAGACATTAGTAACTAAAATTGGCACATATACTCTTGTTGTTCCATTTACATCAACAACTTTAGGTTTTTTTTGCAAAGTTTTATTATTTAATTTTTCTTGAAATTCTTTTAAAACTTTTGCATCTATTTTATCAGGTTTATTGGCATTATTTCTATATTTTACAGCTACTCTCCTAACACTTACGCCTTTAGGAAAGTTTTTAGCAACTTCGGCGCTTATTTTAGAAGCATCATTTGCACAAAAATTTATTGCTTTTAAGCCGCTTTTATCTTCTTGAAGTTTTGCTTTAAGATTCTTTTTTAACTCTTTGCCAAGCATCTTAATTGCGGTTATGCCTTTAAAAACTTTTGGCGGCAGTTTTACTGTAACATTGTTTTCTGCATTTTGAGCATATATTGCACCTGTTAATAATATAGGAAGAATAATCTTTTTCATATTTTAAGCCCTTTTAAAAATTTAAAATAAATTATAATAATTTTGGCTTAAAATATGGCAGTTATTTTACTTTTGCTACGGTTTCTGTGTCAGTTACTTGCTGTAACATGGTCCATCGTATAGATATTGGGCATCTTTGACTTTGCTTAATTCTTTCATAGATGGAAAAGTCTGTTTTTCGCCTGTGCTTAATTTGGCACAAACAATGCCGTTGCCTGCATATTCATCAACTTGAGACTGTGTGTTTTCGTAACTGATATTGCTGCTGTCTTGAGCACACCCTGCTAAAAAAAGTGCAGCTGATGCAATTAAAAATATAAATTTCATTTTAGCTCCTTTGATAATCTAAATTAATGCTATTATAATTTTAGCACAAAGAGTTGCAATTTAATTTTTATATTACAAAATGAAGATTTAATATATTGCTTATTTCAGCAAATCATTTAAATAAATTGAAATTTTGACTATTTTTATTTGATTTAACTGCTTTATAAGTTATAATTTGGTTAAAAATTTAGGATTATAATATGAGATTATTTCTAATTATTTTAACTATCATTACATCGGTTTTTGCAGAAAATCCATATGAAAATGTGCATTACAAAAAGTTAAACAACGGTTTAGATGTTTATCTTTTAAGTGATAAAAAAGCAGCACAGACATATATAGATTTAACCGTAAAAGACGGAACTTTAGCAGAGAATAAAGAAAACACCGGCATAGCTCATCTGACAGAGCATATGGTTTTTAGAGATTCCAGATTAAAATATAAAGATTATTTAGATTTATTTAAAAATGAAGGGGCGAGCTGCAACGGCTTTACCGGGCGAAAAAAAGTTGAATATTATGTAATGTTAGATGCCAATAAAAGTTATTGGGCGCTAAAGAAATTTTATAATATGATTTTTAATAAAAAATGGAATGAAAAAGATTTAAAAGTAGAAAAAAAAGCTGTTTTGAATGAAATTGGAGAACCTCATTGGTGGGATAAGCTGAAAGTTATCGACAGTTTTTTCAAAAATATTTTTCCGCATAAAAAAGATTACTACCAAAATCTTTTTGATGTTAATAAGAGCAAAAAAAGCCCGCCGGAGTATTTGCAAAAATTTAATACATTAAAATTTACTTTAAATGATGTTGAAAAACATTATAACAATTACTATTACCCCAAAAATATGGTTTTAAAAATATCCGGCAATTTTGATGAAAGTAAAATGTGGAATTTAATAGAAAAAACCTTTGGTTCTGTAAAAAAAACAGGAAGCAAAACAATCGAAAAAGATAAAGATGTTGCTAAATTAAAGGGAACGGAGTATAAACAGGTAATTCCCGGGATAATAAAAAACCGTGCTGAAATAGGCGGCCGTTTTATTGAAAAAGATTACAAAACCTATTTAATAAACCAGATTTATATAGAAAATTTAGCGAACAGGCTGCAAAGAACCTTACGCAACAAAGAGGGGAAAAGTTATTCAATTTACGGTGATACTTTTACATATAAAAGAGGCTCTTTGTCTTATGTAGTAATTGACGGACTCCATAAAGATTTTAAAAATAATATAAAAACAGCAATAGATTTTATTAATAAAGATTCAAAATCGTTCGATTTAAAAAAGTATAACGAGGCTATGAACGAGTATAAAAAGAGTTATTTTGAAGCAGTAGAACACGACAGCGACACTTTAAACAGCCTTATTGACGAAGTTCAATATTTAAAAGAGGAATACGGCTTGCAAAATCAGACTCCGTTTTCTATTTTTAAGCAGATAACGCCCGAAGATTTTCAGAAAACTATTGCTCAAACTTTTAAAAAAGAGAATAGATACAGCAAAATTTACCAAGATTATCTGCTATTTCCTTATGACGCTTTAGTTTTGTTAATTGTCTCAATTATTGCCGTTATAATTTTATTAAAATATATTGCAAAAAAGAAACTTGCAAAAAAAGGAATCCTTTTTAGCAAAGATGATATTTTGCTTCAAAGAAGGCTTACATCTAAATTTACAAGTTTTTTTGTAATTATATTTATAATTTTTCTAACTATTTTAACAAAAGAGTGGATATATTATTTGCTTTTTGAAAGTTCGGATACGGTTAGAAATAAAGCTATTTCTTTGCCTTTATGGCTGCTTTATGTCCTTACACCTGTGGATTTATTTATTTTTGTTATGATTTATCTTTATATTTTTAAACTGCTCTTAAAAAATTACAGGACAAAACTTTTTCTTACTGATAAACGGCTGTATATGCACGGTTCTAAATATGAAAGCTATGCAAAAGATGAAATAAAATCGGTATCGACAGCAAAATATAATCCAAAACTTTTTAATAAAATTAGAGGTGTTGCATTAAGATTTTGGAAACCTTTGGTTAAATTGGTTTTAAACAATGGCAAAGTGATTTATCTTAGAGCATCTAATGCAAATAAATTAAAAGAAAAATTAGAAAAATGGGTTAGCTCATAGATTTTTTAAAAAATATTTTAAGGAATCAAAGGGCATAATACGCCCTCAGTTTTATAAATTTTTAATGCACTCGTAGCTCAGCAGGATAGAGCATCCGCCTCCTAAGCGGAAGGTCTCAGGTTCGAATCCTGACGGGTGCACCAGATATCGGACTTAAAGAGACTGCTGCACAATAGCAAATTTAAATAAAATATCATAAATCAAAAGAATTCCCCTTTGCTTATAACTTTGGCTAGGCTTTCGAGTAATTTTATTTAATTTCTGATATTTTCTAGCACAACACTTTGAAACCGCCTATTGCGCAGCGGCTTCTTAAAATATCACTTTTGCAATATTATAAACCGCAAACGAAAAGACCCAAGCTGTAACGGTTGTAAAAATAAACAAATATACAAAATATTTAAACCCGCCCGCCTCTTTTGTAAACACGCTTGATGCTGCAAAGCAGGGCAGATAAATCATTACAAACACTATAAACGAAAGGGCTATAGGGATGTTGAGCTCTTTGTGCAAAATATCTTTTAGAGATTTGCTGTTTTCATCCGCTTCGCCAACAGAATAGAGCACTCCAAGGGTTGATACAACAACCTCTTTTGCCGCCAAACCGCTCTCTAGCGCTACGCTTAAGCGCCAGTTAAAGCCAAGAGGAGCGAAGAAAGGCTCGCTAAATTTGCCGATTTGACCAAGATAACTGTTTTCTAGCTCTTTTGCTTTTAACTCTTTTTCAAGTTTTATTTTAGCTTTAGCATCTGTAACTTGTGCAATTTTTTGACTGTATTGCTGTTGAATATGCTTATTTTTAGGGTAATTAGAGGCAAACCAAACCGCCATAGAGGCAACTAAAATAAAAGTTCCCGCCTTTTTAAGGTAACTTACCGCATTTGAATATACAGTATGCCAAAGCAGCCTAAGGGTTGGCAGGCGGTATTTTGGCATCTCCATAACAAAGGGTTCGTCTTCGCCTTTAAAAACAAAAACCCTTAAAGCCTTTGCCATCACAAGCCCCAAAAGCGCACCCGAGATATAAATTAAAAACAAAATATTGCCTGCAACTTGTTCGCTAAAAAATGCCCCCGCAAAAAGAACATAAATAGGCAGTCTCGCTCCGCAGCTCATAAAGCCTAGAATAAATAGGGTTATCAGCCTGTCCTTTTCGCTCTTTAGCGTTCTAGCTGCCATATATGCAGGCACGGTGCATCCAAAGCCGGTAACTAGCGGAATAAAACTTTTGCCGTGCAGCCCGAATTTATGGAAAAATCCGTCAAGCAAAAAAGCAACGCGGCTCATATATCCGGTGGTTTCTAGCAGTGCTATGCCTATATACAAAATTATGATATTTGGCAAAAACAGAAGCACCGCCCCAACGCCGTTTATGATTCCATCAACAATTAAACTGCGCAAATTTTCATTTGCAATATGCGAGCCTACAAAATCGCCAAACGCTCCGATAGCGCTGTTGATATACTCCATCGGCACATTTCCAAATTCAAATGTGAGCCAAAAAAGCCCCCACATTAAAAAGAGAAATATCGGTATGCCAAGATATTTATTCAGTAAAATCGAGTCTATCTTTTGAGTCAGGGTTAAACTTTTAGACTGAGATTTTTGATTAAGCACCTCTAGCGCGATTCCGCGTGCAATTGCAGCATGCTCGGTTGCTTTAATCTCTTTAATATCTTTTGTTTCGTGGTGGGTGTAAATATGTTCAAGAGAATCGACGATTTGGGGGTATAGTTCTACCATTATCGGATTGTCGTGCAAATCTTTATAAACCTTCTCCTGCTCAAGCAAAAGCGCAATTGCAACTTCGCGGTTTGTCCAATCTTTGTAATTAAAGCCTCTTTCATTCAAAAACTTAGTGATTTTTATAATTTCCTCTTCTACCGGATCGCTGTAAATTATATTGCTGTGGCTGCGCTCTTGGCTGTCGAAAACTTCGTGAACCTTATCTAAAAGCTCATCGACCCCTTCGCCTGTTTTTGCAGAGACTTGCAGCACAGGAATGCCCAAAATCTTTTGAAGCTGTTTAGTGTCAATTTTAATACCGTCTTTTCGGGCTTCATCAGCCATATTTAAAGCTAGAACCATCTTTTTATTAAGCTCTAAAAGCTCAACTGTTAAAAGCAGGTTTCTTTGTAAATTTGTAGAATCGACCACATTTAAAATAACATCGTAATCTTCATTTACCAAAAAATCTTTTGCAACTTTTTCTTCTTTGGTAAAACCGTCTATCGAATAGGTGCCGGGCAAATCTATTAAATCAAAAAGGTGGCAGTGGTGCTCAAAGCAAACTTCCATTTTATCGACTGTTACGCCCGAAAAGTTGCCAACCTTAACCCTGTTTCCTCCGCTTAAGGCATTAATAAGCATCGATTTGCCCACATTTGGCTGCCCCGCAAGCGCAACTTTTATTTCGCCTATGCCGTCTTTGTTTTTAACTTTGTTATAATCGCAGCTGTTACAATCCATTGCCCAGCCTTAATCTTTTGCAGAAACTTCGATTTTTTCCGCTTCTTCGCGGCGCAGTGCCAAAAGGGTGCTATCAACCATAATTTCTACTGTAGATTTACCAAGCGAACAATCTATAATTTTAACATTAGCCCCCTTTAAAAGCCCAAAAGAGGCTAATCTTTGCTTAAGCTCCCCGCTTGCATTTACCCTTAAAACAACAGCCTCTTGATTTTTGCTTAAATCGCTTAATTTCATTAGTTCCCGCTTTATCTCTTTAAAATTTTAATAATGATAACAATTATCATTTAATATAAGCTTAAAAAATTATTTTTAAAAATATTAATTTACAAAATTTTAATCCAATTTTGTTACAATAGCAAAAAAAAAGGATAATTATGGGAAAATTTTTAAAATTGTTGATTGTTGTAACAGCATTTTTTGCGGCTGTATCAGCAAGTGCACAAGAGAATGCGGATGTTTTTAAGGTAAAGACAGTCACAGGCAAAGAGCTTACGCTCAAAGGGACAAAGAATGGTTTAATAGTTTCGCCTTACGAAGGTAAAACAGTTATTGTGGAGTTTTGGGGGACTTGGTGCGGACCGTGCCTTATGAGTATTCCGCACGAAGTGGCGCTGCAAAAAAAATATAAAGATAAACTTCGCATAATCGCTTTTGAAACCACTCCGGATTTAAGTGAAGATAAGTTAAAAAAGTTCAAAGAGATTGGAGGCAAAGCCATTGATATGGGCAAAGTGGATTGGTTTTTAAAAAATAAAGCCAATTCACCGCAAGCTAGAGCTTATTTTAAAAAATATGTTGATGATTTAAAATCTTTTATAAAATCCGGAGAAAAGATTAATTACGATATTGTCTCAAGCAAAGAGGGAGCAAATTTTATAAATTATATCGCTAAACGCTCAGGGTGGAGAGGAAGCATTCCATTTGCCGTAATATTTAAGCCAAACGGCGATGTAAGCAATATTTTACAAGGTATGCTTACGCAAGAAGACTTAGAAAAAGCATACAAAAACGCAACGGCGCCGGCAAGCAAATAAATTGCATACTGTGCCGTCCTAAAGAAAAAATATTTGTGAGACCACTGCACAATAGTAAGCCCAAATTACGGCACTATAAAATATCATAAATCAAAAAAATCCTCCCCTGCTTAGTTTTGAGAGTGTGAGAAAATTTAGAAAAATTGGGGCAGGGGATTTTAGCTCCGTCTGCTAATACCCCATTAAATAGAACTGACTCTGCGGGGCTAAAGTCTCTACTCCTTCTAGCACTATACTTTTGAACTAGCTATTAAGCAGCGGTTTTTTAAAATACATCATTAGTGTAGATAAACAGATATTTATCTTGTGTAAACAGCAGGTAAAATTTTTTCTTTTTAGGGTCTGTTGCATATATCTCTTGGGATTTTTTGATTGTTTTTACTAAATTTTTATCTACCTTATTTATAAATTCCGGCACTTGGACGGCTTGGATTTTTGATGCATTGCATTTGGCTGTTAATTTTTTAAACAGTTTTTTATCTTGACCGTTTTTTGCTGTTATTTTAAATAGCACAGGGTGGTGTTTTGTATCGTATCTTTCTAATTTAATATTTTTTATATCCGCAATTGCATCTTTGCCTATTAAGCGCTTGAATGTCGGCATAGGCTGCTGAATATAAGAGGTGAAAATAACTAAAAAAAGCAGTATTATCAGTAAAGCCGCTAAAATTTTTTGAGGTAAATGTTTCATTTGTTCTCCATATCTTCTTTATCCATTACAAAAGCGATTATAATAATTGCAAGCAGGAAAAATATGATTAATCCAATATAAAGTATATCCATACTATGCCTTTATATAATTTAATGCATTTGCTTTTGCAAGTTTGCTGAAACTGTTTTTATCTTCTATATTTTTAAATGCATTGGCGGGAAAGAAAAAGAAGTTTTCTTTTGTATATACCAATATGCCTTCATTTAACGACACTACATTTAAAACTTCACTCCAATTTATTTTTTTGGAATTTATGGTAATTGCATTATCATCAGCGCTTACATTATATTGCATATTAGCATTTGGAAGCTTGTTAAAGGCTTTTTTTATTGTAATCTCTCTTATTTTCCAGCGGAACAGATACCAGTATGCTACTAAAAATGTGGATATAAAAAGCAGCCCGGGAGCGCCTTTTTTTAGCAGGGCAACCACGCCAAATTGAGTTAATGCAATAAAGAAAAAGCCGATATAGCGCTTTTTTGAATTTTTAAATTCGTAATCGTAAGCTATTTTGGCGGCTTTTAAGTATGTGGGTTTATCCCATTTATAACTAAAATTTATTTTAGACATGGTCTTCGCACTCTTTTATAATTAAATCTTCTTTTTTAATACAGCCTTGCTCTTCAAGTTCTCCGATTAGTTTTAATGTTTCATCATACATTTTATTATAAATTTTACTGTTTTGCGCATATTTTTTCTGCTCTTTTTTTGCATATATCCAAGCTATAACTATTGATATTGCAAAAAAGCTGTATATCCACCACTGCCACTCTTTTAAATTTAATAAAACTATAAAATATTGCACAGAAAAAAGCACAAAAAATTCTACCGAAAAAATTATAACCAAAGTTGAACTTTGCTCAAAATCGAGTGTGTATTTTTCTATTTCGCGTAAATACTCTAAATTTTTGTTTATCTGTTGGGCTTTGCTTTTGCATTCGCCGTTTAAAACATTTGTATCAATATTGCGCAAGTGGATATTGCTTAAGTTATATTCAACATTTATCTGTTTGTAATCTTCTAAAATTTGCGGATGTTTATCCATAATATCTAAAATTTCTTCTTCGCTGACTTTAGTTTTACCTGCAATTTTTTGCACATCTTGCAAAACTAAATTGTATAAACCTATATTTTTAATTTCTGAAGCAACGCGCGGTAAATGTGTCATTAAATTCCTTGTTTTATAAAAGTTGTATTTTGCAAACTTAGAGCCAAAAGCTTGCTATGCTGAACTCTTGGCTCTAAGTTTGTCATGCGGCAAAGCCGCACTTTGTTTAATTATGCTTCTTCGGACTCAATTCCGTAGCTTGCCGATTTGTCTTCAGCAGGCAGGAAGATACCTATTAAACCTTTGATTCCTACACTTAAAACAATATTCATTAAGAATATAAACCAAGCAATAAGAACCATAGTTCCGCAAATTGCAGCAAGAACCATAAGAGTGTTAAACTCTCCGTGAACATAAAGGTGTCTTCTTAGCATACCTTTTAATCCTGCCATACCGGCAAATGCACCCATTCCGATACCGCCGATTAGATATAGCCAAAAGTGTATCCAGGTAAGCTTTTTAGAAAACATTGTTGTGTTATTTGTAGCTAAAGGCCAAAGAACATATACAGCACTGTAAAGTGTCATATAAAGCCCTACAATCAGTGCGATATGAACGTGTGCAAAGATAATCCATTGAGTATTGTGAAGAACTCTGTTCATACCCATATCAGCTTGAATAATTGCTGCTGGAACTGCCAAACCAAATCCTACTAAACCGCCTAAAAGATATGCAAGAGGAGGTGTCATTTTTAGCGGTCTGGCTTTCCATAATGTAACTAAAGTAATAAACAGCGCCAAACCTTGAGTTAATAGCTCAAATGCTGTAACCATTTCTCCAGAAATCAGTTTCATCATTTCAGGCTGCGGCTGGTCTGCTAGCAAGTGGTGAGACCATACCATCCAAGATACTAAAAGTTCTAACATTAATGCTGCACGCGCAACATTTTCCATAAACAGTTTTTGACCTGTAATTAAAGTTGCAAGCAGATACCAAGAACCGGCAACATAAATAAGAACAAGACCGTCTGCAACAAGGTCAAGACCCCACCAGAAGTAGTTTTTATATAAAAGAGCATCAATAGCTGCAACATTCAAAGGGTGACCGCTTGCATCAAAAATTAAATAAATTAATACCAATACACCGGCACTCAAAATTACAATTGCATCTAAGAATGTATCAACAGTCCCGCGGAAAATTGCAACTACCGGAAGTGCAAGAGCAGGCTCTTTAGAGTATGGCGGTTTACCTGTAAGTTTATGAATAAGATTAAGCATACCGTCAATTCCGAAACCTGAAATTAAAAGTTCTTTTGTAGTTTTATTTTTATGCACACCAACACGCGCAAAAATAGTTGCGTAAATGTTGTAAATAAACAGTAAAGTTCCAACCATAATTAAAGCAACACCGACAATAAATACTATACCGCCGACAACGCTAAATTGAGAAGTGTCAGCAGGAAGAGGCCAGTATAGAGTATATAGAGGAGCATATTCCCAAACAAAAGCTGCAATCCAAGACATTGCAGTTCCTATTGTAATTAAAAGCCATACTGCATTTGCAATTTTAACGCTATAAAGCGGTTTTTTGGTTAAAAACGGCACTAAGAACATAAATGCGCCAAATACCAATTGGTAAGTTGAGCCAAAAATACCTACAATCGGGTGAACTGTCATAATAGAAAAATAGTGTGCCGGGTGAAAAAACATATGCGGAATCGGAGCAGAAGGACCCACTTGCACCATACGCATAATCATACCTTCAATTGCAACTAAGCCGAAGAATAAAAAGCTCATTACAACTGCTCTTAGCGTAACTTTTTGCAGTGCATTTAAACTTTTATGGTCAAAGTCTGTGCCGTTAATTAAATTATTCATAAAACTCATTATTTATTACCTCCATCTTTACATCCTTCAACTGTCAGCCAGTTTTTAACAAGCATTTTGTCTTCGCCTGTCTCTTTGTCGTAAGCAGCAGGACCGGAATATTCAGTGGACATTACATTAAAAGTTCCGTTATGGTTAAATGTCCATAAAATATCATTTGATTCTAATATGCCATTAACATCAGTCCCCGGGTTTACCTGCATTTGCATTACCATTGAGCCGTCTTGTCTAAACAGACCAAAACCGTAAACCAAATCGCGGCTTTTGACATTGAATCTAACAGTTTGCCCGCATTGAACAGTTACATGTTTTGGCATATTAACCCATTTGTGTTTAGCTATTTCAAATGTATAGCTTGCATCCGGTTTTATATGATGACGCATAATATCCTGCGATACCCAAGGGATTGCATTATATGTGAAAATGTGGTGTCCCACGCCCATTGCGACTAAGAAGCCCAAATACCCATAAAACGGGATTCTAACAATTGATTTAGCTTTCTCTTTTCTGGTTAAGTTATATGCAAACCATGCGATTATCGAAATAATAAAAATCGCGTAGATTGTATATGCAACCCAGTGAAAAGATAAAAGCTCTTTAGAACTAGCGAATGTCATCTCTTCTCCTTGTGATTTTATGCCTGGCGGCAATATTGCGGCAATAAGCAAATCAGGAATAGTTAAATCCCAATTATTTAAACAGCTTATTCCAAGTATAATATTATTCAATTTTATTCAATAAAGAATTGATTTAAATCAAGAATATGAGGGCAAAAAGATTTTATTTTGCTTAAAAAATAGGCAGCAGTATTTTTATTGATAGGTGTTTAAAAGGAGAAATCAAGAGTTGATTTTCTCTTTAATTATCCTGGCTTTTTTTGAGATTTTTTCGATTTTCTGGGTATTGTTTAAGCTCTCATCTAGCAGGACTTTTACAAATTCGCTGCCTACAATTACGCCATCGACTCCTTGGGCTTTCTCTTTGGCGTTTTGTTCGTTTACGCCAAAGCCGATAAAGAGCGGGGTTTTTGTGAACTCTTTGACATTAGCAATAATCTCTTGCAGGTTTTCGCTTTTATTTGCGCCTGTAATTCCGGCGTAAGCTACCATATATATGAATCCTTTAGAATCTTGCACGATTTTTTTGATACGCTCTTTGCTGTCTGTGGGGGCGACAAAATTTATTAAATTTATGCCGTTATCTTCTATATTTGCTTTATATGTCAAAGCCTCTTCATGCGGCAAATCTGGGATAATAAACCCTTTAATTCCTGCATTTTTTGCTTCATTTATAAAATTATCAAGTCCGATATGGTAAAACGGGTTAAAGTAACCCATCCACAAAGTATCGATTTTTGGAGCTATCTTTTTGCTGATTTCAAACAAATCTTTTAATTTAAAGCCGTTTTGCAGCGCTTTTAAATTTGCCGCTTCGATTACCGGACCGTCAGCTACCGGGTCTGAAAAGGGGATGCCAAGTTCTAAAAAATCCACTCCGCTTTCGCTTAAAGAGTGCGCCAAATCGATTGTAAAGCTGTTATCGGGGAAAGAAGAAGTTATATATGCAACAAGTTTTTTCACAAACTAAACCTTTTTTTAATAATTTTACTGTAATTATAACTTTTTTGGATAAAATGATTATAGAAATTTTACAATTTGGAGAAATATATTTATGAGTATGTTGATTCCTGCTCGCAAAAAAATGAGTGTCAGAAGTGTTCAAAAGTTAAAAGGAAAAGATAAAATAGTTATGGTAACTGCTTACGATGCGCTTTTTGCTTCGCTTTTTGAAGAGAGTGCCGATATGATTTTGGTAGGCGACAGTTTAAATATGAGCTTTTTGGGCAAAAGCGACACGCTAAGCGCTACGATGGAGCAGATGATTTACCACACACAAGCAGTTTGCAGCGGAGCGCAGACACCTTTGATAATTTTTGATATGCCTTTTGGCTCTTATAGCAATAAAGAAGATGCGCTGAAAAATGCAGTTAGGGTTTATCAAGAGACCGGCGCGGATGCTATTAAAATAGAAGGCGGGCGCGAAAAGGCTGAAATTGTGGAGCATTTAACCAAAAACGGAATTGCAGTAATCTCACATATTGGGCTTATGCCGCAATCTGTCAGAGGCGATGGCGGATACAGGGTTCGTGGCAAAACAGAAGAAGATGAGCAAAATTTGCTAAAAGATGCTAAAATTTTAGAGCAAGCAGGCGCTTTTGCTTTGCTGCTAGAAGGAATAATCAGCCCGGTTGCAAGCAAAATTACAAAATCGGTGAGAGTTCCGACAATCGGCATAGGCGCCGGTGCGGATTGTGACGGTCA
>JALWKP010000125.1:0-1337 GCA_027081355.1 Campylobacteraceae bacterium
CTTTAAGCTTTTGGCTTGAAAAAAAGGAAAACAATGGTAGTAACAAGATTTGCTCCGAGTCCTACGGGGTATTTGCATATAGGAGGGCTTAGGACGGCTCTTTTTAACTGGCTTTGGGCTAGAAAAAACGGCGGGAAGTTTCTTTTAAGGATAGAAGACACCGACCTTAGCAGAAATTCGCAAGAGGCGCTGCAGGCGATTTTGGAAGCGTTTGAGTGGGTCGGGCTTAATTATGACGGCGAGGTTATTTATCAATCGAACCGTTTTGATATTTACAAAAAGTATATAGAGCAGCTTTTAGAAGAGGGTAAGGCGTATAAGTGTTATATGACTAAAGAAGAGTTGGATGCTTTGCGCCAAGAGCAGATGGCGCGCGGAGAGCGGGCAAGATACGACGGCAGATACCGCGATTTTACAGGCGAACCGCCAGCAGGCGTAGAGCCGGTTATTAGAATAAAAGCCCCGCTAGATGGGTATATAGAATTTGAAGACGGCATTAAAGGCAAAATTAAAATAGCAGCAAGCGAAGTGGATGATTTTATTATCGCAAGAAGCGACGGCACGCCGACATACAATTTTGTTGTTGCAATTGATGATTACGAAATGGGATTAACCGATGTAATAAGAGGGGATGACCATTTATACAATACTCCAAAACAGCTGGTAGTTTATGAAGCGCTAGGCTTTAAGCCGCCTAAATTTTACCATGTTGCAATGATTAATAATGAAAAGGGCAAGAAGCTAAGCAAAAGAGACGGCGCTTTGGATGTGATGGAGTATAAAAGAATGGGTTATTTGCCGGAAGCGCTGCTTAATTTTTTGGTGCGTTTAGGGTGGAGCAACGGCGATCAGGAGATTTTTTCGATAGAAGAGATGTTAGAGCTTTTTGACCCTAAAAATATTAACAAAAGCGCCTCTAGCTACAATTTAGACAAGCTTTTGTGGCTTAATGCGCACTATATTAAAAACAGCGAAAATGAAAAATTAGTTAAGCTTTTAGAAGATTTTGGCGTATCGTTACAAAATTCTGATAAAATTGACGTCGTCTTAAATGCAACAAAAGGCAGAGCCAAAACGCTAATAGATTTAGCAAGCGAGATAAACAAAATTTTAAATGCACCTGCTGAGTATAATGCAAAAGCTGTAAAAAAAGCTTTTAAAGGTGAAGCGGTGCAGATTTTGGATGAGTTTGTCTCTTTGCTAAAAGAGTTAAACCCGACAACATCAGAGCAGTATCATGAAGCGATGCAAAAATTTGTCCAAAGCAAAGAGATAGGCTTTGGAAAACTCGGACAGCCGCTAAGAGTAGCCCTTTTGGGCGAAATGAGCGGTCCGGG
>JALWKP010000125.1:1437-3109 GCA_027081355.1 Campylobacteraceae bacterium
AAGTGTGCGGAATAGTCGGTTATCTTGGGGCTAAAGAGAAAAAAGAGATTTTGTTAGACGGTTTAAAAGAGCTTGAATACAGAGGTTACGATTCTGCGGGAATTGCGGTAATTGAGGGGAGCAGTTTAAACAGTTTTAAAGCTGTCGGCAAGCTGGAAAATCTGGTTTCTAAAGCAAAAGATTTTAAAGCGGACGATTTTGGCGTGGCAATCGGTCACACACGCTGGGCAACCCACGGCAAGCCGACAGAGCTAAACGCTCACCCGCACCTTGGCAAAAAAAGTTATGTTGTTCACAACGGGATTATCGAGAATTATCAAGAGTTAAAAAAAGAGCTTATTGGTGAGGGGGTCGAGTTTTTAAGCCAAACCGACACCGAAGTTATTGTTCACCTTTTTGAAAAATATAACAGCGAGTTAAATGAACCGTTTGAAGCGTTTAAAAAGACAATAGAGCGGCTAGACGGCGCTTATGCTACGCTTTTAATCACCCAAGATGCGCCAGATACTATCTTTTTTGCAAAGCACGGCTCGCCGATGCTTATAGGATTTAACGGTGATGATGTTTATTTCGCCTCTTCGGATACTGCAATTATTGGCAAAGCAAACGAAGTTTACTATTTAGAAGACGGCGAATACGGATATGCCAAAAGCGGCGAAGTTAAACTTTTTGACGGTGAGGGTGAAAAAAGTTTTACAACAAAGCCGCTTGATGGAGATAAGCTTTCTGCGCAAAAAGACGGTTACCGCTTTTTTATGGAAAAAGAGATTTATGAGCAGAGCCGTGTAATTGTAGATACTATGATGGGGCGCGTGTTAGATAGCGAAGTGGCTTTAGAAGAGCTTGACGAGAGCTTTTTTGAAGGAATTGATTCAATTAAAATTTGCGCCTGCGGAACAAGTTACCACAGCGCTTTGGCAACATCGTATCTGTTTGAGAGAATGGCAAAAGTCAGATGCGATGTGGAAATTGCTAGCGAATTTAGATATAAAGAGCCGCTGCTTAGCAAAAACACTCTTTTTATTACAATTTCTCAAAGCGGCGAAACTGCCGATACTTTAGAAGCGCTTAAAATGGCAAAGAGAGCAGGGCTTAAGAGTTTGACAATTTGCAATGTGGATAACTCTTCGATTGTTAGAGAGAGCGATGTTGCGCTTTTAACCCGCGCGGGGATAGAAAAAGGGGTTGCAAGCACAAAAGCTTTTGCTACGCAGACAATGCTTCTTTGGATTTTGGCAATTTATATTGCTCAGCTGCGCGGCACACTGGATAATGAGACAATCCAAAAAGAGATAGATGCAATGCGCCGCAGCCCGGCAGTTTTAAAAGTAACGGATGAGCTGCACTCTAAAATTCACAGACTCTCCAAACGCTACCTTCACGGACACGGCTTTTTCTTTATAGGGCGCGATATTTTCTATCCGCTGGCACTTGAGGGGGCGCTGAAATTAAAAGAAATAAGCTATCTGCATGCCGAAGGCTACCCTGCAGGCGAAATGAAACACGGACCTATCGCACTGGCAGACAGCAACCTATTTACTATTGCGCTTATGCCAAAAACCCTGCTTTACGATAAAATAAAATCGAATGTCCAAGAGTTAAGTGCCAGAGATGCGACAATTTTAGCCATTTCGCCCGAACCTTTTGATTTAGCGGATGATTTTGTTCAAAC
>JALWKP010000126.1 GCA_027081355.1 Campylobacteraceae bacterium
GTAGTTTAAAACCATTTTTAGAAGATGAAAACAGTGATATTGCAGCAAAAGCGGTAGATGCTTTGGGCGATATTGGAGATAAAAGCGCGCTGCCTATACTCTTAAAATATTTAAAGAGCAAAAAACAGCGTTTTAGAGACAAAGCATTAATTGCAATTGCTAAAATTGTAAACAGTAAAGATGCTAAAATTTTAAAATATATCTATCCAATGCTTAAAGATAAATCGATTCTTGTGCGTTTAAGCGCTTATCAAGTTATATACGCCATATCAAATCCTAAATCGCTGCCGGTTTTAAAACAGCTTTTCCCAAATGAAAAAAATGCCGGAAAATTAGAAATTATTAAAATTATTGGTAAAATTGGAACTAAAAAAGATATAGAATTTTTAAAAAATTATTTAGAAACAGTAGAAAAAATGGATTTTAATAAAGAGTTTAACACTACCGTAAGAGGCTCAGACCCGCACCCTAAAATTTTAGAATATGAAATTTACAGAGCAATTGCAAGAATAGAAAGCAGGTGTAATTAAGATTAAAAGAGACCACTGCACAATAGTAAGCCCAAATTACGGCACTAATAAAATATCATAAATCAAAAAAATCCCTCCGGGCTTAGCTTTGGCTAGGCTTTCGAGTAATTTTACTTAATTTCTGATATTTTCTAGCACCATACTTTGGAACTAACTATTGTGCAGTGATCTCTAAAAGCTTATCTGCATTGTCGAGCAGTGGAGGCTGCCGCCTTGTTCTATCAGTTTTAAGCAGGGGATTGGGATTATTTCTTTATATGGAAAAAGTTTTTTAAAAATTTCTTGCGCCTCTTTATCTTTTGGGCTTTGGTAGGTTGGCAGCAGCACGGCTTTATTGGTTATTAGAAAATTGGCGTAGCTTGCGGGCAGGCGTTTGCCGTTTTTGTATTTTGCTTCGGTAAAGGGCAGCGGAACCAGGTTGTAAAGGGCGCCGCCAGGCTGTTTAAAGCTTTTTAATTCGCGCTCTAACTCTAGCAGGCTTTTATAGTGGGTATCTTGCGGGTCGTCGCATTTTATGTAAGTTATTGTATCGGCAGCCGTAAAGCGTGCCAGCATATCTATGTGCCCGTCGGTGTCGTCGCCTTCAAGAAAGCTGTTTTCGACCCAAAGCACCCTTTTTGCACCAAGTTTGGCGCTTAAAACCTCTTCGGCTTCGCTCTGGCTTAATCTGCCGTTTCGGTTTGGGTTTAACAGGCATGATTTTGTGGTTAATATTGTGCCCTGCCCGTCGGTATCTATTGCGCCGCCTTCTAATTCAAAATCGCAGCTTTCAAGTTCTGCGGCGCCGAAAAAACCTTTGGATTTTAAAAAGCGGTTTACTTTATTATCCAAATCAGCCTCAAATTTGCCGCCCCATCCGTTAAAGCAAAAATCCAAAAGTTTCGCCCTGCCCTCTTCTTCTATGCTAAGCGGTCCGTAATCGCGCGTCCAGGTGTCGTTAAAATCGGCTTTTATAAAAATAATATTATGAGTTGAGCAAAAGTGCTTTTTTGCTTCGCTAACATCGCTAACTAGCATATAAACCATTTGCGAATAGCCGATTGCCTGGGCAATTTTGCGAAAAACGGCGGCTGATTCTTCTACCCCGCTCTCTTTCCAGTCGGTATTTTCGTTCGGAAGCGCCATAAGCACAACATTTTGCGCCTCCCACTCCGCTTTTAGCCGTCTCATTAGTCTAAATCACACTTTTTAGAAACTTCTCCGCTTTTATCGCGGCGTATCATATCTTGCAACTCTTTATAAATTTTATATAAAATAACAGCAGTAATGATTCCTGCAACAATTTTACTAGCTATTACCCAGTTCATTTAAACCCTTTATTGTATAATTGCACTATGGCATATATTAAATTAAACAGAGAAAATCTTTTTTATAATCTTAAACAATTAAGCTTAAAAAGCGGCGATAAATGCAAAATAGCGGCGGTTTTAAAAGATAACGCTTACGGGCACGGCATTTTGGAAATGGCGCAAATGGTTAAAGAGTTCGGTTTAACCCAAGCTGTGGTCATGAATAGCCAAGAAGCGCAAAAAGTAATAAACTACTTCGATAATATCTTGATACTTAACGATACGCCAACAGCCAATCCTAAACTCTCTTACGCAATTGTTGAACTTTCACAGTTGCAAAACGCCCCAAAAGATGCAAAGCTTGAGCTTAAAGTAGATACCGGAATGCACAGAAACGGCATTTTAATGCAAGAGCTGCCCCAAGCTTTAGAGATGGTTAAAAAGCGCGGTTTAAACCTCTTTGGCGTTTTTACCCACTACCGCAGCGCCGATGAGTTATCGAGCGAATTTGCCTGGCAAAAGGCAAATTTTGAAGAGGTCAAAAAAACAGTGCGAAACTATGGATTTAAAACAGTGCGCTTTCACAGCCACAACTCTGCTGCGCTTTTGCGAAGCAGCGAGTTTAACGAAGATATTGCAAGAGTCGGCATAGCGATGTATGGCTACAATGAACTGCCCGAAGTTTTTGGCAGCATAGAGCTGAAGCCTGTGTTGAGCCTATGGGCAAAAAGAGCCTCTACGCGTCTTCTTAAAAAGGGTCAAAGGGTCGGCTACGGCGGCGATTTCAGAGCGCCAAAAGATATGACGGTTTCAACTTACGATGCCGGCTACGGACACGGGCTTTTTAGAGGCAGCAGCCAAAACCCTTTTGTCACAGCCGAAGGCTTGCCAATTCTTGGGCGTGTCTCTATGGATTTTATTACGCTGGAATCGATAAAAGATGAAGTGTGCATTTTTGAGAATGCAAAAGAGGCAGCAAAACATTTTGGCACAATCAGTTACGAAATTACCACGGCGTTAAAGAGTGAAATAGAGAGGGTAATAATATGAAATTAAAAATGATATTTTGGGCAATTGTTTATGTTTCGGTTTATATCGCTTCTGCATTTACTGATATTAAAGTGTGCGGTTTTTGCGGGGGTGTTTTGTGGATTTTAGGGGCGGTTGTTACGCTTTATGCGCTGGCTTTAACATTTATATCGGGGCGGACTTTAAAGAAATTTGCGCATAAAGAGCCGGGCAGCGGCTTTGTTCCGGACAAATTTACAGACAAAGGAATTTACTCCTGTATGCGCCACCCTATGCATTTGGGTATCGGTCTGCTGCCGTTTGGGCTGGCTTTGCTCTCTGGCAATATGGGAGCAATTTTAGCTAGCGGATGGGCTTTGGCAGCGGCATTTTGGTTTGTTTTAGAAATCGAAGAGCCCGAAGTTATAGAAAGTTACGGGCAGGATTACATAAATTATATGCAAAAAGTTCCAAGTTTTAAATACAATTTAAAATGCTTGGAAAAGGGGCTTTACGGCTTAAAACAAAAACCCCCGCTGCAAGAAAATTCCAAGGTAGAAGTTACAGGTTTAGAGGCAAAGCACTACGACAGATTGATGGATTTAATAACATTTGGCTGGTATCGTAAATTTATACGCCAAGCAATTGGCGATATTGGCTTAAAAGATGGGGATAAAGTTGCCGATTTTGGCGCTGGGACTGGCAGAAATGCCGTTTTGATGCGTGAACATATCGGGAGCAGCGGTGAAATTGTCGGTTTTGAAATCGGCAAAGAGATGAAAGAGCAGTTTTTGCAAAAGAGCAGGGCTTATAAAAATATTCTCTTAGCCGAAAAATCTATAATAGAGCCGCTAAAAGAAGAAGAGAAGTTCGATTTTGTATTTATCTCTTTTGTTCTGCACGGCTTTACCAAAGAGAACCGCCAAAAAATTATTCAAAATGCATACAATCTGCTAAAAAAAGGCGGCACATTTGCAATCTTGGATTATAATGAATTTGATGTAGAGCGCGCCCCTTTTATCTACCGCTTTGGCATAAAATTTGCAGAGTGCCCGCTGGCTGAGGAGTTTATAAACACCGATATAAAAAAGATACTCCAAGAACAGGGCTTTGGGGAGTTTGAAAGCAAAACATACCAAAAAGGGCACATTAGGCTTTTAAAAGCTAAGAAAGTGTAAGGTAGAATCTTTAACTGCCCTTAAGAGTAAATTACCCATTTATTGGCGTAAAACTTAAAGCTAAAATGTTGTTTGCCTGGTGCCAATGCCAACAGAACAGCAAAAATTTTGGAGGTAAAACTTAAAGCTAAAATGTTGTTTGCCTCCCGTCATCCATTCGGAATACGGAATGCAGATTACAAATATTCTAATCTCTAACCTCTCTTCTCTAAACCGCTTTTGGCTTTGAGCTTTAAGCATTGTGCATTTTATGGATATAAAATCCTTAATTTAATAGCAATGTAACTGCCCTTATTAGCCGGCAAACTCAAATTAGTAATAAAATTTGCTCAAAAACAGTCTGTTTTTTTCTTTATATAATATGTTTGCAATTTCATCAGCGCTTTCGATAAATAATTTTTGAAAAAAGCAGACACTGCCTCCTGTTAAAGCTATATCGCCAGTTAGCAGATAATTTGTGCATCCGCAGCTGTTTACGCAGCGGTTTTTGTAAACACACTCTTTGCACTCTTGATTATTATTTCCTCTGGAAGCAATAATATTTGCCAAAGCTTCTCCATCAAAACCTTTTTGCACAGTTCCTATTGCCAAAACCCCTGTATCTTCGCCAATCAGCCGTTCGCAAGGGTATAAATTTCCGCTTGGGGCTATACCGATTTTAAATTCTCCAAATTGGCACTCAAAGCAGCTGTTTTCTATATGAGTTTTTATTTTTTCATCGATAATATCAAGATATATATTATCCCCGTTTCGGTAGCACTTTAAAATATACTGTTTTATCTTTTGAAACTCAGCCAAAATATCTGAAACATCATCTTTCCATAAAGCAAAGTAATCTACTGATAATCTAATTCTTTTAACTCCCAAATTATGGTGCAGATATTCAATAGAATCGCTTAAGTAAGCAATATTTTTTGGAGTAACAACTGTAATTGTGCTAAAATTTTTGGCATCGAAAATTTTTACCGCTTCTATAACTGCTGCTTTTACATTTTTAAAACTTCCCCTGCCATTTGGGTATAATCTGTGAGTATTATGCATTAAATTGTTGCCGTCAATTGAGATAACCAAAAAGAAATTGTGCTCTTTTAGCCAGTTTAATTTTTCTTCATTAAGAAGCAAGCCGTTTGTAGTTAAGGTTTTAGAAAAATTTATTCCCTTTTTTCCTGCTAATTTTTCAAGTTTTTGAGTTGCATATTGCAATTTTTCCCACTCCAACAGCGGTTCCCCTCCAAAAAAACCTAATCCAAAACCGCTTTGAGCTTTTGAGAGAATAAAATCTATTGCACTATCTAAAGTTTGAAAATCTATATTTTTGTGAAATTTATCCCCGGCATAACAGTAATTGCATCTTAACTGGCAAGCGTGGGTTAAAGAGATAAAAAAGTTCATTACTTTTTATTTTTTGTTGCACTTGCGTCGCATGCGCCAATTGGCATCATACCCGGTGTAACGGGCTCAATGTTTTTAGGAGGCTGAGGGGCTGCAAGAGGGTCTCCGGCAACTGCAGGCTCGACAGGTTCAACATCTTTAGTTGTATTAACATCTGTTTTAAATTTAGGAGGCAATTGCTTTAGAGCTTTTGGAGATGGCATTTTATTAGCTCCGCAAGCGCTAAGAAAAATTGCTGCGCTAATACTTAAAAAAATAGGTTTTAGCGCTCTTGGATATTTTGCCTTGCTTTTAAAAGCTTTTTTCATAATCATAATAATACTCCTCCTTTAATTTTGCGTGTATATTATAGCAAATTCATATGTAATCATTCAAGGACATCAATTCTAACCTTGCCTGTTCCATATTTTAAAAGTCCGATTTTTTGGGCAGCTTTGTCGGTTAAATCTATTATTCTGTTTTTTGAAAAAGGACCTCTGTCGTTGATTCGGACTATTACGCTTTTGCCTGTTTTTAAAAAAGTCACTTTTACTTTTGTGCCAAAAGGCAAAGTTTTGTGAGCAGCAGTTAATTTGTATATATTTAAAATTTCACCGCTTGCTGTTTTATTACCATTAAATTTAATTCCATAATACGAAGCATATCCAATGTAACTTTTTCCCCATAATAAATTAGCACTAAAAAAAACAATTAATAAAATTTTGTTCATTATATCCTGCTTTTTTAATTTTTATATTAATGAAAAAAAATGAATTTATTGTGAATTCGATAATTTGGGCATATATAAAAGCACCTTAATTTTTTAAATAAAAAATTGATAATTTTTTTCATTTTGTTTTTTTTCTTTGATATACTTACACAAATATCAGGAGATAAACGATGAAAAAATTTTTGTTATTGTTCTTTATTTTATTCACATTTTTAAACGCGGAACAAAAGGTGGTAAATGTTAATGCATGCAGTATTACGCGCATTGCATTTGTAAAAAAGCTGGCTTCGGAATTTTCTAAACGGTTTAAAATAAAGGTTAATTTGAATAAGCAAGGAGACGACAGGGAAGTTGTAAAAGCGCTGAATGACAAAAGCGCAGATGTGGGATTTGGGTGCCGGGAGCTTTTGGATATTCCATCAGAAAGAAATCTTGAATTTGAACAGATAGGATGGGGTATTTTAGCCTTTATGGTTAATAAAAAGAACAAAGTTGATTCCATAACATTAAAGCAGGCAAAAGATATTCTTACAGGAAAAATTACAAACTGGAAAGAGCTGGGCGGCACAGATGCCCCTATACATATATATTTGCATAAAGCCGGAGATTTAAGCGGCATTGGCTACTCTATGAGAGAGATACTGTTTAAAAATCTGCAAGTTAAATTAAAACCAACAAAATATGTTTTGCCAAGTTCGCATGATATTAGAGCCGGAGTTGCTAAAGACCCTTATGCTTTTGCTGTCGGGGATGCAGCAAGCATTCAGGCTTTTGGCAAAGTAAAAATGCTTAAAGTAAACGGAATAAAACCAAGCAAAGAAAATTTAGCAAACAAGAAATACAGAGCGGAAAGACCGTATTATATCTATATGCCCAAAAAATTGACCCCCGAAGCTGACGAATTTATCTCTTTTGCGCTTTCTAAAGATGGAGAAAATATTATAAAAAAAAGTTTTGCCGCTTCGATAAGCGAGGGGAAAAGAGCTTTAGAGTTAATCGAAGAATCGGCAGAATTTGAAAATGCCGAAAGCGACAATGAAATTACAGAGGATGATATTTTAGACGAATACAAAGGAAAAACTTTAAAAATTTTTGCATGCGGAATTACAAGGGCGGCTTTTGCAAAAGAGGTTTTAAATGATTTTAGCAAAAAATTTCATGTTAATATAGAGACAAACCAAAGCGGCAGCGATGCACACATTATAGATTATCTTAACAAAAAAGAAGCCGATATCGCACTGCTTTGCAGAGCGCCTTTTAAAGAGGGCAAAGAGAAAAATTTATGGAGCGTTCAAATTGGATGGGGCGCATTATCTTTTATAGTCAATAGCAAAAACAGAATTAATAATATATCTTCTAAGCAGTTAAAAGATATTCTTACAGGCAAAATTAAAAATTGGAAAAAGCTAGGCGGCACAGATGCGCCGATACATCTAATTTTAAGAGATTCAGACAGAAGCGGGGTAGGAGCTTCTTTAAGAGAGATAATTTTTAAAGACAGACATTACCTCTTAAACAGCGCTTATAAACTGGTTAAAGATTCTGAAGAATCAAGAAGAGCCGTAATCTCCGACCCTTTGGCATTTGGCGTTGATGATGTTGCAAGCTCGCAAAGAACCAAAGGGGTAAAAATATTAAACATAGATGGGGTTGCGCCGACAAAAAGAGCAATTTTAGAAGGCGATTACAAGTTCCGCCGCCCGTTTTACGCATGCCTGGTAAAAAAACCCGATAAAATTTCAAAAGCTTTTGTGGATTATCTGCTTTCGGATGAAGGGCAAAAATTAATCTCTGAAACAGGAACTGCAAATTTGCTTAATGAAGAGGATAAAGATTTAAATGCCCTAGATGATTATGTTCTTCAAGAATTTAAACTTAGAATGCAAGAAAGGCAATAAAAAGTTTTAATAAGCGGTATTAATGTTATTTTGAACATTGCGCCATAAATATGCAGGATAAAGAGACCACTGCACAATAGTAAGCCCAAATTACGGCACTAATAAAATATCATAAATTGTATTTTCTTTAATGTAATTTTTTTTCGATAAAATTACGCAAATAAATTATGAGAGGTTTATATGAAAAAAGTAGCAATAAACGGGCTTGGAAGAATCGGTAAAATGGTGCTATGGAATTATGTTACAAGCAGACAAAAAGATTTCGAAATTGTTATGGCAAACGGCGGGAGCGGAACAACAGAAGATTTAGCTTATATGCTTAAATTCGACTCTGTTCACGGGCGTTTTCCGGCTGTTGTAGAGTTTGACGACGAAAATTTAATAATTAACGGCAAAAAAATTAAAATAATCAGCGAAAGAGACCCTGCAAAACTGCCTTGGGATGGGATTGATATTGTTTTAGAGTGCACAGGCAAATTAAAAAACAGAGAAGATGCCCAAAAACATATAAATTCGGGAGCAAAAAAGGTTTTAATTTCAGCACCTGCAAAAAATGAGGATATTACAATTGTTTACGGTGTAAACGAAGAGCTTTATGATAATGAAAAACATAATATTGTATCAAATGCAAGCTGCACAACAAACTCCTTAGCGCCTGTTATGAAAATTTTGGTAAACAAATTCGGCGTAGAGAGCGCGCATATTACTACAACACACGCTTATACCTCTTCGCAAGTTACAATAGACAAGAAAAAACCGGGCAAACACAGACGCGGGCGCGCAGCAGCTTTAAATATTATCCCCACAACTACGGGTGCGGCAAAAGCTACGGTAAAAGTTATTCCCGAGCTTCAAGGCAAAATGACTGCAATGGCTTTAAGGGTTCCGACTGCTGATGTTGCAATTACCGAAATTGTTGCAAATTTAAGCAAAAATGTTACTGCGCAAGAGATAAACGATGCAATCAAAGAAGCTGCAGACGGCGCTATGAAGGGTGTTTTGGATATTACCTACGAAGAAGTGGTCTCAAGCGATATGATAGGCAACCCGCACTCAAGCATTGTAGATGCCTTAAGCACCGATGTAGTTGCCGGAAATATGGTAAAAATTATGACATGGTATGACAATGAATTCGGCTACGCAAGCCGCCTGTTTGATTTAGCAGGATTGGTTGCTAGAAATATGTAAACTCATTAGCCGGGCATTTTTCTTATCTTTGCTTTATTAGACTCGCAAAGTATTTTGTTGTTTATCTCAATTAAGGGCAGCAAAACGCCCGGTTTTAGTGACACTTAACTTTAAAAATCTTATCCATTCTTACTTATGAAAAATTTTATCTTTCTGTAGCAGATTGAGAAATAAAATTGCTTTTTAGTGTTAATATTTTTTTTTAAAAAAAAGAATACAATATAATATATTCTGATAAAAAGTTTAAGAAAAAGTTAATTTAAATTAAAATTATAAATTTTTATATTGATTTGATGTTTTTTATTAAATTTTTTACAGGAATATATGGAAATAAAATTTAATATGCACAAAAAGTAACTAAAATATGACAATTTGACAACTTTTTTATTTATATTAAAAAATAATAAGAAAAATTTAAGATTTGATAAAGATTTTACTATTATAATTAACAGTGTAAAACAAGTTGTTTTATTTACAAACTAGCTAAATTCTTTAAATTTAGCTAGTTAAAAAATTAGGAATTGTGAAATGGTAAAAGTTGAATTTTTAGGACCAATAGGAAAAGATTCGGTTGAGTTGGATATAAAATCTTTAAAAGAGTTATCCATATATATGTATAACGATAAAGAGCTTAAAAATTGGGCTGAGAATTCAGCAGTTGCTGTTAACGATTCAATAGTTACCAGTGCCGATTTTGAGCTAAAAGATGGTGATAGAGTTTCTATCTTGCCGCCGGTTTGCGGAGGTTAAGATGGAACTTTACAATACCCCTTTAAATGTTCAAGAGATTACCGCAAGGTGGTATAAAGAGTCGGCAACTTTAAATTGCGGCGCTTTTATAACATTTATCGGCACTATTAGAGAAGAAAACGGTATTGAGGCTCTTAGTTTTGACATTTATGAACCGATTTTAAAAAGCTGGTTTGAAAAGTGGCAAAAAAGGGCTGAGCAAAAAGGTGCAATTGTAAAAATGGCTCACTCTATCGGTGATGTGCCTATTGGCGCAAGTTCTTATATTTCGGCAGTAGTTTCACCAAAAAGACGGGCAGCGCTTGAATTAATAGATGAATTTGTCGAAGATTTCAAAGCAAATGCCCCGATTTGGAAATATGATGTAATAGACGGCAAAAGAATTTATGCCAAAGACAGAAGCACCCCTATGAGCGGAGCGGGAATTTTAGGAAAAGGCATAAAATGATAAGTTTTAACCAATCTATGGATATAACAAATGCAATAAATTTAAAACCGAATGAGGTGATTGAGTTGCCTTTAATGGATGCTCAAGGTTATTTTTTGACAGAAGATATAGTTGCTGGATATAATTCGCCTGAATTTCCGACTTCGGGGATGGATGGGTATGCTATCAGATTTGAAGACCAAGAGTTGGGCGAATTGCCTATTGCAGCAATAAATCCAGCAGGCGCAAATGAGGTTCCAGAGCTTAAACCCAAAGAGGCAATTAAAACTTTTACCGGCTCAATAATGCCAAAAAACAGCGACACTTTAATTCCGATAGAGAATGTAGAAGTTGTTGACGGCAAAATTATTATTAAAGAGAGAGTCGAGTTCGGATTTAGTGTCCGTGAAGTTGGCGAAAACTTTAAAAAGGGCGAAGTGCTAATTGCAAAAGGGACAAAAATAGAGTTTGCCGAAATCGGTGTTTTGGCTTCGCTAAATTTTGTAACGGTTAAGGTTTATAAAAAGCCAAAAATTGCGGTTATTGCAACAGGAAGCGAACTTTTGGAATTGGGGCAGGAGCAGACACGCGAGAGCCAAATTAGAAGTTCAAATAATTATACAATCGAGGCTATTGCCAAAAGTTATGGAGCAGAGGTTAATAACTTGGGTTGTGTGGGTGATGATATTGAAAATATCAAATCTACTTTTAAAACAGCTTTGGAAGGGGCTGATATTGTAGTAAGCACAGGAGGTGTAAGCGTAGGTGATTTTGACTTTGTAAAAGACGTAGTAAGAGATGAGTTGGGTGCAGAAGTGCTGTTTAAAGGGGTTGTAATTAAACCGGGGCAGCATATTATGCTGGCAAAAGCCGGGAATAAAATTATTCTTGCACTTCCTGGTTTTGCATACTCTTCGACTGTAACGGCGCTTGTGTATCTTGTTCCGATTCTTCATAAATATTTTGAAGTAGAAAAAAAACCGGTGATTTTAAAAGCCGAACTGCTTTCAAAATTTAAAAAGAAGAGTAAAAAAACAGAGTTTACACCTTGTAAATTGTCGGTTATTGATGGCAAGCTGTGTGCCGATTTTAGCGGAAACAGAGACGGCACAAGTGCAATAATGACAAATATGTTAGGACACACCGCTTTAGCTGTAACTACCCCAGACGAAGGCGATAAAGAAGCGGGTGAAAGCATAAATGTGTTTATTTACAATTTAAATTTTAATCTGGAGGGAAGGGAATGAATTCATTTAATGAAATTATCGAAAAAGTAAAAGATATTATCTCTAACGAGAGTGAAACAGGCAAGGTATTTGATAAAGACGTAGCAGCAGAACTTGGAATTTCACAAGCGACATTTGCTACTATGAAAAAAAGAGGCGCAGTGCCTTATAAAGAGTTAATGGAGTTTTGCGCAAGACGAAAGATAAGCATAAATTGGATATTCTTTGACCAATCAGCAGGTATGCTTGTGGAAGAGACAGAGAAATTTTTCCAAATTAAATATTTTGCAAATGTCCGTGCAAGTGCAGGCGGCGGTGCTGAAGGCTTTGAAGAAGATTATGAAACAGTTGCTATGGATAGGCTGTTAATAAAAAGCTTTTACGGCAATGCAATCAGCGATGAAGAGTTGAAACATAAAAAAATAGAAGCAATCCATGTAGATGGTGAGTCTATGGAACCAACTCTTAAAAACGGTTCAATTATTTTTGTAGATAGAGACCAAAAAGATATTAACCGCGAAGGAATTTTTGTTGTTTCAACACCTGGAGGTCTGTTTATAAAAAGATTAAACCGCAAAGCAGACGGAAGTATCGAATTAATTTCTGATAACCACTTATACTCTAAAGAGACTTTGGCTTCTAGCGAAGTTCAAGTTGTAGGTAAAGTAATAGGCGAAGTAGAAAGACTTTAAGTTTTTTGCTTTGCTTTTATTCATCTAGTTTCAATTGTCCCCGCAATAGTGATTAGACATTGAATTTTTGTTTTATTAATTCAAAAAAGTATAAATTCAATATTCCTATTTTCTTTTACTTTATTTTTTTATACAAATATAAGTAATAAGGTTTTATATTTAGGAGGCAAGTTCCTATATATTTATCATTTTTATCAAACATTATATTTATATATTTAACCTCAGTCTCGCTTAAGCCCCCAATAAATTGCTATCTAAAACCTTCTTTTCATAAGGAGTTAAATTAAGAGAAGGTTTCTTAGGCTGATAACTATAAGCAATTAAAGCACTAACCCAATTGAC
>JALWKP010000127.1 GCA_027081355.1 Campylobacteraceae bacterium
GGAATCGAAGGTAAAATTGCAACAGTAGAGTATGACCCATACAGAAACTGCAGAATTTGCCTTGTAAATTATGCCGACGGCGAGAAGAGATATGTTCTTCAAGCTAAAGGCATGGAGGTAGGTTCTACTATTATGTCTGCAGAAGCCGGTCTTGATATTAAACCGGGCAATGCGATGAAGCTTAAAAACATTCCTGTGGGGACACTTGTTCACAATATCGAAATGAATCCGGGACAAGGCGGTAAAATCGCTAGAAGCGCAGGCGGATATGCTCAGATTATGGGTAGAGACGGAAAATATGTATCTTTAAGACTTCCATCTGGCGAAATGAGATACATTTTAGGCGAATGTATGGCGACTATCGGAACTATCGGTAACGAAGATTTTGCAAATATGGTTATCGGTAAAGCGGGCAGAAACAGACACAGAGGTATCAGACCGCAAACTAGAGGTTCTGCGATGAACCCAATCGATCACCCGCACGGCGGTGGTGAAGGTAAAACAAACTCTGGCCGTCATCCGGTTTCTCCTTGGGGTATGCCTACTAAAGGTTACAAAACTCGTAAGAAGAAAGCTAGCGATAAGCTAATTATCTCAAGACGCAAGAAAAAGTAAGGGGTAGAAAATGGCAAGATCATTAAAAAAAGGACCATTCATAGATGACCATCTAATGAAAAAGGTTTTAAAAGCGAAAGAAGAGGGTTCTCATAAGCCTATTAAAACTTGGTCAAGAAGATCAGTGGTATTTCCTGAGATGATTGGCTTAACAATTAATGTGCACAATGGGCGCCAATTTGTTCCTGTATATATTACAGAAGGTCATGTTGGGTATAAATTGGGTGAATTTGCTCCAACTAGAACGTTCAGAGGCCACAAAGGCACTGTTCAGAAAAAGGTAGGTTAATTATGAGTAGAGCACTATTAAGATTTGTAAGAGTATCGCCTACAAAAGCTAGACTTGTAGCTAGAGAGGTTCAGGGTATGAATGCAGAGCTTGCAATTGCATCTTTAGATTTTATGCCAAACAAAGCGGCTAAAATTATCTCTAAAGTAATTGCTTCTGCAGTGGCAAACGGTGATTACGAGCCGGAAGAAGTTGTTATTACTTCTTGCAGAGTTGATAAAGCTTCTACTTTGAAGCGTTGGAGACCTAGAGCTAGAGGAACAGCTACTAGAATTTTAAAGCCGACTTCTCACATTTTGGTAGAAGTAGCTCCGGCAAATAACGGAAAGGATGCGTAACTATGGGTCAAAAAGTTAATCCGATTGGTTTAAGATTAGGAATCAACAGAAACTGGGAGTCAAGATGGTTCCCTGCAAAAGATAGAGCTCCGTCTTTTATTGCTGAAGATTATAAAATCAGAAAAATGCTTAAAAAAGAGCTTTACTTTGCCGGTGTAAGCAACATTATTATAGAAAGAACAGTTAAAAAGTTAAGAATTACAATCGTAACTGCAAGACCGGGCATTGTTATCGGTAAAAAAGGCGCAGATATCGAAAAGTTAAAAGCTAAACTTCAAAAAATGTTAAACAAAAGTGTTGCTATTAACATTAGAGAAGAGAAACGCCCATTGGCAAACGCTCAGCTAGTAGCAGAGAGCATTGCTCAGCAAATCGAGCGCCGCGTTGCTTTCCGTAGAGCTATGAAAAAAGCTATTCAGGGTGCTTTGAAACAAGGTGCTAAGGGAATTAAAGTTTCTGTTTCAGGTCGTTTGGCAGGTGCAGAAATGGCAAGAACAGAGTGGTATTTAGAAGGCAGAGTTCCTCTACACACTTTAAGAGCGAAAATCGATTACGGTTACACCGAAGCTTTAACAACTTACGGAAACATAGGTGTTAAAGTTTGGATTTTCAAAGGCGAAGTTCTGCAAAAAGGTATTCAGCCTGAGAAAAAAGAGTCTCGCCCTAAACGCAGAAGAAGAAGAGGAGAGTAAGCTATGTTAATGCCAAAAAGAACAAAATGGAGAAAACAGCAAAAGGGTAGAAACCGCGGTAAAGCTTTCCGTGGAAATAAAATCGAATTCGGCGAATTTGCGATTAAGGCTACAGAAGCTGGAAGAATCGACTCTCGCCAAATCGAAGCTGCCCGTATTGCGATGACAAGAAAAGTAAGCAGAACCGGTAAAACTTGGATTAGAGTTTTCCCTGACAAGCCTTTAACTAAAAAACCGCTTGAAACAAGAATGGGTAAAGGTAAAGGCGGCGTTGAGAAGTGGGTTATGAATATTAAACCCGGCAGAATCATCTTTGAAATGGCTGGCGTGCAAGAAGATTTGGCAAGAGCCGCACTTAAATTAGCTTGCTACAAATTGCCGTTTAAGACGAAAATTATCTCAAGGGATGATAGCAATGAAATATACTGATTTAAAAGATAAGAGTGTAGCAGAGTTAAACAAACTGCTTAAAGAGAAAAAGCTTGAGGTGTTCACGCTTAGAGTTAAGCTAAAAACTATGCAATTAACAAATACGGCAGAATTAAGAGCTGCTAAAAAAGATATTGCAAGAATTAAAACAGCAATCAATGCTGCAAGAACAAATTAAAGGGTGAGCGATGCCAAAAAGAGTAATATCCGGAAAAGTTGTAAAAAAAGCCGGCGATAAAACAGCTACGGTTTTGGTAGAAAGAAAAGTTTTACACCCAAGATACCGAAAAACCGTAAAAAGATTTAAAAAATATTTAGTTCACGATGAAAGAAACGAAGCTAATGTAGGCGATACAGTCAGTGCAATTGAGTGCCGTCCGTTATCTAAAAACAAGGCATTCCGTCTTCTTGAAATTACACAGAGAGGAGAGGGGTAATGATTCAAAGTTTCACAAGATTAAATGTAGCCGACAACAGCGGCGCAAAAGAGATTATGTGTATTAAAGTGCTTGGCGGTTCTAAAAGAAGATATGCAAGCGTTGGCGACATAATCGTAGCTTCTGTTAAAAAAGCGGTTCCGCGCGGCAAAGTTAAAAAAGGTAAGGTTGTAAAAGCGGTTGTTGTTAGAACTAAAAAAGAGATTCAAAGAGAAAACGGCTCTTTAATTAGATTCGACGACAATGCAGCAGTTATTATTGATGATAAAAAAGAGCCTATTGGGACAAGAATTTTTGGACCTGTAAGCCGTGAAACAAGATACGCAGGGTTTATGAAAATCGTCTCACTTGCTCCGGAGGTATGGTAATGGCTAAAAAGTTTAAAATCAAAAAGGGCGATACCGTAATGGTAATTGCCGGTGACGACAAAGGTAAAACCGGAGAGGTTTTAAAAGTTTTAACTAAGAAAGATGCTGTTATAGTAGCTGGTTGTAAAATTGCTAAAAAAGCGGTTAAACCTAGCGAAGAGAATAAAGAAGGCGGCTTTATAAATAAAGAGATGCCTATTCATATCTCTAATGTAAAAAAAGTTGAGGGTTAATTATGAGCAGATTAAAAGAGAAATATGCTTCAATTGCACCGGCGCTAAGAGAAGAGCTTTCTATTAAAAATGTTATGCAGACACCTAAGCTTGAAAAAATTGTAATAAGCGTAGGTGCCGGGCAAGAGGGCAAAGATAGCAAACTTATTCAAAATATGGCGGATACCATCTCTTTAATAGCGGGTCAAAAAGCTATAATTACACTTGCTAGAAAATCTGTTGCAGGTTTTAAAGCAAGAGAGGGTTCTCCAAGCGGTATTAAAGTTACTTTAAGAGGTGAGAATATGTATAACTTCTTAGATAAACTTATCTCTATCGCGCTGCCTAGAGTTAAAGACTTTAGAGGCGTTCCAAGACGCGGTTTTGACGGCAGGGGAAATTACAACTTCGGACTTGACGAACAGTTGATGTTCCCGGAAGTCAGTTACGACTCTATTATGAAAACACACGGTATGAATATTGCAATTATTACAAATACAGAAGATGACAAAGAGGCATTTGCCCTACTTGAAAAGTTAGGTATGCCGTTTGCGAAAGGAAGAAAGAATGGCTAAAAAGTCAATGATTGCTAAAGCAAAAAGAAAGCCTAAGTTTAAAGTTCAAGGTTACACAAGATGCAGTATTTGCGGAAGACCGCACTCTGTTTACAGAGATTTCGGAATTTGCAGAATTTGTTTAAGAAAGATGGCCTCTGAAGGTCTAATCCCAGGCATGCGTAAAGCAAGCTGGTAATATAAGGAGTAACAGATGATGACAGACATTATTGCAGACTCTCTTACTCGTATAAGAAATGCAGCAATGAGAAGACTTGATACAACAACTCTTCTACACTCAAAAACTATTGAGTCAATTGTTTCTATTCTTGTGCAGAAGGGTTATCTGAAAAGTTATAGCGTAGAGGATTTAGGAAACAATAAAAAGAGTATTAAAGTTGTATTAAAATATGACGATAACGAAAGAAGCGTAATTAACGAAGTTAAAAGAATTTCTAAGCCGGGTCGTAGAATTTACAAAGGCAAAGATGAAATTAAAAGCTTTAAAAACGGTTACGGAACTTTAATTGTTTCTACAAGCAGCGGAATTTTACCAAATGACGAAGCCTACAAACGCGGTGTTGGCGGCGAAGTAATTTGCAGTATATGGTAAGGGAGGTATAGAAGATGTCAAGAGTTGGAAAACAGCCCGTAACTATCCCTGCCGGTATCGATGTATCAATTGACGGCACTGCAATAGTTGCTAAAAAAGGCAATTTAGAAAAAAGATTAGAGACTCACGGAAGAGTTTTGGTAGAGGTTGACGGTAACGAAGTTAAGTTTAACAGAATTGATGAGACTAAGCAGTCTTCGGCTTTCTGGGGAACTTACAGAGCGCTTTTAAACAATATTTTAATCGGTTTAGATAAAGGTTTTAAAAAATCTTTAGAAGTAAACGGTGTCGGTTACCGTGCGCAAGTCAGCGGCAAAACTTTAGAAATGCAGCTTGGATTTTCTCATCCTGTTAATTTTGAAATTCCTGAGGGAATCGATATTAAAGTTGAGAAAAATATTATTCATATAAGCGGAACTGATAAGCAGCAAGTCGGACAAGTTGCAGCAGTAATTAGAGGATTTAGACCGCCTGAACCGTATAAAGGCAAAGGTATTAAATACACTGATGAAGTTATCATTAGAAAAGCCGGTAAAGCGGCAGGTAAGTAAGGGGTGCAGTTATGTTAAGAAGAGTTCAAAAAGTAAAAAACAGACGCTACGCTCAGCGTAAAAAAAGAGTTCGTGCTAACATTTCCGGATGCGAAAACACTCCTAGAGTAACCGTGTTTAGGTCTAACAAACACTTTTACGCGCAAGCTATCGATGACAGCAGGGGTCACACTTTAGCATACAGCGACGGCATTAAACTTGGCGTTAAATCTAACAAAGAGGGTGCAGTAACAGTTGCTAAAGATTTAGGGGAAAAGTTAAAAGCTTTAAATATAGAAAGCATCGTTTTTGATAGAAACGGTTATCTTTACCACGGTGTAGTTGCAGCATTCGCTGATGCTCTAAGAGAGAGCGGAATTAAATTTTAAGGAAATCGGATGGAAAATATTAATAGAGAAGATTTCGAAGAGATTGTAGTTAATATCGGCCGTGTTACTAAAGTTGTAAAGGGCGGTAGAAGATTTAGATTTACCGCTTTGGTTGTTGTAGGTGACAAAAAAGGAACAGTTGGTTACGGTTACGGTAAAGCAAAAGAGGTTCCTGATGCAATTAAAAAAGCACTAGATGATGCATTCAAAAACTTGGTAAAAGTTAATATTAAAGGGACTACAATTTCTCACGATATTGAGCATAAATATAAAGCTAGCAGAATTATTTTAAGACCGGCAAGCGAAGGTACCGGTGCAATCGCAGGGGGTGCTGCAAGACCGGTAATAGAGCTTGCGGGAATTAAAGATGTTATTGCAAAATCGATTGGTTCAAACAACCCTAACAACTTGGTTAGATGCACAATCGAAGCATTAACTAGAATTAAAGGTTAAGGAGAAGTTATGAGTTTACACAATCTTCAGCCGGCACCGGGTTCTACACACGCTAAAAAAAGAGTAGGGCGCGGTCAGGGTTCCGGTTTGGGCAAAACTGCAGGACGCGGTCAAAAAGGTCAAAAATCCAGAACTGGTTACTCAAGAAAGAGAAACTTCGAGGGCGGTCAAATGCCATTGGCAAAAAGATTGCCAAAAATCGGATTTACTTCTCGCGTAGTTAAGCCTTATGCAATTAATGTAGATAAAATCAAAGCAGTTGCAGAGTTGGATGAAATTACGCTAGAGAGTATCAGAAGCGTTCATAAACTAAGCAAAAGTGTTACTAGAGTTAAACTTATTGGAAGCGGTGCAAAAGATTTAGCTGCTAAAATTAAGGATGACGCAGTTACAACCAGCGGGAAATAGTTATGAATAATAACACTCTTACTCAAAAGATTTTAATTACATTAGGTTTTCTTTTTGCGTATAGAGTATTGGCGTATATCCCGGTTCCCGGGGTAGATTTGGATGTGATTAAGCACTTCTTCGACCAAAACTCTAACAATGCGTTAGGTATGGCTAATATGTTTAGCGGTAACGCGCTTCGCCGTTTAAGTATTATCTCTCTTGGTATTATGCCTTACATTACTGCTTCGATTGTTATGGAGCTTCTTGCCGCAACTTTCCCTGCTCTTGGACAAATGAAAAAAGAGCGTGACGGAATGCAAAAATATATGCAAATAATTAGATATTTTACAATATTTATTACAATTGTTCAAGCTATTGGCATGGCTGTTGGATTAAGACATATGGGCAGCGGACCGCAGGGTGCAATTACAATAGATATGACAAGCTTTATAGTTATTGCAGTATTTTCTATGCTTACAGGAACTATGCTTTTAATGTGGTTTGGTGAGCAAATTACACAAAGAGGCGTAGGTAACGGTATTTCGTTAATAATTTTCGGCGGTATTGTTTCGGGGATTCCTAGAGCAATAGGCGCAACAATTGCTCAGGTAAATGCAGGAAGTATGGACCCGATGGTGGTAGTAGGAATTGTAATTATTATGTTTGTGACTATTTTAACAATTATTTATGTCGAACTTGGCGAGCGCCGAATTCCTATTAGTTATTCGCGTAAAACTATTATGCAAAATCAAAATAAAAGAATTATGAATTATATTCCTGTTCGTATCAATCTCTCAGGCGTTATTCCGCCGATTTTTGCAAGTGCGATTATTATGTTCCCGCTTACGGTTTTAAAAGCCAGCAATAATCCGATTGCTTTGGCTATCAGCGATGCGCTGACTCCGGGCGGACTGCTTTACAGCGCACTTATGTTTGTTTTAATTATTTTCTTTGCATTCTTTTACGCTTCGATTCAATTTAATGCAAAAGATATTGCCGATAACTTAAAAAGACAGGGCGGATTTATTCCGGGTGTCAGACCGGGCAACCAGACTAAAGAGTTTTTAAATGATGTTGCAAGCAAACTTACGGTTTGGGGTTCAATATATTTAGGTATTATCTCTACACTTCCGTTTATTATTATTAACGGCTTAGGCGCATCGTTTTACTTCGGCGGAACTGCGGTATTGATTGTTGTTCAAGTTGCTCTTGATACAATGAGAAAGATAGAAGCCCAAAGAACTATGGGTAACTATCAGACATTAGGCAATATGGGTCTGTAATGGCCATTCCGTTAAGAAAAAAAGCCGAAATAGATACTTTAAGAAGAGCCGGCGCAATTGTCGGACAAACCTTAGAGTATCTGCAAGGCATTGTTAAACCTGGAATGAGTTTAAAAGAGATAGATGCGCTTGGCGAAGAGTTTATACTTAAAGCCGGTGCAAAACCCTCTTTTAAAGGTCTTTATGGATTTCCTGCCTCTGTATGCACCTCTGTTAATGAAGTTATTATTCACGGTATTCCGACAGATTATAAAGTTAAAGAAGGCGATATATTGGGCTTAGATATAGGCACAATAGTTGATGGCTATTACGGCGATGCTGCAATTACTATGGGTGTTGGCGAAATCTCTGCAGAAAATCAAAAAATTATAGATTGTTCAAAAAACGCTCTTTATGAAGCGATAGATTCTATAAAAGTCGGAATGCGATTTAAAGAGTTAAGTTACATTTTGCAAGAGGCAATAATCGGCGCAGGTTATGTTCCGCTTCGCGATTTTTGCGGGCACGGAATAGGCAAAAAACCGCACGATGAGCCAAATATCCCAAATTATGTCGATGGTAAAGTAAAACAAGGACCTAAAATTAAGAATGGTATGGTATTTTGTTTAGAACCGATGGTGTGCCAAAAAGACGGCGAACCGATAATTTTAGAGGATAAGTGGAGTGTAATTAGTGCCGACGGATTAAATACTTCGCACTATGAGCACCAAGTAGCGGTAGTTGATGGCAAAGCTGTAATTTTAACGAATCCATAAAAAGGAGTAAGCAATGGCAAAAGATGATGTAATTGAAATCGACGGCAAAGTTGTAGAAGCGCTTCCAAACGCAACTTTTAGAGTAGAATTAGAAAACGGACACAATGTTTTGTGCCACATAGCAGGCAAAATGAGAATGCACTATATTAAAATTTTACCGGGTGATAAAGTAAAAGTAGAACTTACACCATATTCGCTTGATAAAGGCAGAATTACTTTTAGGTATAAATAGAGAGCCAAAGATTTAGAAAAAGTGCTATTCTTGGCGCATCAAAATTTTGATAAATTATAACAGCATAGTTTTTTCCTAGATTAGAGGCAAAATAAGTCTCAATTATTAGTAAGATAGTTGTAATGGAAGAAAATATATTTCTGTTTACCCAAAATAAATACCTTGATTTAATGGTATTTTTTGGGCTTCTTTTTTTAATAGTAAATTTCAAACCCTGTTTTAAAAGTATATTCGCTATGAGGTTTTAAAATTATATCAAATTCTCTTGTAAAAGCATTTATCTTTTTAAAAGAACATATATCACTGCAATCGGTATTGAATTTAGTATCATCATTATTCTGAGGTATATTTTCATTTAGCCGGATATTTATTATTTTATCTCCTCTGTTTTTTATATTATATTTTGTTTCTATGTCTCTGTATTTCTTTTTTACAATAAATTTAGTAATTGTTTTTGTCCCTGTAATATCGAAATATTTTCCTATTTTCAAAGAGACTTTTTCATTTACAGGTCTATTTTTTATATAATAATTTCCTACATAGTGGTTTTCTTTATAAACCCTTACAAGCCCTTCTGGCAGAGGTTCGCCTAAATTATTCTCTTTACTGTTTTTAAACTCTATTACTTGCGCAAAAGAGAGTTTCCTCTCTCCATAATTAGTAAAATCGCTGTTTTCTGCTGCAGCATAACGGTAGTATTTAATGTTTTTAGCATCTAATAAAACAGTTTGAGTAGATTGATTGTTTAATAAATTAACACTGTGAGGCAACTTATATAAATGATAACCGCCAATAGATTCAGAATTTACTGCATCTGGCTCCTCCGCTATAGCTGGCTCAACCTCTTCAATTTCTGGCATTGCATTGACTCTGCGGGTTTTATACAAAACCGGATGAGAAAAATTATTTCTATCAACTCTTCCTGCAATTAAACTGACATTGACATCTTTAAAAGATTTGCCGCTTTTATTTACTATACTTGCCCACGCTTTTAAATCCAGGGTTTTTTCTTTTAATGTTAGAGTATAATTTCCGCTCCAGCTAATACCGCTAATTAAATATCTTAAATTTACTTCAGTATTTTCAGCTTTTTTAGAATTCAATTCCCAAATAAGATATGGCTTATTATCAACATTTAAAGGTAATGAGCTATAAATAATTGAATTTGCCGCTACAATATAAAAGTGACCATTGCTTTTAATAATTGTAGGGCTAACATTGACCAATTTCCCTTTTAAAACTTTTTTATCAATATTATAAAATTCTACCTCTTTATTTAAATTTGCTTCTACAAGTTTTGTAATATCTAAAGGATTATTTTTGTAACTTTGCGAAATCAAATGAACGCCGCTGCTTTTAAAAATAGGCGAAACCGAATTGACTATTAAAGAGTTTGGCAAATTGCTGAATTTCACACTCTGCCTGCCTTCTTTTAACGAAATTTTCTGAGTCTCATTTACTTGCGCAAAATTACTGTTGTAAACAGTAATTGAGTTAGAAAAAAGATAAGTTATTAGAATAATTGAAAGTATTATCTTCATAAGTGCTCCTTTTAAATGTAATATTATAACATTTATAAGGTAAATAAATTGTGTAAAAAAATTTATAATATTAATTGAAATTTACTAATCTTTATTTTAAATTGAGAAAATTATACTTTTTATGTGCGAAAGTTAAATTGTATCTATGCAATATTAATAATTATTAAAAATCTTTTGTATATAACTATATTCAGATAAAATAAATTTATTTTATTGTATAAAGATATCTGGATGTAACTATTAGTAACATAAAAATGTTATTAGTTGGTATTTTTTTTAAAAAAAATACCAAAAAACAACATTTAATTTTACGGCACTATAGAAAAAAAATGTGTAAAATTTATTTAATATATTTTATTTAAAATACGATATATAGGCTCTTATAGCAATAAATAACTTCTGCTTTAAGTTTCAATAAATATTTGTATAACTATAATGATTAAGTTACACATTTAGTAAAAATTAGGAAAAGGGCACATAATGTTTAAAAAAACATTAATTGTTACGACAGCTATTTGCGGTTTTGCATATGCCAACATAACAGGGACAGTTTTTGAAGATTTGCCTCTAAGAGATGAGAACGGGGTATTAAAATTAAATTCATATGCTGTTAAAGATGCTAATGAAAAAGGTGTTGCAGGTGTTAGTGTAACTGGAATTGATGAGAATGGAAACAGTGTAAGCGCTGTTACACAGGCAGACGGAAGTTTTAATTTAAATGGATTAAGCGGCAAGGTTCGAGTGGAATTTAGCAATATTCCAAATTATTTAAAAGAGTCTCCTTCTTCAGATAAAAAGAATTCTACGGTTCGCTTTGTTCAAGACCAAGATAGTGTAAATTTGGCTCTTTATAACCCAAGCGAATATGTAAATGAGACAAATCCAATTGTTACAACTTCGGTTTTTTCAGTAGGCAAGAATACCGGTGAGCCTACTCTTTTGTATTGGCATTATGATGATAACAATACATATAATGATACTAAAGACCAGTATTATGGCGATTCAAATCAAACAGGTTCGGTTTGGGGTATTGCATATGATAAAGATACAGATACCATTTACTACTCTGCTGCCGTAAGACGCCATATGGGGCTTGGACCTCTTGGCATAGGCGGTATTTATACTGTTAAAGGGGCGAGAAAAGGAACCCCAAAAGTAGCTTCGTGGCTTGATGTTGTGAATGATTTGGGCATAGATTTAGGCAGTGTGGACAGAAGCAGCGACACTTGCCATCAATTGCCAAATACACCCAATAAAAAAACACACGACCCAGACGGTTACCTTAAAACAGGAATTGCAGGTCTTGGCGATATTGATTTGACTCAAGATAATAAAACCCTTTATGTAATGGATATAAAAAATAAACAAATTATCGCAATAGATACTAAAACAAAAGAGAAAAAAAATACTTTTCCAATAAGCGACCCCGGCTGTGAGGGCGGAACTTACAGACCGTGGGCGATTAGCACGCATAATAACAGTTTGTATGTTGGAGTAGTGTGTGATGCAAGCTATTCCCAAAATGCAGATGATTTGCATGCTTATGTTTTAAAATTTAACGGTGCAGGGTATGATAATGTATTGGATTTTGATTTAAATTATACAAGAACAACTACTTGCTGCAACAGTTCAGCAAAATGGCAGCCGTGGACAACAGATTTAACTTGGCATGGAAGCTCCCACCCAGAACCGATACTTTCAGATATAGAGTTTGATGAAACAGGCGCAATGATTTTAGCTTTTACCGATAGATACGGAATGGTAAGCGGAAATAATGATTACTCTCCTGCATGTGATTCTACCGATACAGCAGAAGGGCATTCCGGAGGCGAAATATTAAGAGCTTGCAAAACCGATACAGGGTGGAATTTGGAAAATAACGGAACCTGCGCAGATACAACAACAGCCGGAGCAGGAAACGGTCAGGGAATTGGAGGCGGAGAGTTTTATGCAGGCGATGCAGCCGGACGAAATGATAACGGTTTATCCTGGAGCCACGATGAGGCAGCAACTGGAGCTTTGGCTATACTCCAAGGCAGCAAGCAAGTTGCAACAACCGTTTTTGACCCAATTAATGCAGATTCTGGAGGTGTAAAAGTTTTAAGCAATATAACCGGGCACTCCATTACGCAAAAAGAGTTATATCCGTCAGAAGGGGGACCGGGACCGCATATGGGCAAGGCAGGAGGTTTGGGAGATTTAGAAATTATCTCTGCTCCTGCCCCTGTTGAAATCGGCAACCGTGTATGGTTTGATG
>JALWKP010000128.1 GCA_027081355.1 Campylobacteraceae bacterium
CTAAACGCATACAGCCTGAACTATTATAGCGGTATTTATTGTTAAAAAGCCCTTTTTCCGGTGTATCGTGCAGATAAACCGAATATTTGTTAGGGAACATAAATTTAATTTGCCCCAAAGCGTTTTGAGGTCCGGGTTGCTGGACAATTGTGTATGGGGAGTTTCTGTGTGTTCCCTCTATCGCTAATAGTTTTTGAATATCGGGTTTAACTTCCCTGCCTCCTTGATACGCTTTTAAATGCGCTATTTGAAACACATTTGGATGCGTTTTTAAAATTGGAATTAAATCTTTTTTTATTAAACTCTCCGGCACTGTCCAAGTCGGATTTATTACTATATATTCTAAGTAATCATCAAATATCGGAGTGGGGCGTGTCAGCATACCCACAACCAGGTTGCTGGAAAATGTCTCTACGCCGTTTTGATAAAAGCGCATTTTAAATTCCGGAATATTTACCTCTATATAAGTGCTTCCGAAATTTGGTAAAAATACTTTTGTTTTATCTAAATTTACAATTATTTTATGGATATAATAAGATTTTGGCAAATTTATATAAGCCAAAAGGTCGTTATCTATGTAATTGCCTTGGCGTAAATTAAAACGCTTTCTGAATTTTGTAATTGCATAAGCTAAATATTTATCAAATTTTCTATTTATAGGCGCATTTCTTGGATAGTCTCCAAGAACAAGCAATCTTCTTTTAATTTCATAAATTCTTCTGTCTCTTCGCCCGTATCTTATAATGCTTCCGTATGGAACTTTTCTAAATTCCGGGATTTTTCGGTAATATTGCAAGATATCTATAAAAGGTTTATAGCGCTGTTTTTGCCCCACGCTGTCCATTAAAAGCGCATTTACACGGTTTTGCTTGATATATTGCAAAATTGTGCTGGCACTTGGCATTCTTTTTACTTTTAACTCCCAGACAGCGTGAATATCGTATTGGCTCCTTAAATTGTGAATCTTTTGGCGCACCAAATTCCAATCTACATCTCCGATTCTTATAAAGTGCAGCAGCCTTACATATGCATCGGTAATTAAAACATCAAGTCTTGAAGTGTTATATGCATCTAACGAACCGGAATCCAATGAGTATAAAAGCTGCGTAATTTCGGTTCTGTGTAACGGTTTGTTTTTGTAATTGTAATAACCGTTGCTTAGAGCATTTGTCGCTTTTGCCAATTTGCTTGCATTCTCTTGCCCCAGCCATAAATAGTTGTAATTATTAAGCGCATACAGTTCTTGAACCAAAGCCTGCTGAGGCGAGCGTAAATTGTTGATTGCAGATATGGCAACCTGCTGCGCATTTAAGCCGATAAATAGAAGAATTAATACCGTTAATACTCTTTTCATTTTTTACTCACTTAAATTGGAAATGCAATCTTTAAATAGATATTTGTGTTCATTTGGCAAAACTTGATAAATTCTGTTTGCAAGCTCTCTTATCTCCCACAAAGCGCTCTTGGAGCTTCGCAAAGTTAAAAAGTTTTGTAAAGAACGGGCGTTTACCGTCCATGTAAGCTCTGTTTTATAACACTCGGGCAGGGCATATTTTGCTATGTCGTTGCTTATCCCTTTTTTTAACAATGCCTGTAAATTATTAAGCGCTAAAACAGAGGCGTTGTCCACATCTTCATTGCCGGTTAAAACAATAAATTTAGAAGCACCCTCAAAATCTCCGGTTTCAAAAGGGGTTGTGTTTTTTAACTCTTTTAGGGTGTATCTGGTTGATTTAACGCTTAAACTTGCCATTCTATGGCGTGCCAGCTCTTGCAGCAAGGCACGGCTGATACCTTGAATATAAAATGTGTAAACCAAATGCTCCAGCGTAGAAGAATGCTTATACTTATTGCCTACCCTGTCGATTAAAGCTTTGTCTTTCTCGCCGCCTTTATCGCTTTTGTCAAAACTTTGCCAGCAAGTTCTGATTGCATGCGCACAGACATCAAGCGGTGTATTATGCATTAATGTTACTTTCATATCAACCCCTTTATAAGCTTAAAGCGCAAAGCTAAAAACCAAAAAGCCTTTAATTTTGCAAATTAGTTCCAAATCTTGTGTAAATGAGCCTTTAATTAAAGCAAATTCATATTAATTAGGATACAATTATGAATATTATAGCAAAATTTTCATATTTTTTAGTAAAAAAATTGAAAAAAGGTAAAAAAATGTTGTATAAAAAGCGCTTTTTTAGCTTCAAAGAGGATTTTAGAGACCCCTTTGCCAGAGACAGAGACAGAATTGTCCACTGCAGCTCTTTTAGAAGGCTGGAATACAAAACGCAAGTTTTTATAAACCACGAAGGGGATTATTTTAGAACCCGTTTAACCCACTCTATCGAGGTAGCTCAAATTGCAAGGACCCTTTCAAGAGAGCTGGGGCTTAATGAAACATTAGCCGAAGCAATCGCCCTAAGTCATGATTTGGGGCACACCCCTTTTGGGCATGTCGGCGGAGACGAGCTTGACAGGCTGCTAAAAAAAGACGGGCACCAAAACGGCTTTGAGCACAATTTTCAATCGTTTAGAGTTTTAACCAAATTAGAAAAACGGTATAAAAATTTTGACGGTTTAAATTTAACTTACGCAACGCTAGAGGGGGTTTTAAAACACTCTGCCCCTTACCAAAAAAGTTTTTTTCCGCAAGAGATAACCGATAATTTCTATTTAAATTACCACCCAAGTTTTGAAGCGATAGCAGTTGATTACGCCGATGCAATAGCTTACACAAGCCACGATATAGACGACGGTATTAAATACAATTTGATAAATTACGAAGATTTAAAAGATGAACCCCTGATTATAAGAGCTGCAAAAATGGTGCAGCAAGAGGGCATAACCCCCTATGAACATCTGTTCAGACACCGCTTGGTAGCTGCTATTATCAAAATTTTGGTAGAAGATTTTATGGATAATTCAAGAGAATTTGTCAATAAAAACCAAAGCAAAACACCGCTTATAAACCGCT
>JALWKP010000129.1 GCA_027081355.1 Campylobacteraceae bacterium
CTGCCCGTTTTATCAGTGCTTTTGTGCTTTCGCTAATTTGGCTCGATTTACGGATAGTGTCAAACAGATTGACAATATTTGCCAGCGTCATTAAATCGCTCGCATTTAAAACCTTATCTAAAAGCACTCTCTTAAAAGCCCTGTAACACTCCCCCTCTTTAGCAACAAAATCCCCAAAAATATCCCGAATAACTTCAAAATCGCGCCTAATGGTTCTATCGCTTACTTCATACTCCTGCGCCAAAACCGAAACACAAAGCCTCTGCCCCTCGTTTAACCTCTTTAATATATCCAGCGTTCTATAAAGCGCGTTTCTCATTGTTCTAACCTGTTTATGATTTCTAAATTTTTTCTGTTACTGCAATAAGTTTATCTCTATTTTCTCTGTCTATCACATTATGCCTTTGTTTTAAATCCGTAATAATAAACGGCATAAATTATCCAAACTATAGCTAAACCGGTAAAATCTTTCAATTCGGTTCCAAATATCATAAAAAAAATTGGAGCAGCAATTAACATAAAAAATATAAAATGAATAGGGGACATATCGGGCAAATCTTTATCTAGCGCTTCTTGGAACGAAATATTTTTTTTAGATGCTTTTTCTTTATAATAAGTGTAAGCGTAATACAGAATATATAAAATAAATACACCTGCTAGCAGATAAAACACATCGCCGACTCTAACAGCTATAAAAGGCGCCGCAGCAATTGACAAAAAGAGCAAATTAATAGGGCTTAAATTGTTGTTATTATCTTGCATAGAAATCCTTTTTTATTCTTCGGACACTATATGTCATCAGCATATTATACCATTTTTATATCAAAACATAAGGAGTGCAAAATGAATTTAAGAGTTTATAATCCGGCAATTAGAAAAAAATTAAATCTAAAGGTAAAAAATGGACAATTTAACTATTATTGCCTCGAGCAGGAATTGGATAGATTCAAGAAGCATCGAGGCTTTAAAGAAAATTACGAAGTATAAAGGTGTAAAAAGTGTTGTCGGGCTGTCCGATTTAAGCACGGGGCTTGTGCCTAACGGGGCGGCTGTTTTATGCAAAGATAGAATTTACCCGCATTTAATCGGCTCTGATATTGGGTGCGGGATGAGTTTGTTTGAAGTGCCCGCTAAAGCAAAAAAGATAAAGCCTCAAAGGTTTGCTAAATATCTTAGCAAAATCGAGAGCTTAGATGAGATAGAAACAGCAGAGCCAAATCTTGGCTACAATTTAGGAACAATCGGCAAAGGCAACCATTTTGCGGAGCTGCATTTGGTAAACGAAGTTCATGATAGAGTGCTTTTTAATAAGTTAAATCTTGACAGGGAGTCTTTGTATTTGCTTATTCACAGCGGTTCAAGAGCTTTTGGGCAGATTGTTTTTAACAGGGTATCGGGCAAATATGAGCCCTCTATCGGGTTAAGCGATGATGAGGCAAAAGAGTATTTAAAAGAGCACGACAGGGCAGTAGAGCTAGCAAAGCTTAGCCGCAGACAAATTGCAAAGCGTTTTTTAAAAGCAATAAAGCTAGAGGCTAATTTTAAAGCTGTTAGCGATACGGCGCACAACATAATTACAAAAATAGAAAGCGGCTGGCTGCACAGAAAAGGGGCGGCGCCGACTAATAAGGGTGCCGTGATAATTCCGGGCAGCCGCGGAAGTTTAAGCTACCTGGTTATGCCGGCTAAGAATACGGAAATTTCTAACTTTTCTTTGGCTCACGGAGCAGGGCGCAAGTGGGAGCGAAAATCGGCAGAAGCGAAACTTCGCAACCGATACACCAAAGCAGATTTAACCCGCACCAAAATCGGCTCGTGCGTGATTTGCAAAGATAGTAAACTGCTATACGAAGAGGCGCCGCAAGCTTATAAAGATATCGATGTGGTAGTTAGCGACTTGGCAGAGGCGGGTTTGGCAACCGTTGTGGCAACATTTCGCCCTATTTTAACATACAAGGAGTAGGCAGTGCTTATGACAATTAGCAGCGGAAACGGCGTAGATGAGGTGTGCAGAGCGGTTTTTCTATTTGTAAAATGGCTAGAGGGCAAATACGATTTTGAAGTTTTAAAAATAGAATATGCAAAGTGCGAAAATTGCTATAAATCGGTGCTTATTAAAAGCAAAGACAGGAGGCTTTTGGGTTTAGAAGGCACCCATCTTTGGCGATGCCAAAGCCCCTTTAGACCAAAACATAAACGCAAAAACTGGTATTTTTCGCTAACTATTCAAAGCGAGTTTGAAACGGCACAATTTAATGAAAACCAAGTAGTTTACCAAACTCTAAAAAGTCCCAAAAAAGGCGGACAGCATGTAAATAAAACATCCTCTGGAGTTAGAGCGCTCTATCCGCCTTTGGGCTTAGAGGCAATAAGCTTTGACGAGCGAAGCCAGCATTTAAACAAAAAAATCGCCCTAAAAAGGCTTTTGGCAAAAGCAGAAGAGTTAAACAGAAAACAAAAAGCAAAACAAAAAACCCAAAGATGGCAAGAGAGCAGGGCGCTCAAAAGAGGAGGCGCAGTTTTGGTGTTTGAAGAATTTAATTTTAAAATGAAATATAAAAGCTCTATATCCCCATAGGATAGTATAATTTTATTACTTGCTTATAATAGCCAATTAAAGGATTAAAAGTGATAATAAATAAAAAGTCGATTGCAATTTCTCTAAGCGCATTAATATTAACTGCTTGCGGCGGAAATTACAAATCAAATAGCGATGTTCAATTTAGCGGACAAAAGGAACCTGCCCACAAAGCAACAGAAGTTAATCAAAATTATATTATAGGAATTTTCCAAGATGATGAAAATGTGCCAAATGCTGTAGAAGTGTTATTGTATGATAAAAATACCACCAAAGGTTCTGTAAAATATTATATAAGTGAAAATGGCTGTTTAAGAGATGT
>JALWKP010000130.1 GCA_027081355.1 Campylobacteraceae bacterium
GGGCTTTTGATTATATTTTGGGTTATATGGGGGGATAAAAAGCAAACTTTAGAAACAATAAAAAACAATCCGGTTGCACTATTTGCATATATTCTGTTTTTCTCTTTTGCTTTTTCTCTTTTATGGAGCCAAAATATAAGTTGGGGGTTGCATATTATAAAAAAAGAGTATTCGTTTTTGGCAATACCTCTTTTAATGACTATGATAAAAAAAGATGAATATCATTTTTTTATAAAAATTTTTATTTTTTCTATGACTTTATCTGAAATAATATCTTATAGTGTTAAATTTGGCGTGATTCCTCCAAGTTTTCATGCTAATGTTGAAGACCCCGCACCTTTTATGGGACATATTTCTTATAATCCTTTTTTAGCATTTACTATTTATCTTTTAATTTATTATTTAATTAATAAAAAAGAGAGCAGATTTATTCAAATAATTTCTGTAATTTTTATTACAACAATGACAGTAAATCTTTTTATTACAGGAGGAAGAGCAGGGCAGGTTATGTTTTTTATTCTTATGACAATAGCAATATTGCAATTTTTTAAATTTAACTTAAAATCTGTTTTGTTAATTTTGACAATTTTGCCTGCTATTTTTATTATCGCTTATAAAAGCAGCGATATTTTTAATAAAAGGGTAAATTTAGCTTTCTCTGAAATATTAAATTTTCAAAAAAACCCTCACAATAGCATAGGGAAAAGACTAACATTTAATATTAATACTTTCAAAATGATCAAATCAAATCCAATAATCGGTGCAGGCGTGGGAGATTTTCCAAATGACTATAAAAAAATTAATAAAAAATATACCTCTGATATGGTAAATACTGTCCAGCCTCATAATATGTATCTTTTTGTATGGGCGTCTGGAGGAATTATTTCTTTTTTGTCTTTATTATTTTTGCTTTTTAGCCAAATAATTTTGGGATTTAAGAGCAAAGATGACTTAAAATATCCTCGAACAGCTTTTCCGATAGCATTTAGCGCAATAATGTTTAGCGACTCTTATTTATTAGGACATTATGTATTAATGCTGTTTGTTTTTTTAAGTGCTATATTTTATAAAGGTTTTACATGGAGAGATTTAAGAAAATCTTAATAATAATCCGCCGCTCCAATGGTGATGTATTTTTAACAGAACCTTTAGTCAGAGCCCTTAAAGAGTATTATAATGCAGAAGTAGATTTATTAATAAATGCAGATACATTAGCTATTGCTAAAAAAAATCCAAATGTTAATAATATACACTGTTTTGATTATGCATGGAAAGGTTTAAAAAAACATATAAACATAATAAAGCTTTTTTGGAAAATTTTTAAAAAGTATGATTTGGCAATAAATTTAACAGCAAATGACAGAAGTGTTCGCTATGCGATATTCAGCGCGAAAAAATCTATTTCTGTCATAGATGATGAGAGGCGCAAAAACTGGTGGAAAAAACTTTTTTTGAGCCATTACTATTTTAATGAACAAAAACATATTGTTTTGCAAAATTTAAAAGCTTTGGATTTTTTAAACATAAAACTGGATAGAATAGAGGTAAAATCCTATTATAAAAAAGAAATTTTTGAAAAACTTAAAAATAAATACCCATTTTTGCAAAAAAAATATATTATCTTTCATCCAAGCGCCCAATATGAATATAAAGTTTACCCCAAACATTTAAGAAATCAATTGCTAGAACTCTTAAATAGTTTGAATATTCCAATTATAATAACCGGAGGCAGAAGCGCGGTTGATTTAAAAATATCTGCATCTTTGCCAAAATTAAAAAATATTTATGATTTAACAGGAAAAACAACACTTGAGGAGTTTATTGCTATAAGCGATAATTCTTTTGCATACATTGGAGCAGATACTTTAAATATGCATATTGCTGCCTCTCAAAATAAAAATATATTTGCACTTTTTGGTCCTACTTTTCATAGAATATGGTCTCCGTGGTCTAATATAAACTCAACATATGCAAAAAATGTAAAGTTAAATCAGAAATATGATAAGATACATATATTTCAAGCTCAAATGGATTGTGTTCCTTGTGGTCTAGCAGGCTGTGACAACAGGGGTGGTAAAAGCGAATGTTTAGAAAAAATCCTGCCCCAAACAATTTTTAAAGAGGTAACAAATGCACTCGAAAATGCCAATTAGTGTAATTATTTTAACAAAAAACTCTCAAAAATATTTAAAAGAGGTTTTAAATGCATTAAAAGATTTTGAAGAGGTTTTAATAATTGACAACGGTTCAAAAGATGCAACAATGGATATTGCAAAAAGTTTTAAAAATGTAAAAATTTTTAAAGAAGAGTTTATAGGTTTTGGTCCTTTAAAAAACAGAGCTTTAAAATATGCAAAAAATGATTGGGTATTATATATAGACAGTGACGAAATATTAACAAATGAATTGGCAAAAGAAATTAAGAATTTAACTTTAAATTCAAATACTGTTTATGCATTAAAAAGGGATAATTATTATAAACAAAAACATATTAAATGCTGCGGCTGGAATAAAGATTTTGTTTTAAGGCTTTTTAACAGAAAAGAAACGCAATTTAATAATAATTTAGTGCATGAATCTTTATTGAAAAAAGATTTAAAAATTAAAAAATTAAAAAATCCCATGAGACATTACAGTTTTGAAAAACCGGAAGAGTTAATAGAAAAAATGAATCTTTATTCCACATTATATGCGCAAAATTATAAAAAAAGAAAAAATATTACACCACTGCAGGCATTTTTAAAAGCCGCTTTCAGCTTTTTTAAAAATTACTTTTTGCAAAAAGGTTTTTTATGCGGCTATGAGGGTTTGTTGATTAGTATTTCAAATGCCAATGGAGTATTTTATAAATATATCAAACTTTATGAAGAGAATAAAAAATGAAAACTTCTTTAATTATTACAACTTATAATTGGCCTGAAGCTTTAGAGTTAATTTTTTTATCTTTAAAAGAACAAACAGTTATGCCCAATGAAATAGTTATTGCAGATGACGGAAGCGGAAAAGATACTTTAAAAGTGGCAAAAAAGTATAAAAAAATTTTTCCGTCTCTTATTCATATATGGCAGGAAGATAAAGGCTTTAGGGCAGCAGAAATCAGAAATAAAGCAATTGCCGCTGCAAAAGGTGAATATATTATTTTAATTGACGGTGATATGATTTTGGATAAAAGGTTTATTGAAGACCATTTAAAATTTGCCCAAAAGAAAACTTTTCTGCAAGGCGGGCGTGTTTTGCTAACAAAAGATAAAACGGAAAAAATTTTAAAAATAAAACAAAATAGATTTTCTTTTTTTGAAAATGGTTTGCAAAACCGGCACAATAATTTGCATATACCTTTTTTAACAAAACTTTTTTTAAAAGAGAAAGCTTCATTAAAAGGGATAAAAACTTGCAATTTTTCTTTTTTTCGGGAAGATTGTCTAAAGGTAAACGGTTTTAATGAAGATTTTCAAGGCTGGGGCAGAGAAGACAGCGAATTTGCAGCAAGATTGATAAACAGCAATATTTTAAGAAGAGATATTAAATTTGGAGCCATTGCATACCATTTGTGGCATAATGAAAATCCAAGAGACAATTTGCAAAAGAATGATAAAATTTTAAATGAAACAATTTTAAAAAAAATTGCCTGGTGTAAGAATGGAATAGATAAATATTTACAAGGAAAAAAATGAAAGTTAGCGGTTTTACTTTTTTAAGAAACGGACAGATGCTGGGGTATCCTTTTAAAGAATCTATATTATCGATATTGCCTATCGTGGATGAATTTATTATTGCTTTAGGACCATGTGAAGATGATACAGAAGAGATAATTAATTCTATAAATTCACCTAAAATAAAAATTATACATACTATCTGGAATGAAAATATGCAAGATAGGGGTTATGTTTACGGGCAGCAGAAAATGATTGCTCAATTTAACTGCTCGGGAGATTGGGCATTTTATTTAGAAGCTGATGAAGTGGTGCACGAAGATGATTTAAAAAAGATTCAACAAGCAATGCAAAAGTATAAAGATAACGACGAGGTAGAAGCTCTGGTTTTTGATTATCTCCATTTTTATGGCAATAAAAACAGTTATTTAGATTCTCCGGGCTGGTATAGGCAAGAGTGCAGAATTATAAAAAATTCAATTAGAACAATAGCTCCTGATGGTCTGTTTTGGGTAGTGCTGGAAAAAAATAGAAAAGGGCGTTACCCCAAAGCAGCTAAAATAGGCGCTACAATGTATCATTACGGATGGGTTAGAAATGAAGAACAAATGAATTTAAAATTAAAAAAAGTAAAAAAATACTGGAAGCATCAATATAAACCGATAGATTATACCCAGATAGATTCTTCAATTATAAAAGAGTTTAAAGGAACTCATCCTAAAGCTGTTCAAAACTGGCTGCCGGAAGCAAATGGAGTTTTTAAAGCTGACCCAAATTATAAATTGAGCAAAAAAGAAAAAAAGCACCAAGCAGTTAAAAAAATTGAAAAACTTTTGGGAATAAATTTAAGTAAAAAACACTTTAAGCTGGTAAAATGAGACTTATTATAGAACCTCCGACATGGCTTGGCGATGCAGTGATGGCAAGCGGCGCAATAGAAAAATTGATAGAATCAATAAACCCAAAAGAGGTGATTTTTTTAGGAAGCAGCTTTTCATTAGAGCTTTTAAATGCAAAAAAAGCAATAATAAACAAGAAAGATTTTAGCACTTATAAAAAATTTCCAAAGTGTGATGTTTTTATCTCTTTTAGAAGAAGCTTATTTTCCAAACTTTTGGCTTTTAAAGCAAAAAAAGCTTTCTTTTTTAAAAAATACAACGGTCATATGGTGCAAAAATATAGCCATTATGTTAATGATATTTTAAATAACTTAGGCAAAAAAAGCGATTTGAAAATTTATAAGCCTAAATTGAATTATATTCCAAAAAATTATACCAAACCGACAGCCGGAATTAATCCCGGCGCAACTTACGGAAGTGCAAAAAGATGGTATCCAAAAGAGTTTGCAAAGGTGGCAAATTATTTGTCGGATAATTATGATATTATAATTTTTGGAGGACCGGGGGAAGAGAATATTGCAAAAGATATCGAAAATGCTTTAACTTGCAAAAATTATACCAATTTATGCGGTAAATTAACAATAAAAGAGTTATGTGAGCATATAGGAGGTTTGAGTGTATTTATTACAAATGACAGCGGTCCTATGCACATAGCAGCAGCTTTTAATATTCCAACTTTTGCAATTTTTGGTCCAACAGACCCCAAAGAGACCCACCCATACAGCCAAAATTATACGATAATCAGCAAAAACCTATCTTGCGCTCCTTGTAAAAAAAGAGAGTGCCCGATAAAAACACATGAGTGTATGAAAGATATAAAAGCAGAAGATGTAATAAAGACATTAAAAGAGCGCGGTATTTAAACAGGCTGTTTTTTGAAAGTATTAATCCAATCTGGTTTTTTTGGATTTTTGTATTGAATTTTTTCATTTTAAACAGAGTTAAAACAGTGCATAATTATCCTTATACGGAAGGATAATGGGCAATTATATATAGCTTGTAATGTTAAATTGCTAATTTTTGCTTAATAAAAAAGGCAAAATATATTGGAACCGTTTTAATTTGCTTAAGATAATTGAATCCTCTGAAAACTGTTAGTTGAATGGAAGCTTTAACTCTTTTTATATGTTCGCGAAGCGAAAAATTATAACTTTCTCGAGTGAAATTAACAGTTTTTCAGAGCACTCAATTTATTACTGATATTTTTAAGTAAAAGTCAAAAACAATAAATCCTTTTATCTATTTTAAAAGAAAATACAAAAATAGATTTTACTATTTTTAATATATATGCTATAATAACAAAAATGTATTTTAGGATATAGTATGGATATAGAGTATTTTATTAAAAAGCAGAATATTCTTTTGGCTAAAGTTCCTTTAGAGTTTATAAGGGAGCGGTTTTTTAAAATTTTAAACTCTAATGAGCGTTTAATTGGCTTAATAGGGGCAAGGGGTGTTGGCAAAAGCACACTTTTGCTGCAGTATTTAAAAAATAGCAATTTAAAAGGGCTCTATTTTTTAGCTGATGATATTATGTTTCAAGATTTAAAACTTGTTGATGTTGCACAAGAATTTTACTCTTTGGGCGGCAGGCTGCTGATAATTGATGAGATTCATAAATATAAAAACTGGGCGCAAGAGGTTAAAAATATTTACGACAGTTATCCCGATATGCTAATACGCTTTAGCGGAAGTTCGCAGCTGAATATACTGTATGAAAAATTTGATTTAAGCAGAAGAGCGGCAGTTTACAAAGTTCCGGTTTTTAGTTTTAGGGAGTTTTTGGAGTTAAAGAAAAAAATCAAACTCCAAAGCTGCACTTTAGATGAGATTTTGAAAAACGGCAGCCAAATAAGCACCTCATTGGCGCTTGAGTATGAATTTATTTATGCAGAGTTTAAAGAGTATTTAAAATACGGGGCGTATCCATTTTTTCTTGAGGGTGTAGAGAGTTTTAACAAAAAGCTTTTTAAGGCTTTAGAAAAGGTAATTTACGAAGATATCCCTTCTGTTAACAGAATTGAATTTAGCCATTTGATTATATTTAAAAAAATTATTTACAAAATGGTTAAAGCCAATAAACCGTATAAAGTTAATATAGCATCGCTTTCAAAAGAGCTTGGGATAAGCGAGCCGACACTCTATACATATTTAGAAATTTTAGAAAGCAGCGGCATTGCGGCAGCGCTTAAAAAGTATTCTAAAAAAATATCTAAAAAACCGAACAAACTGCTTTTTGCCAACAGTAATATTTACAATGCTTACACCCAAGAGTTCGATATAGAAACAGACATCGGCACCCAAAGGGAAACTTTTTTTGCAACTGTTTTTAAAGCTTTGGAAAAAGAGCTTTATTACAGCGATATAGGGGATTTTAGATATAAAGATTACATATTTGAAATAGGTGGCAAAAACAAAAGTTTTAAACAGATTGAGGATATAAAAAATAGTTATCTCGTAATAGACACCAACTATACAGTAACAGAAAATAAAATCCCGCTATGGCTTTTTGGGTTTTTGTATTAGAGTTGTTGATATAAAGGAAAAATTATGAAAGCAGCGTTTTTAGATAGAGACGGAGTTATAAATGTTGACCACGGGTATGTGAATAAGATAGAGGATTTTGAGTTTAAAGAGGGGATTTTTGAGCTTCTTGAAATTCTGCAAGATATGGGGTTTACGCTTTTTGTGGTAACCAATCAGTCCGGTATTGCGAGGGGGTATTACTCTGTGGCGGATTTTATGAAGCTGACTGAATATATGTTAGATGAGTTTAAAAAAAGAGGCATTGAGATAAAAGAGGTTGCTTACTGCCCGCACCACCCCGACATTACGCATAAATGCGAATGCAGAAAGCCAGCACCCGGAATGATACTTGAAATAGCCAAAAAATTCGGCGTTGATTTGGACAACTCTATACTAATTGGCGATAAGCAAAGTGACATTGATGCAGCTAAAAATGCGGGGGTGGGCAAAAGTTATCTTGTAAATAACTCTCTTTTTGATATAATAGAGCAAATTAAGAGCAATAAAGGCAATTTATGAAGTATGTAAATATCGATTTTAACCAAAAAACCGTGTTAATTACCGGCGGGGCAGGATTTATAGGAAGCAATCTGGCATTTTACTTCCAAAACAATTACCCCGATGCTAAAGTTATTGTTTTTGATAAATTCAGAAGCGAAGAGACTTTCAGCAACGGCAATTTAAAAAGTTTCGGACACTTTAAAAATCTGCTTGGATTTAAAGGCATAGTTATAAGCGGCGATATAACCGATAAAGATGATATTAAAAAGCTTTATGAGTATGATATAGATTACATTTTCCATGAAGCGGCGATTTCTGATACAACAGTAGCTGACCAGAAAATTATGGTTGATACAAATGTGAATGCATTTAAAAATTTGCTAGACCTTGCCAATAGCAAAAATGCCGATATGATTTATGCAAGTTCTGCCGCAACTTACGGAAACAGCGATGTTTTTAGCATCGGCAGCGAGAAACCAAATAATGTTTACGGTTTTAGCAAACTGATGATGGATAATTTGGCAAGAGAGTATGCCAAAGAGAGCTCAATAAGAATTGTGGGGTTAAGATACTTTAATGTGTATGGCGAGAGGGAGTTTTTTAAAAACAAAACCGCTTCGATGGTGCTGCAATTTGGGTTGCAGCTCTTAAAGGGGGAGAGTGCAAAGCTTTTTGTGGGCAGCGACAAAATAATGCGCGATTTTATCTATGTAGAAGATGTTATTCAAGCCAATATAAAAGCGTGCGAAGCTAAAAGAAACGGGGTTTATAATGTTGGAACCGGAAAAGCCAGAAGCTTCCAGGATATTGTTGATATTTTAAAGAAAGAGCTGCAAATAGAGTGTGAAGATGAGTATATTCCAAACCCTTATGAGAAACAGTATCAATATTTTACCCAGGCGGATATAACTCTGACGCAAGAGTTTTTAAATTATGAACCTAAATTCAGCCTCGAAGAGGGAATAAAAGCGTATCTGCCGGAAATTAAAAGAATATTTAAGGAAGAGTTGTGATTGCTGTTATCGGCGATTTTATGATAGACCACTATTTATGGGGAAGCAGTTCGCGCATTTCACCCGAAGCTCCGGTTCCGGTTGTTGAGGTTAAAAAAGAGGAAGACAGGCTGGGGGGTGCCGGGAATGTGGTTAACAACCTCTTAGCTCTAAAAAAAGAGGTTTTGCCAGTTACCGTTCTTGGAAAAAGCTACGATAGGCTGCTTAAAATTTTAAAAGAAAAGCAAATTGAGTGCAGCGGAATTTTTATCGACAACTCCAGAGAATCAATTATTAAAAGCCGTGTTGTAGCTTCTAATACCCAAGTTATTCGCTACGATAAAGAGAGCAAAGAGCCAATCTCTAAAGAGTATGAAGAGAAAATTTACCAATATTTGGTGCAAAATGTCGATAAAATCGAACTCTTCTTACTTAGTGACTATAATAAAGGGGTTTTGACTCCAGCGCTTACCCAAAAAATTATTGAATTGAGTAATAAAGAGGGTAAAAAGTTAATAATAGACCCAAAAGCCGGTTTTGAAAAATATAAAAACGCTTATATGATTAAACCCAACAGACTGGAACTATCTAGCGCCACTGGCATTGAAATCACGGATAAAGAGTCTCTAAAAAAGGCAGGATGGCAGCTTAAAGAGCAGCTTAATTTGCAAAATCTGATTGTAACTCTCTCAGAAGATGGAATTGCGCTTTTTGGCGAAGAGTTTATTAAAATTCCGACAATCGCAAAAGAGGTTTTTGATGTAACAGGTGCCGGAGATACCGTTTTGGCATCTTTGGGTTACTATTTGAGCAAAAGCGACAATATTCAAGAGGCGATGCACTTTGCAAATGCTGCTGCGGCTGTAGTTGTCGGCAAGGTTGGGAGCGCAACGGCAACTTTAAGCGAAATAAAAGAGTATGAAAAAAAGCTTGATAACAGCGTAGATTATAAAATTGCAAATTTTGAGCAGATAGAGAAAATTGCTACAGATTTAAGGCAGAGCGGCAAAAAAATTGTATTTACAAACGGCTGTTTTGATATTTTGCATTTGGGGCATGTTAAGTATTTGCAAAAAGCCAGGTCTTTGGGGGATAAATTGATTGTCGGGGTAAACTCTAACGCTTCGGTTTCGCGCCTTAAAGGGAGTTTGCGCCCGGTTAATGACCAATATGACAGGGCTTATCTGCTTGCAAGTTTGGAAGTGGTTGATTTTGTGGTGGTATTTGAAGAAGATACGCCATATAATCTAATAAAAAGAGTGCAGCCCGATATTTTGGTAAAGGGGGCGGATTACCGTGGCAAAGAGGTTGTCGGCAGCGATATTGCAAAAGAGGTGCATCTGATTGATTTTGTAGAGGGCAGAAGCACAACATCTATTATAGAAAGGATAAACGGTGCTAAATGAGTGTTTGAATGAGCATATAGAGGTTGCTAAAAAAATGCAAAGCCTTATTCCGCTTGTAAAAAAGGCGGGCAGGCTCTGTTTAGAGGCGCTAAAAAGCGGCAGAAAAATTTTAATTTGCGGAAACGGCGGGAGTGCAGCAGATGCACAGCATATCGCTGCAGAGCTTACCGGCAGATTTAAAAAAGAGCGTCAAGCACTGCCGGCAATTGCCCTGACAGTCGATACTTCCGCACTTACGGCTATTGGCAACGATTACGGCTTTGATAGAGTTTTTTCGCGCCAGGCAGAAGCATATGCAAAAGAGGGCGATGTTTTAATAGCAATCTCTACAAGCGGCAATTCGCAAAATGTTATTAACGCAATAGATTCGGCTAAAAATTTAGGTGTTAAAGTTGTAACCCTAACCGGCAAAAGCGGCGGTAAAATGAAAGATATGGGAGATGTTAATATAGTAATCCCCTCAAACAGCACCCCGCGGATTCAAGAGATGCATATTATGGCAGGGCATATGATTTGCGCTGTTGTTGATGAAGGGTTTTAGGGTTGAGGATACAGGTGCGGCTGTGCCGCATATGCATCAGCTTGTTTTATATTCAAACTTTTTTGGTATATATTGCTATGGATTCCCGCTTGAGAGTGTGAAAAAAAGTCTAAAATTATTGAAAATGAAGCTTTCTCACTTCCAAAATTTCTTAACTTTTTTACACTCTTTGTATTCCAAATGCAGTAAAGAATCCAATTTATATGTTTAGAATTTAGAATTAAGGGCACCTTCAATGCTATTAAGTTAAGCATAAAAGTTTCCATTTATTGGCATAAAGCTGCTATTTTAGAGTTAGAGATTGGAGTAATTTGTTTTTAATGGGTATTTATCTTGTCTCAAAGCTCAAGCTTTGGGACAAGATAATCTTTCTAATTTCTAATCTCTCTTCTGCTTTTGGCTTTGGGCTTTAAGCTTTATGCATTTTATGGACATAAAATCCTTAACCTAATGGAATTGAAGGGCATCTCTAATAAAAATATTAAATGCGGCGCAGCTGCACAGTTTAGCTCTGAGCTCTAAGCTTCATTATGCTTTTTATGCGCCAAAAACTCTTGCAAAATTATTAAACCTATTCCCAAATCTATCATAACATCGGCAAAGTTGAAAACTGCGAAGTTAAAGCCGCAGTGCCAATGGACATAATCTACCACATAATTTATAGTGAATCTATCGTATAAATTGCCTGCTGCGCCGCCTGCGATTAAGCCTAAAGAGAGCGGATATTTAGAAACCCACCCCTCTTTAAAAGCTAAAAATGCAAGAACGCCCACAAGCCCCAGCTGCAGCCATTTTAATTTGCTCCCTAAAAATGCAAGCATACTAAAAGCCACGCCGTCGTTTAAGCGAAGTTCAAGAGAGATACAGCTGCTTTGCCAATTAAAATGGTGCTGATAAAAAAGCGATTTTATCCCTTCATCTATAAAAAATACGCCAATTAATGCAAATAAAAATATAGCCGCCTTTCTCACGCAAGCGCCTTTTTAAAAAACTCTTCGGCTTGATTCATCAATTCATTTAATTTGCGCTTATCTTCGCCCTCTAAAAGCAGTCTGATTTTATTTTCAGTTCCGCTGTATCTAAACAGATGGCGGATATTGCAGCTTTCTATCTCTTTTTTAAGCTCATCCAAGCCGCTTAACTCTTCTAGCGGAATTTTATTTTCTATATTTAAGTTGCGTTTTACCTGCGGATAAAGTTTAAACGGTCTGAAAATTTCGCTCGCCCTGCCCCCTTTTTGCACAAACATTGCAAGCGCCTGCAATCCGCTAAGTATTCCGTCGCCGGTTTTTGAGTAATCGCTAAAGATAATATGCCCGCTCTCTTCGCCGCCGAAATTTGTGCCTACCTTTTGCATTAATTCGGCAACATTTTTATCGCCCACTGCACTTCTGTGGGTTTTAATTCCGTGTTTTGCCAAATAATCATCAAGTGCGGTATTGCTCATAATTGTTGTTACGAAATTATCGCTTGAAA
>JALWKP010000131.1 GCA_027081355.1 Campylobacteraceae bacterium
TACGCAATGGCAGTGTATCAGCTCTCACAAGAGATTAAAAAAAGAGTCGAGAAAAAGTAGGGGTAAGGATTGAGGATGCAGGGGGTTATGTATCTGCCCGCAAGCAAAAACCACCAACCACCAACCATTCACTATTCACTATTCACTATTTACTATTTACTATTCACTATTCACTATTCACCAACTCCCCAAGCTCCCCGATATAATTTTTAAGATTTTTTGTAAAGCTCTCAATTAAATTACTGTCAATGTAATTTGTTTTTGTAATAAGATGTTCTAATACTTCTATCTCTTCGATTAAATCGTTTTGCTTCAATTTTTCTAACTCTTTTTTTAAATCGCTTAAAAGAATTAACAGCAAGTCTGCCTGGGTATTTTTTGCATATTTTTTTATTAAAATATCAATATCTTTATAAAGGGCGTAAAACTGTTTTTTATCTTTTTTGATTTCTCTCTTTTTTGTTTTTAATAAATATCTTTTAACTATCTTTTCAAAATCTCTGTTGTCAAACGGTTTTTTTAAAAAATCATCAAAACCGTAATGAAAAATATCTCCGGTTGTATGTTTATCAAAACTAAAAGAGCTGTGTATAATTATAGGAATTTTGCTGAATTTTCTCTTGCTGCGAATATACTTTGCAGCCTGATAACCGTCCATTTTTGGCATAATGCTGTCAATAATAATTAAATCAGCACCAAATTTTTCTAGCAAATCAATTGCTTCTTCGCCGTTTTTTGCTGTTAAAACTTCTAAATCATACTGTTTAAATTTATACTCTAAAAGTTTTAAATTTATAGTATCGTCGTCAGCAATTATCACTCTTTTTTTATGTGTTAAAATTCTGTTCTCTTTAATATAATCAGCGCCGAATTTTTTTCTTTTTTTAAAAATCGATTCTGCTGCCAAAACCAAATCATTATAACTAAACGGCTTATACAAAGTTGCATCCGGTTCTACTGAAAACTCTTTTTTATTCTCTTTTTCATCTAAAAAAATAAATTTTACCCTCTGCTCTTTTGCCTTTTTTAATAAATTAAGCATTCTTTTATTTATAATATTTGTATCGATAAAAAGCAAGCCGTATTTTGTAAAATCTGGATAAATAGGCTCAATTTTCTGTTTTATTTTAATATCGACATCCAATTTATGCTTAGATAAAAAATTTTCTACTTTATGTGCGATATAGCGGCTGTTTGAATAAATTAAAATTTTTTTATTTAAAGAGTCAAGAATATTTTCACTTTTTTTCTCAATGGGTGTTGCAGGCTGAATATTTTCTGCTTTAATTGGCAAAGAGATAAAAATTTTATATTTATTTCCCTGGACATAAACCTTTAATTTTCCTTCAAGCCCTTCAACTATTTTTCTGATAAATATAAGATAAACACCATAAAATCTTTTTTTTCTTTTAATATATTTATGGCTCTGCCTAAAAGATATAATATCTTTTTGTTCAGGAGAATATTTTATAAAATTAGGTGTCTGTATAGTAAAAAAATTTTGATTAATATCCAAGTAAATATTTGCAAATTTTAATTTATGCTCATCTAATTGAATTAAAGACAATAATAAAACAGATGCTTCAATAAGCTCTTTATTCCCGGCAATATTTTGTTTAAAAGAGCTGGATTTATTAATAAGAATTTTGCCTGAAATTGATAATTTATTTAAATTTGCAATTATTTCATTCGTTTCAAAAAATATCTCTTCTTTCATATTTGTGTTTATAGATTGAATTATGACATATATATTTTTTAAAATAGAATTTAAAATATTACTGCTGTTTTCTTGTTTATTTAAAAAACCAGAATTACCTTTTTCCAATGTTTGCATAAAGTTATGTAATCTCATTATATATAAAAGAATATCGGCACTGTTTCTATTTTGACTGTTATCCTTTAATATAATATCATGTGCCATCATATAGCCTTTTCCTTTTATTCTTGTTTTTTTATGATTATAGCACAATAGTAATATAAGTAATTAAAAACATTACAATATAGAAATTAAATTTAACCTTAAAAAGACCATTTTTTGAGGTAATTATAAAATAATAAATAAAATAATTTAAATATATACATATAGTAATATCAAAAAGATTTAACAAAAATAAATTATTCCTGCTATAATATTCTAAAATGAAATATTATTGAGCTATTAATTAAATTAGTGTTATAAATATAATGTAGAATTTGTAGATTAACATATTATACAAAAAAATAAATAGTGTAAAACAATGGTTAAAGGTGTTTTTATAAAAAACATTTAAATAGATTAGGAGAATTGAAATGCTATCTAAATTTAAAAATGTAATGGTTTTAGCGCCGCACACTGATGATGGTGAATTAGGTGCTGGCGGAACTATAAACAAGCTTATAGAGATGGGGGCAAATGTTTATTATTTTGCCTTTTCTACGGTTGAAAAATCGGTTCCAGACGGATTTCCTAAAGATATTTTGAAAAAAGAGGTTAGAAAAGCTACTAAAAAGCTGGGAATTAGAGAAGAGAATCTGTTTATTTACTGTTATGAAGTGCGAAAATTAAATTATGTCCGTCAAGAGATTTTGGAAAATTTAATCGAGTATAGAAAAAAAATAATGCCCGATTTAGTGCTAATGCCATCTTTGCACGATATTCACCAAGACCACACAACAATTGCCCAAGAGGGTTTAAGAGCATTTAAGCAGACAACAATTTTAGGTTATGAACTTATTTGGAATAACCTCTCTTTTGATACAACCTCTTTTGTGAAATTGGAAAAAAGACACATAAGAGCAAAATGCAAGGCGCTTAAAGAGTATGAATCGCAAGGGATGCGCGATTATATGAGTAAAGATTTTATCTACTCATTGGCAAAAACGCGCGGTGTTCAGATAGGGTGCAGATATGCAGAAGCGTTTGAGGTTGTCAGATGGGTGATTTAATGAAAACAGTCGGTATTCATCAACCCAATTTTTTTCCGTGGTTAGGTTATTTTAACAAAATTTACAAAAGCGATGCATTTGTATTTTTAGATGATGTGCAATTTCCTCGGACAAGTTCGGCAAATGTGGTAAACCGCACCAAAATTTTATGCAACGGCGAGCCAAAATGGCTGACTTGCACGCTGGAGAAAAAAGGCTCTTTAATTAAAATAGGCGAATTGGAAATTAAAGAGGGGGTCAAAAGTAAAAATTTTGAAAAAGTTAAACAGTATTACAAAAAGAGTCCATTTTACAAAGAGGTGATAGATTTTGTAGAAGAAATTATGATCTGTCCAGAAAATAATTTGAGCAGTTACAATATTAATGCTATTAAAAAAATATGCGAAAAATTGGATATAAAAAGAGAGTTAATTTTGCAATCATCGCTAAATACGGTTTCTGCAAAAGAAGATTTAATGATTGAAATAACTAAAAAACTCAATGGCGATATATATTTAAGCGGAAACGGGGCGCGAAAATATCAAAAAGAAGAGAATTTCTTGAATCAAGGCGTTAAACTGATTTATCAAACTTTTACACCGCTTAATTATGAGCAGTCTGGAAGCAGAGAGTTCACCGCAGGTTTAAGTGTTTTAGATGCGCTTTTTAACTGCGGGTTTGAAGGCACGAGAGAATTAATAACAGCATAGCAGCGTGAAAGGGGAAAATAAAATGCTTTATTTATTGCAAAGAGGAAGAAACAGAAGCAGTTACATAATGGGTAACAGTAATATTCGAGGCAGTGTAATAAGACCAAAAGTTGCAAATATTGCTGTGTGCGACTCTAATAAACTGGCAATTGTGTTGGCAAATTTAAACAGAAAATCAATAAAAGAAGAGTGTGTAGAGTTAAAAGTAAATTATACCCGCTTTTCGCCTGTATATTTAGGCTGTTTTTTCTATTACGGTTTTGAAATTTTGAATGTTAAAGATTTAAAAAGGCAAGTAGTAGTTTTTTTAAAAAAGAAAAAAGATATTCCAGTCAATCAAAAAGAGAAAAAATACTCTTTTTTAATTAAATTGCCGCGAACCGGCAAAGGCGGGAAGAGAATAAATGTTTATAAAGTTAGAACAATGCAGCCATATTCGGAATATTTGCAAGATTATGTGATAAAAGTAAATGGTTTAAATGATGACGGCACAATAAAAAATGATTTTAGAATTACTAAAATTGGCAGAATACTTCGGAAATATTGGCTAGATGAATTACCTATGCTTATAAATTTTTTAAAAGGCGACTTAAAACTTATAGGAGTCCGCCCTTTGGGTGATGCAATGCTTAGCGTTTATCCTGAAGAATTTAAAAAATACAGAGCCAACTTTAAACCGGGTTTAATACCGCCATATTATATAGACCAGCCAAACAGTTTTGAAGAGTTAATAGAGTCAGAAAAAAGATACTTAGGAGCGTATGAAAAAAATGGGATTAAAACAGATATTATCTATTTTGGAAAATTTTTAAAAGCACTCTTTTTTAAAGGTGTCAGAAGTTGCTAAGTGTTAAAAAAATAAAAATTAAATCAGAGTTTACAAAAAATGTTTTAACTCTGATGACCGGCACTACTGTTGCGCAAGCTATACCTATTGCAATCAGTCCAATTTTAACGCGCATTTATACACCAGCTGATTTTGGAATAGTGGCACTGTTTATGGCGATAGCTGCATCTTTTGGAAGTATAGCAAATGGTCGATATGAACTTGCCATTATGCTCCCAAAAAAAGAAGAAGATGCCATAAATCTGTTTGCTTTGAGTTTAATAATAACAACGGCAATTTCGCTTATTCTATTTATTATAGTTCTGTTTTTAAATGAAAAAATTGCACTCTGGCTAGGTAATAAAGAGATTAAATTTTGGCTCTATTTTATACCGGTAACAGTTTTTTTTGTCGGGCTTTTTAACAGTTTGGACAAATATAATACGCGCTTAAAAAATTATAAAGATATAGCTAAATCTAAAGTGATAAAATCGATAGTTTTAGCAGCTGTGCAACTTAGTGTAGGGTTTATAAAACAAGGAGCTGCCGGTTTAGTCAGCGGGCAGGTTTTGGCACAAATGTTTGCAAATTTGAAATTGCTTAAAAATATTATAGCCGATAAAGAACTTTTAGCGAAAATATCTTTATCTTCCATAAAAGTGCAGGCAAAAAGGTATGTTAAATTTCCCAAATATTCGCTTGGCGGGGTAATTGCCAACTCTCTTTCGCTTCATTTTATAGAAATTTTAATTTCATCCTTTTTCTCTGTGGCAACGCTTGGGTTTTACGCTTTGGTGCAGAGAATGCTGGGGCTTCCTTCGAGTTTAATCGGCGGTTCTATCGGGCAGGTTTTTTACCAGGAAGCAACGCAAGAGAAGCATAAAAGCGGAAAAGCGATAGAGATTTACAAAAAAACTTTTAAGAAACTTTCTGTTTTAGGGATTTTGTTTTTCGGCTTTTTATACTTTAGCGTAGAAGGGATTTTTACATTTGTGTTTGGGCAAGATTGGCAAATTGCGGGAGTATATGCAAAAATTATAATGCCGCTTTTTTTTATTAGGTTTATTTATGTCTCTTTGAGTATGACTTATGATGTATTTGAGAGTTTAAAAACAGAACTTATTTGGCAAGTTTGCTACTTTTTGGGGTTGATGGCGCTGATTTATTTTTGCAGAAATGGCACATTTGAGTATTTTTTACAACTATTTACAATTTACGGCTCTTTTATGTATTTGATTTCTCTTTTTATCACATACCGTTTGGCTAAAGGCGGTGAATTATGGGGTTAAAAGAGGAGTATATCGAATTTTGCAAAAAAGAGCCGATACCGCTTTTTAGCCAATACTGGTGGTTAGATGCAGTCTGTGGGCGGGAAAATTGGGAAGTTTTGCTCTTTAAAAAAGGGGGCGAAATTTTTGCCTCTTTTCCCTATTTTAAAAAGAAAAAAGCAATCTTTAACGGCGTTGCCCAGCCAAAACTGACGCAAAGTTTGGGACCATATATTAGGTATCCAAAAGGGCAGGGGTATTATAAAAAACTCTCTTGGGAAAAAGAGATAATGGATTATTTTATCGATAATTTGCCAAAATACGATTTTTTCGATATATCTTTTCATTACAGTGTAACAAATTGGCTGCCATTTTTTTGGCGCGGATTTAAGCAGACAACAAAATACACTTATGTAATCGATAAAAACAGCGACATAGAGAAACTTGAAACCAATAACCGAAAAAGAAGAAGAAAAAAAGCTGTAAAGTTAGGTGTTGAGGTTGCTTTGAGTGACGATGTAGAAGCTTTTTTCAGACTTAACGAACTGACTTTTAAAAGACAGCAGCGGGGTATGGCTTACGATTTGGAATTTGTTAAAAATTTATATGCACAGCTGCAAAAAGAGGGTGCAGTAAAAATGTTTTTTGCAAATTACCAAGGCAAAACGGTTTCGGCAAATTTTTTAGTTGAAGATGAAAATACAGTTTACTACTTAATGGGCGGAATAGAGCCTGAATTTGGAGATATTGGCGCAATGGATTTGGTGCAGTATGAATCGGTTAAATATGCTCTCTCCAAGGGAAAAAATTTCGACTTCGAAGGCAGTATGGTTGAGAGTATAGAAAAATACTTCAGAAGCTTCGGAGCAGTGCAAAAACCTTATTTTGAAGTGACAAAAACGGTTTCTAAAATTATAAAAATCAGAGATTTTCTTAAGGATTTTTAATGCTTAAAATTTACATTCCTAACAATAATTTAGCAGAAAGAAAATATATTATAAATACAGTTTTTGGCGAGTTTTTGGGAACGGTTTATCAATTGATAATTGATAATGGAGAATTGAAAATTAAGGATTGGGTTATTGAATTGGAAAATGGAAATAAACTTATAGTAGAAGACCATTTTTTTAATAAATTTCCACAAGATTTGGAATATTTAAAAGAAGAAAATATCCCCAAAAAAGTTGAATTTGCCAAAAATGATTTTTGTCCGGAAGCGGACATTCCAATAATTTATGGTAATTATCAATTATCAATTATCAATTATCAATTAATAACCTGCGGTATCGACATTTTCGCCTCTATCTTTTTTATGCTAACCCGCTGGGAAGAGTATGCAAGCAGTGTCCGCGATTCGCACAACAGGTTTCCGGCAATTGCAAGTTTGGCATTTAAAGCGGGCTTTTTGCACCGCTTAGTGGTTAATGAGTATTTGGAAATGTTAAAAAATATGCTTTTAGAGCTTGGCTTTAACGGAGCGTTTAAAAAAAGAGAATACAAACTGACTCTGACTCACGATGTTGATCATATACGGGCTTGGGACAGCCCTAAAAAGTTTTTAATTAGGCTTGGCGGGGATATTATTAAAAAAAGAGTCAATCTTACAGGTGCTTTTAAAATACTTTTAGAATATGGCAAAGTTTTAAGCAAAAAAGAAAAAGACCCATTTGACACTTTCGATTACATTATGGATTTAAGCGATAAAATCGGGGTTAAATCGCACTTTTTCTTTATGGGCAGGGGGCAGACTAAATACGATAATGATTATTATAGCGCCTCTAGCGAGGCAAAAGCGATTGCTCAAAATATTAAAAACAGAGGGCATTTAATAGGAATACACCCGACATATAACGCATATAACAATTATAAACAGTTTAAAAGCGAAAAAGAGGAGTTGGAGAAAAATTTTAATACTCAAATAAAGTTTGGCAGAGAACACTATCTGCGCTTTGAAGTTCCGACAACTTGGCAAATTTGGGAAGATAACGGCATGGAGTGGGAGAGCACACTCTCTTATGCCGATGAAGACGGCTTTAGATGCGGGGTTTGTTATGAGTATAGGGTTTTTAATATTTTAACAAGAGAACATTTAAAACTGAAAGAGAAACCTCTTATTTTTATGGATGCAATCGATATAGAAAAATTTTCTCCGCAAGAGATGCAAGAGGCTCTTTTAAAATTAATTAGTCAAGTTGAAAGATATAAAGGCGAAGCTGTCGTTTTATGGCATAATAGCAATTATAATACCATTAAATGGCGTAATTATAAAAAAGTTTATGAAGCTTTGATTGAATGGCATTTGAGTGATTAGAATATCTGCATTCCGTATGTAGGTGCGGGCGTGCTCTTTTAGAGAAGAGAGATTAGAAATTAGAGATTAGTTTTTTAAAGCAGGTGCGACCGTGCTACACAAAGAGTGAATAGTTTTGGAAACATTGCTTCGCAATGATTTTATTTTTACTAGTTCTTAAAACCAAAACCCAAGCAAGGAGAAGAAGGAATGATTCCCGTAGTTATACCGGCAAAAAATGAAGAAGAGTATTTGGCAAAAACCGTTAACTCTTTAAGAGAAACGGCAGAGTATGCGGGTGAAGAGCTTTATATTGTGGTTGTAAACGACGGTTCTACAGATAGAACCGAAGAGATTGCAAAAGAGCTTGGCTGTCATGTTGTTAATTTGCCCGATAGAGGCTATTCGGCTCTGGGCAAACCCGAACTCGCGCAGACCCATAATGCCGGATACGAATACATAGATAAAAATCTCGATATAAACTCTTATAAATATTTAATGGTTGTGGGAGCTGATACATATTTTGCAAAAGATTATTTAAAACTTTTAATTGAGGCTATGGAAAAAGATGAAAATCTTGTAATGTGTGCAGGTGTAGAAAATGAAATATATACAAATTACGATGCTGTCAGGGGTTCGGGCAGATTAATAAGAAACAGTTTCTGGAGCGAAGTAGGGCGCCGCTCTAAAGATATTCATTACGGCTGGGAGAGTTATCCGCTTTTTTATGCACGCGCCCACGGATATAAAACACGCACAATTAACGAAGCTAAAATGCAAACCCCAAGGGAAGCGCTAGCAAGAGTAGATTGGTGGAATTACGGCGCGCAAATGAAAGAGTCTGGAAGCATTTTACCTTATGTGGTTCTGCGCGGATTAAAACGGGCAATTAAAGACGGTGACATCAAAGGGTGCACTAGATTGATTTGGGGCTTTTTAACGGCAAAGGTTACGCCTTACGAGAAAGAGTTAAGAGATTTTAATGCCAAAAAACAGTGGAGACGAATTCTATTTTTAGGGAAATAAAATGACAGTAAAACAGGAAAAAATCGATTATTTTCTCTTTTTAATGGGTTTTTTTATAACCGCAACGGCTAATGCTATAACAATTAGCAATATAACGGTTGTATTTGCGGCTCTGTTTACTATGTACATTTTTTTTATAAGAGGCTACAAAATAGATAAAGCTTTTATATATTTTTCGGTAGCTTATTTGGCAATAAATGCAATTTATCTAATTAAATTTGGCTATATAGATTTACGTGCTTTTAGAGAATTTTTAAGATTTGCACACGCTTACTTTTTAATTAAAATAATTTGGAAAAAATTTATTCCATATTTTACAAAAACTGTTTATGTGCTCTCATTTATATCGCTTCCGCTATATTTTTTACAGCTTTATGATTATGATATGATGAGGAACATAATTGGTATTATTGAGCACAATGTCCCTTTTTTAGATTACAGAGGAGATTGGTATGAAAATTTCTTAATGATTTTTACCCTAAACGATGAGGGCATGTTTAGAAATTCGGGCTTTGCTTGGGAGCCAAAAGGGTTTGGAACATTTTTAACTTTGGCAATGATGCTTCGACTTATAGAAAACCGTTTTAGATTAATCGACAAGTATATGATAATTTATCTGATTGCAATGATAACAACATTTTCCACCGCGACTCTTTCGGTTGTTTTCTTTGCGGTTTTCCCATTTTATATCTTTAATAAACCGCCTTCATATAGGGTTATTTCGGCAGCAGTTATTGTGCCTATTATGGCAATAGCATTTACAAAAGCCGATTTTTTAGAGAAAAAAATTATGAATGAGTATAACCACAGATACAAATGGGTTAAATTTGTCCAAGAGAAAGACAGTGATGAAAAAGAGCAATCTTTAGGGCGTTTTGGAAGTTTAATTATCGATATGATGGATTTAGAAAAAGAGCCGATTCTCGGATATGGCAACCAAAAGTTTGAAAGAACGCAATTTAGCGCCGGCGGGGTTCGATTGACTCATGTCAATGGACTTTCAGATTATATGGTGCATTACGGAATTGTAGGAACACTTTTTCTGTTAATTACACTCTCGATTACTTTTATACAGTGGAGTATAATTTACGAATTTAAAGGGTGGTATTGGATTGTTATAGAAATTTTGGCAACCAGTTTTGCCTCGACAATCCTTTTTTACCCGATTTATTTAATGTTTATGTTTTTCCCATTTTTTAAAAAGGGTGAAGAGCCGGCAAAGCTCTCATTTGATTATGATAATAGGATAATAAGATGGAATTAAAAATATTACAAAGAGATGAATACGACATTTGGAATGAGTTTGTGGACAGTTCTCCGCAAGGGTCTTTGTTTTCTAAAACCTGGTATCTAGACAGTTTGGGTGCAGATTATTATATTTTGGCAGTTAAGTATAAAGGAAGAATTATTGCCGGTATTGTTTTAGCTAAAAATGAAATTAACACTTATGCAAACCCGATGCTAGATAAATATTTAGGTGTTCTTTTTGAAGTAGGTTCTTCAAATCAGCATAAAAGGGAATCTAATGAGTATAAAGCGATGGAGATGATTGCCAAAGAGTGCAAAAAAATAAAAAGCTTTGATTACTATTTTCATCCCAATTTTGATAACTGGATACCATTTTCATGGGAAGGATATACACAAAAAACAAGATACACTTATAGAATTAACTATAAAGCAAATACTTTAGAAGAAATATATAGCAATTTTCACCATAGAATTGTAAAGAATAATATTAAAAAAGGGCAAAAAAGCGGTGTTGAGATTCGGAAAAATATCCCTTTTGAAGACTTATGGGAGCTTGTTGATAAAACATTTTTGCGCCAGGGGAGCAAGTCGCCCTTTAAAAAAGAGAAGTTAAAATATTATGTTCAAACGCTTGAAAAGATGGGTGTTCTTAAAACTTGGGGCACTTATTTCGACGGCAGATGCGTTACTGCTGGAGCCGTGGTTTATGAGCCTAAATCTGCATACTTTTTATTAAATGGAATAGATATAGAAAATATGCCGCGCGGCGCAAATACATATATGATTTATGAAATTATTAAATTCTTTAGCGATAAGTGCGGCTATTTTGATTTCGAAGGTTCAATGCTTCCGGGAGTTGAACCGCTATATCGAAAATTTGGGGGTGAAAGAGTGCAGTATATGCAAATTTGGAATGATAATTTTTTAAATTATGCAAAATTAAAAGTTAAAAAAATTTACAAAAGAATGAGGTATGGAAGATGAGAATATTAATCGATATTGGACACCCGGCGCATCTGCACATATTTAGAAATTTTGCCAAAGAGATGGAAAAAGAGGGGCACGAAATTCTGTTTACTTGCCGAAATAAAGAGTTTGAAATTTACTTGCTGGAGTATTACGGGTTTAATTACAAAACTTTCGGCAAAAGTTACAAAACCGTTGCAGGTAAAATATTTGGGCTTTTAAAGTTTGATATTATGGAAGTTTTAACAGCACTAAAATTTAAACCCGACCTTTTTATGGGGGCAGGTTCTATGTATGTTGCCCATGCAGCCGCTGCTCTTAGAAAGCCGTGCTTTAATTTTGAAGATACCTTCAATATGGAGCAAGTTAAGTTATATCTGCCTTTTGTGGATAAAATTTTTGTTTCAACTGCAGGATATCCAGACAGTATTGATAAAAAGAAATTGGTTCCATATCGCGGGTATCACGAATTGGCATATCTGCACCCTAATCGTTTTACTCCGGATATTTCGATATATAAAGATTTAGGCTTAAAAGAGGGCGATAAGTATGTATTGATGCGCTTTGTTGCGTGGAATGCTACGCATGACATAGGTGAAACCGGCTTTACACTAGATTATAAAATCAATTTGGTTAAAACTTTAGCAAAAGAGTGTGCAGTATTTATATCGGCAGAAGAAGATTTGCCCCAAAGTTTGCAAAAATACCGCTTAAAAAC
>JALWKP010000132.1 GCA_027081355.1 Campylobacteraceae bacterium
GAATATTATTTTTGTACGAAAAGAAAAAACTTATAGTTTTAATATTTTGCTTGATGAAATTGAAGATACTTTACATCCCTTTTGGCAGAAAAAATTAATTAGTTGGTTGATATATTTTTTTTCTAAGTTCAATAATATCCAACTCAATTTTATAATTACTACACATTCCCCATTTCTAATTTCTGACTTACCAAAAGAAAATATAATATTTTTAGATACATATAAAGAAGAAGATGAAGAAGTTAAAAAGGGGTTACAAAAAGTAGGGAACTGTAAAGTTTTATCAAAAGATGAAGTTTTAGGGAAAAAGCAAACTTTCGGGGCAAATATTCATACCCTCCTAAGCGATAGCTTTTTTATGAAAGATGGCTTGATGGGGGAGTTTGCGAAGAGTAAGATTAATGATATTATAAATTTTCATAAAGATGTAGAAAAAAAACATAAAAATAAAGAAAGTTTAGAAGATTTAAAAAAATTATTTGTACATAAGTTAAAAGAGAAATTTTGGGAAATACAAAGAATAGTAGGTGAAGACTATTTAAAGCAAGTTATTAAAAATCATTTAATAGAGATAGAAAAAATTTTATTAGGAGAGGATAAAGCAAAAGAAGAAGAGATTAAAAGATTACAAGAAGAAATTAGAAGATTAAAAGGCTTTTAATGATACAAGTTAAATATAGTGATAGTATAAAGCAGTGCTATTATGACTTAATAGCAAAAACAAAAATGAAAAAATATGGTAATAAAACTTTTGAAAGTTATTATAACCAATATATAAAATCAAAATTAAATTATGAATTAAAAGATTTACTTTGCGGTGATTTTGAGAAGTTATTAGAAATAAAAGAAAAAATTGGAACAAAATTTAGTAGTAAAAACAATATAATAAAGCAGCTTTTTAATTATGATAAGTCCGATAAATCTTTAAAACTTAAAATTTCGAAGTTGCAACCTAAAATATCTAAATTTTTTAGAAAAAATATTACTGTTCATACTTGTTATTATTGCAATATAGACTTTATTAATAAATTTAATACTAAAAATGAAGTAAAAGATGCATTTACATTAGATCATTTTTTAGATAAAGGTAAATATCCATATTTAGCATTAAGTTTATATAATTTAGTTCCATCTTGTTATGTTTGTAATTCTAAAATAAAAAAAACAAAAGAAATTAATACATTATCACCTACTAGTAAAAATTTTGATTTTGATAAAAGAGTAAAATTTAAAACTTTTATGCAAAGTCAAAATTTAATAATTAATACTGAAAATGATTTTACTTTGTTATTAAAAGAAGATTTTTCAAAAATTTATGAAGAATATATTGATAGTTTAGAACTTAATGGGCGATATGAATATCATAAATACAAAGTTTTAGAAATGATAGAAAAAAGAAAAACTTATCCAGATAGTAGAATTAAAGAGTTAGCTTTACTTTCGCAAAAAACAGAAGAAGAGGTTAAACAAGATTTATTTGGTGAATATTTAGAAAATGAATTGCATAAACGACCGCTTTCTAAACTTATTAAAGATATAGTTAAAGAGTTAGGATTGCTAAAATGAAAATAACCCTGCTTGTAACCACCTTTAACTCACTTTCTCAAATGGCATATACCAAGTTTAGAGATTTGGGACATAGGGTTGATGTGGTTTATGCTATTAATGATGAGCAAATGATTGGCGAGGTGGAAGCTTTTGCTCCTGATATTGTGGTGTGTCCATTTTTGAAAAAGTTTGTACCAAAGGAGATTTTTACTAAGTATCCTACCTTTATTGTGCATCCTGGAATTATTGGCGATAAGGGGGCGTTTGCACTTGATAATGCTATAAGAAAAGGGGTTAAAGAGTGGGGTGTTACGGTTTTGAGGGCAAATGAAGAGTTTGATGGCGGGGATGTTTATGTGGAAGTTCGATTTAAAATGCGAAATAGCTATAAGGTGAGTATTTATCGAAAAGAAGTTTTTAAGAGTGCATTTAAAGCTTTAGATTTACTGCTTGAAAGAATTAAAGATAAAAATTTTAAGCCTATCAAACAACCAAATACTCCAATGCATAAATATTTAACCCAAAAAGATAGAGCTATTAATTGGGAGAGCGATACTACCAATGAGATAATTAAAAAAATATATATGAGCGATAGCCACCCAGGTGTTTTGGATGAAATTTTAGGAGTTAAATGTTATCTTTTTGGAGTGCATAAAGAGGATAAATTAAAAGGCAAGCCAAAAGAGATTTTGGCTAAAAGAGATGGGGCAATTTGCCTTGGAACGGTTGATGGAGCAGTTTGGATTAGCCATTTAATGGAGCCGAATAAATTTAAACTGCCAGCAACTTATGTGTTAAAAAGCCTTCTAAAAGGGGTTAAAGAGCATAGGCTTCCTTTGATTTTTGATAAGAGTTATAATACATTTTATGAAATTAGCTGCGATATTGAAGATGAGATTGCCTATCTTTATTTTAACTTTCATAACGGCGCTTTTAGAGCAGAGCAGTGTATGAAGCTAAAATACGCTTTTGAGTATATAAAAGAGCAGGTTAAAGTTGTGGTTTTAATGGGCGGAGAGGATTTTTTTAGCAATGGAATTAATTTAAATATTTTAGAAGATAGCAATAAAAATGGCGAGGATGGCTGGAGTAATATTAATGCAATAAATGATTTGGTGCGCTCAATTATTTTTGCTGAAAATGTAATTACTGTTGCAAGTTTGCATCGCAATGCTGGAGCTGGGGGAGTATTTTTGGCTACAGCTTGTGATTTTGTGGTGGGTGCCGGTGATGTGGTGCTTAATCCGCACTATAAAACTTTGGGCTTAAGCGGGAGTGAATATCACACCTTTACTTTGCCAAAAAGAGTAGGGGAGGATATGGCAAAGAGGCTTTTAAATGAGTGTTTGCCGCTAAATGTAAAAAAAGCTAAAGAGATTGGTTTGGTTGATGAAGTGTTAGAGGGAGATTATTTGCAAAGTTTAAAGCAATTTTGCAAAAAGCTTATTGAAGATGAAGATAAATATCAAGATTTTTTGTGGGAAAAAGAGGATTTTTTAATGGAAAATGAGAATTTTATTGAGCAGTGTAAAGAGGAGGAGCTTAAAGTTATGCATTCTGAATTTTGGGATGAGAGAAGTGAATTTCATAAATTGCGATATGAATTTGTTTACAAAATATGCCCGATAAAAACACCAAAAAGGTTAAAAAATGCATGAGTATAGCGTAGTTCAAGCCCTAATAAACCAGTGCGAAGAGGTTGCCGAGCAAAACGGGGCAAAAGAGATAAACAAAGTAATTTGCAAAATCGGAGTGATGAGCGGTATAGAGATTCATTTGTTAAAAGTAGCTTTTGACACCTTTAAAGAGGGCACAATGTGCGAAAATGCCGAACTTGTTATAAATGAGCAAAAGTTAAAACTTGAATGCCGAGACTGCCATAAAGTTTTTGAAGTCGATGAGGTGAGATACTACTGCCCATACTGCGAGAGCTTGAGGGTTAAAGTGCTTGATGGGGAAGATATGTATTTGATGAGCCTGGAGATGAGTTAAGAAAATATTTGTTATTGGTGTATTGGTTATTAGTATATTGGAAGTTGTCAATCAACTCAACCAACCAATAACCAGTAACCAATATACCAATTAACTAAAAAGGAATTAATCGTGCAAGAGTATTGGGAAATTTATATGAAAAATTTAGAGGGCAAGCCGGCTTCTATTTTATTTAATGCAGGTATTTCGATGGATGTTGAGAATTTTAAGTATATCTATCCGACAATTGCTTTTATTAAAGTTAAATTAAAAGAGCCAAAAGAGAATGGGCTTTTAAGCAGTGAGGAAAAGCCTGAAATTATGTTTTTAGAAGATAAATTAGAAGCTGCTTTAATAAAGTTTAGAATAGGTAAGTATGTAGGGCGTATTATTAGTGACGGGTATGTTACTTTTCTTTATTATTTGCAATTTACCTACAATTGGCAAGATTTTTTGGATTTTGCTTTAGATGAGCACAAAAATTATGAAATTACAACCGGCTTTCAAGATGATAGCGAGTGGAATTACTATAAAAATCTACTCTTTCCAAATGCCAAAGAGTGGCAAATTATTCAAAACCATAAAGTGTGCGATGCCCTAAAAGCAAAAGGAATTCCGCTTGAATTATCAAGAATTCTTGAGCATAAAATATTTTTTACTAATTCAACCGAAGAGCAAAAACAAACTTTATTGCAAAAATTGCAAGATGAAGGTTTTGAAAAATTAGAAAATACTAAAAGCGAAGAGGGAATTGATGGAGTTATTCTGTTTAGAGACGACAAGCCGTTTTATACCGATATTGACGAAATTACACTGCATTTAATTAACCTTTGCGAAGAGTATGGTGCAAGTTATGACGGGTGGGAAACGAGGGTTTGATTGGGAGTTAAGAATTGTAGGTGCGACCGTGCCGCACGAATGAGTGAATAGTTAAAAGTTAATAGTGAATAGTTTTGGAAACATTGCTTCGCAATGGTTTTATTATTGGAGGAATAGCATTTTTTAATACTATTAAATTTTTGTATATTGGTGTATTGGTTACTGGTATATTGGTGAAAGGTAATGAAATCTTTTCCAATATACCAATAACCAGTCAACCATTTAACCAATATCTCTGGATTCCCGCTTTCGCGGGAATGACGGCAAAGTCAAGCTTTCAGCTTTTAGCTTTAAGCTTTTTATCAAGGTTAAACCCTTTTTACTTCTTTAATAATTTCTTCTAAAGAGATTTGCTGCTCTTTTGGGGTGGCGGTTATACCGTTTTTGTTTAGATAGTTTAGAGCGGTTTTTATGTAGGCGTTGAATTTCTCTTTTAGGGTGTTGCTTAGGTTTATTTCAAAGGTTATATGGTGCGGGATAATTCCTAAAATTGTAGCAGTTGGAATATCTTTGCCTTGCAGTTCAAGCATATCTATGCATTGGATTACACCTATTTCATGAGCTCCTCCGCTGTTTAAACCGTGTCCGCTTAATTTGTAAGACGGAATTAAATAAATAGAACCCGGCTCATCATTTAGCTCTATTGAATCTAAAATTAAAATATGGCTGTTTTGTTCAAATACAGAGTATAAATTTATCCCCTCAACCCCGCCATTGATTATTTTAACAGGCTTGGAAAAGTTATAATTTTTCTCCAAAAAAGAAGAAGCGTAAACACCTATTCCGTCATCTTTTTGCAAAACATTGCCGATACCCAAAACAACCAAGCTGAACCTTTCAGAAAAATAGAGTAAAAATTATGCCGTTATTTTTATAATATTATGATAAATTACTAATAATTTTTATGCCGGAGATATTATGCCTAAAGAGATAAAAGTTATCCTAAAAAAAGAGTTTGAGCAAAAAGTTAAAGAGGGGTATCCGCTTTTGCATAGCGAGTTTATTGAGGATTGGTCGCTATTAAAAGAGGAAGGGGCGGTTTTAAAGTTGTACGACAGCAGGGGAAAGTTTGTTGCCAAAGCTTATTACGGGGTGCAGAATAAAGGTTATGGGTGGATTTTAAGCAGGAAAGAGAGCGAAGTTATAGACAGCGGGTTTTTTGCGCGCAGGTTTAAAGAGGCGGTAAAATACAGGAAAGAGTTTTTTAATAATACGCAAACTACGGCTTTTAGGCTATTTAACGGCGAAGGGGACGGAATAGGTGGTTTAACAATAGATTATTTCGACGGTTTTTTGGTAATAACTTGGTATAGTTTTGGGATTTTTAAATTTAAAGATGAGATTTTAAAAGCTTTGCAAGAGGTTTTGGAATTTAAAGGTATTTACCAAAAACGGCGTTTTGATGCGAAGGGGCAGTATATCGGCGATGAAAGCGATTTTTTGCTGGGAGAAAAAGCGCCCGAGCCTTTGATAGTAAAAGAAAACGGTGTTAATTTTGCCGTCTATTTAGACGACGGAGCGATGGTCGGCGTTTTTTTAGACCAGAGAGAGGTGCGAAAAACTATCAGAGATAAATACGCAAAGGGTAAGACTTTTTTAAATACATTCTCTTACACGGGTGCCTTTTCGGTATTTGCGGCGCTTGGCGGGAGTAAAGAGACAACAAGCGTGGATTTGGCGAAACGCTCTTTGCCAAAAACCACGGAGCAGTTTACTATAAACGGCATCGATTTAAACAGACAGAAAATAATAGTTGCGGATGTGTTCGATTACTTTAAATACGCCTATAAAAAGGGGTTTAAATACGATTTGATTGTATCCGACCCGCCAAGTTTTGCCCGTTCTAAAAAAAGAACATTCAGCGCAAGCAGAGACTACACCAAACTGTTAAAAGAGATAATTGCAATTACCGAAAAAAACGGAGTGATAGTTGCCTCTACAAATGCAGCAAATTTTGGTATGATGAAATTTAAAGGTTTTATAGACAAAGCTTTTAAAGATATGAAAATTAAGTATAAAATAGAAGAGAGTTTTTCTTTGCCGAAAGATTTTAAAGTTGATCCTAAATATCCGCAGGGAAATTATTTAAAAGTGCTGTTTGTAAGAAAAATTGGGTAGCTTTTGAGTTGCAGATAGGTTTTAGGGTTGAGTGTTGAGGAGTAATAGGCTGTTGGCTTGTGGTTTTTATGTATTTTTTAGCTTCTGATTTTAAGTTTTATATCAATAAAATATATTTTGCTCTTAACTTAATACCAATGAGGGGCAACCTTTGTGGTTGTTCGAAATACAGCAATATATTTTGGTAGCTACAAAGGTTGCCCCTACATACTAAAATGCTGCGATTTGCAAGGATAAAAGTCCATTCGCTCAGTAGTTGTTTTGCCAAAAATTATCAAAGGTGTATTGGTTAATTTAGCTATTCTTTTTACTCTGTTTAAATTTTCAGGAGGAAAAGCTATCAGCATTTCATACTCTTCTCCGCTTTCACCCTGTTCTGGCGGGATGACTTTTAACTCTTTTAAAAAGAGGTTATTGCATTTAAGCAATTTGTTCGTATCGCAGTAAAGCCCGTCGCTTATATCCATTCCGCCGCTAAGCCAAGGTGTTACAGCTTTTACAAAATCTTCTCTTAATACCGGGCGGTAAAATTTGGAATTATCACTTATTCTTTCGCCCAAAAACAGTTTTTCCAAATCGGCTTTTGACTCTCCAAGCGTTCCGGTGTAAGCCAAAATATCGCCATTTTGTATTCTGTCTCTGCGCAAAGGGTTTTTGCTGGTTCCTATCATAGTAATGGTTATGCCCAATATTTCACTGCCTATGGTGTCGCCGCCGATTATATCTATATTATATTTTTTAGCAAGAGCATTAAACTCCGAACTCAATCTGTCTAATTGAGAAGTTTGAATATTTTGAGGCAACGCCAGCGTAATAAGCATATATTTAACAGTTGCATTCATCGCCACCATATCTGAAAGATTAACCATAAAAGCTTTATAAGCAATCTGTTCCATACTCATCCATTCGCGCTTAAAATGGGTGTTTTCCCAAAATGCATCCATTGCATAAACCCATTTGTCTATAATAGCGCCGTCATCACCTGTGTATGTGCTTTTGATTTTATCTATCCAGTAACTTTCTAAATCCAAAAAGAATCCCTTAAGCTGTTTATATGCAAGCTGACAATTGCAGAATTTGCTCTGTATTATTATATCCTATTTATAAAGATTTTAATCAATAAAATTACTAAAAGTAATATTGTGCAAGTTCTTGTAACCTTTTAACACTACTGCACAAAAATTGGCTTTTTATACACATTTATTAACCTATCTTATATAGCTAAAATAATATAATTGTGCAAAATTTACTTCAAGGGTATTGAATGCAGCTAGAAGATGTAAAGATTTACGAATACGACGCTGTTATTGTGGGTGCCGGGCTTGCCGGGCTTGCAGCAGCAAAAGAGTTAAAAGAGGCGGGCAAAAGAGTTGCCGTAATTACTAAACTTCATCCGCTTAGAAGCCACTCAGGCGCTGCACAAGGCGGAATAAATGCAGCTTTGGGCGAAGACGATTCAACTGAGCTGCACGAATTCGACACAGTAAAAGGAAGCGACTACTTAGGCGACCAGGATGCGATTGAACTTATGTGTTCAAAAGCTCCCGAAACCATCCGCTGGGCAGAAAGAATGGGTGCGGTTTTCTCAAGAGACGACGAAGGAAAAATTGCGCGCCGTCCGTTTGGAGGGCAAAGCAAACCAAGAGCTTGCTACGCAGCTGACAGAACAGGTTTAACACTTTTACAAACAATTTACGAGCAGGCATTCCGCGCGGGTATCGAAGTGTTTGACGAATGGTATTGCGCCGATGTGCTTTATGAAAACGGCAAAGCAAAAGGGGTTGCGGCTTACAATATCAGAACCAGCGAGCCGGCAATTTTTAATGCTAAAGCAACAATGTTTGCAACAGGCGGTTACGGAAGGGCGTTTAAAATTAATTCTAACGCACACGCTAATACGGGCGATGCGCTTTCTATTTTTGCAAGACGCGGTTTGCCTCTTGAAGATATGGAGTTTGTTCAATTCCACCCAACCGGTCTAGGCGGAAGCGGTATCTTGATTTCAGAGGCAGCACGCGGCGAAGGCGGACGCCTTTATAACTCTGAGGGTGAGCGCTTTATGGAAAAATATGCTCCAAATGCTATGGAACTCGCATCTCGCGATGTTGTAAGCCGGGCTATTATGGAAGAGATTCGCCAAGGCAGAGGCGTTGGACCAAATAAAGATGCAGTTTATATCGATTTAACGCACCTTCCAAAAGAGACAATTCTTACAAAACTTCCGGAGCTTAGAGAGCTGGCAATTACATTCCTCGGGCAAGATATGCTTAAAGAGCCTATTATGATTGCAGCAACAGGTCACTACTCTATGGGCGGCATTCCCGTAAATATAAGAACTCAAGTAAAAAAATCTCCGACAGAACTTGTAGAGGGTCTTTATGCAGCCGGAGAATGCAGCTGTGTAAGTGTTCACGGCGCAAACCGCCTTGGCGCAAATTCACTTTTAGAAGCGCTGTTCTTCGGCAGAGTTGCTGGGCAGTCTATGTTAGAAGATATTGATAAAATCGACTTTGAACCGGCAAGCAAAGAAGATGCTAAACCTATGATTGACAAAGTAAACTGGACCAAATCAAATAACGGCAGCGAAAGAGTTCCGGCACTTAGAAATGAGCTTCAAGAATCTATGACAATGGATGCAGGCGTATTTAGAAACGAAGAGTCTTTGTTAAAACAAAAAGAGAAATTAAAAGAGCTTTATGAAAGATATAAAAATATCAGAATAGATGATAAGTCTAACACATTCAATACGGATTTACAAGAAGCTATAGAGCTTGGACACTTGATTGACTTCTCGCTATTTATCGTAGAGGGTGCATTAGCTAGAAAAGAGAGCCGCGGCGCGCACTTTAGAGAAGATTATCCGCAAAGAGACGATGAGAACTTCTTAAAACACACTTACGCTAAATTTAGCGGAGATTACGAGCTAGAACTTGAATACGGCGATGTAGTTTTAGGCAAGTTTGAACCACAAGAAAGAAAATATTAAGGGGTCTAAGATGAGCAGCAATAAAAAAACGATTACAATTAAAGCATTTAGATTCAATGCCGAAACCGACTACCTGCCATACTATAAAAAATACGAAATGGAAGTGGGCAAAGATGAGTTAATCTTAGACTTGCTTAACCGTATTAAATGGGAACATGACGGAAGTTTCTCTTACAGACGAAGCTGCCGCCACGGTATTTGCGGGGCTTGCGGTATTAAAGTAAACGGCAAAGCGGTTCTATCTTGTAAGCAAAATGCTATGGAATTGGTAGAGATGTTTGGCGACGAACTGGTATTTGAGCCTCAAAGTCAAAAAAGAGCCGTTAAAGATATGATTATAGACAAAGGCGATTTTTGGGAGAAACACGCTGCTGTTAAACCGTATTTAGAAGCAGATGTAGATCCGCACCCGACAACAGAAAATATAATGAGCAAAGCTCAAGTTGCAAATTTGCTGGATGCAGATTACTGCATTCAATGCGGCAGCTGCCACTATGCCTGCCCAGTAATTGAAATAAACGAAGATTACTTAGGACCAGCAGCATTTGCGGCAGCTTACCGCTTTACAGCCGACGGCAGAGACAACGCAGGCAAAGAAAGACTTGAAATTACAGCAGAACTTGGCAGCGGCGTTTGGGATTGTGTTAAATGTTTCGAGTGTGCCGAAGCTTGTCCTAAAGATGTAAATCCTATTCAGAAAATTACAAGACTGCACAATATGCAATTCGAACAAGGTGTTGCAGAAAGAAATGTTGCAACTAAACACGCAGAAGGCTTTGTTCGCTCAATTAAGAAATTTGGTTACCTAGATGAGCAAGATATTGTTCTTTACTCTGAAGGATTGGGCGTAGTTAAACACTTAAGCGAAGCTCTAAAAATGATTAAAGCAGGCAAAGTGCATCCATTTGATTTTGCGAAGAAAAAGATGCCAAAAAGCAAAAATTTAGATGAGATTAAAAAACTTATCGAAATATCACAAAAGAACGAACTATAAAAGGAAGCTATGATGAGTCAATTAAAATATGCATTATATACGGGTTGCACCGCAAGAGAATCTACACCGGAGCTTCTATCTTCTACAATGGCTGTGGCTAATAAGCTTGGAATTGAGCTTGTGTTATTAGACGAAGCAAGCTGCTGCGGAGCTAGCCATTTGCAAGATTTCGATGATTTCTTAGCACTTGTTTTAAATGCTAGAAATATCTGTTATGCAGAAAAACTGGGCTTAGATATGGTTACCATCTGTAACACTTGCCAGTTAAACTCTGCAATGACAAAAGAGCGCCTAGACAGCGACCCTGAACTAAAAGCAAAAGTTAACGAAAAACTTGCAGAAGTAGGTTTAGAATATAAAGGCACAAGCCGTGTTAGACATTTTCAATATGTATTAATCGAAGATTACGGTTTAGACAAAATAAAAGAAAATGTGCAAGTGCCGCTAAGCCACTTTAATATTGCACCGTTCTACGGCTGCCACAATATCCGCCCAAGCGAACTGCACCACGAAGTAAACGGCGGCGAAAACCCTTATGTTCCAACTTCGTTAGATAATCTAATCGAAGCCTTAGAGGGTAACAGCGTAGATTACGAAAGCAAAAACAAATGCTGCGGTTTCCATGTTGATTTGCAAGCGCCAAAAACAAGTAACGCATTAAGCGGAACCGCACTTCTTGACGCAATAGACAACAATGCCGACCTAATGGTAACCCCATGCCCGCTTTGCCAGCTAAATATGGACTTAAAACAAGACAGCGCCGGCAAACAGCTAGGCCGCGACATAGAACTGCCGGTATTACACCTACCGCAAATGATAGCCCTAGCCCTAGGCTGCACCGCCGAAGAGATAGGCTTAAAATACAATGTAACAAAAGCTACGGATTTAATGTAATCCGCATTAAGGCAGCCGCAAGGGCTGCCCCCTCATTACCACTAAGTTAAGAGCAAAATACCCATTTATTGACACAAAGCTTAAAGCCAAAAGCTGCTATTTTAGAGAAAAGAGATTAGAAATTAGAGATTAGAGGAATCTGTTTTTGCAATCAGTATTTCGTAATCCGAATGTCAAGGTGTTTTCCTCTATCGACTTTTAGCTTTAAGCTTTATACATTTTATGGGTATAAAGTCTTTAACTTAATGCAATGGGGTTGCCCCTCAGTGCCTTAAAGTTAAGCTTTTTACATTTTCTTTAATATATGCAAATATTCATAAGTTTTATCAGCCTTATGATTTCTATTTTCTGTTTTATCTGCTTTAAAGCGTTGATACTCTTTTTTTACTAACTCATATTCACCATATTTTTGCATAATATTTTTAACATCAATTTCACTCATTAAGCCTTCATTATTGTAACTTAAAAAGATATACTCAAATTTAGCATTTTTTATTAAATCTTCAAAACTTTGCTTAACTTTTGCCTTTTGACACCAAGGCGACTTATAATATTCTCT
>JALWKP010000133.1 GCA_027081355.1 Campylobacteraceae bacterium
GTTAAAAAAGATTCTAAAATATCGCTAGAGCAAATCGGTGATAATGAATTTAAAATTTATTTAAATTTAATAACTACTCAAGATGGCAAAAGCAACGGATTTGAGCATACGGTATTTATTTATGAAGGCGATAGCAACAATGCAACAATGTATCAAACAGACGGTAATATTTATATAGATAATTTGCAAGAATATGTTGTATTTGATAAAAATTATAATATGCAATATACTCCGTTTGTATATAGCGACGGCACAATTATAGACGGCGAAGCACACTATAAAATGAGAGGCACCACCTTGATTATTACGGTAAATAACGGCGAAGCTGCATATGACTATTAAGAAGAAGGCTAAAAACGCCTTCTCTCTTCATTCTTCTTTTAAGATTATTTAGATATAATCGCGTCTCAAAATTATTTTAAGGAAACAAAATGTTAGAAGGTATAGTTAGAGAGAGTATCGGCAAGAGTGATGCTAAAAAACTTCGCCGAGATGGTTATCTAATTGCGAACATTTACGCAAAAGGCGTAGAGAATGTTCACTGTGCATTTAAACACGGAGATTTTGTAAGAACAGTAAGAAGAAAAGAGTCTCTTGCATTCCCTGTAAAAGTGGCTGATAAAGAGTATAATGTTGTTGTTCAAGAGTATCAGCTTCACCCGGTTACCGGTATGATTTTGCATGTTGATTTAAGAGTTGCGCTGCCAGATACTGTAAGCGATTATTTAGTGCCTATTGAAACAACCGGAACACCAAAAGGTCTTAAAAATAAAGGTGTTTTGGTTATTACTAAAAGAAGAGTAAGAGTTAGAGGAAAAATCGAAGATATTCCTGCTAAAATTACTTTAGATGTAAGCGATTTAGACAGAGATGATTCTATCTTAATTAGAGATATGGAAGCGCCAGCTAACTGCAAGCTTATGGATAAACCGCATGTTTCTGTGTGTGGTGTAATTAAAGCGAGATAATGAAACTTATAGTCGGATTGGGCAACCCCGGCCCGACATACAAAAACAACCGCCATAATATCGGCTTTATGGTTGTCGATAAACTTCTGCAAGAACTTCAAACTGCAAATCAGACAAATAAAAAATTTTTAGGCGAACTTTACAAATCGGGTGATTTGCTGCTGTTAAAACCTGCTACTTTTATGAATTTATCAGGTAAAAGCGTGCAAGCTGTTGCATCTTTTTACAAGATAAATCCGGCTGATATTTTAGTAATCCACGACGAAATAGATTTGCCTTTTGGCGCTGTGCGAATAAAAAAAGGCGGAGGAAACGGCGGGCATAACGGTTTAAAATCGATTGATGCTTTAATAACAAAAGAGTATAATAGATTGCGTTTAGGCATTAGCAAACCCGGGCGAAAAGAGATGGTGCCAAATTATGTGCTGAGCAATTTTAATAAAGAAGAGCAAGAACAGCTGGAAAAGTTTGTAAATTATGCTGCCGAAGTTGCCAAAAATTGGCTGAATATGGACTTAATTGAGTTAAAGTCTAAATATTCAAAAAAAGATATAAGCCAGATATGAAAGCATTTTTTTACCTTGCCAAACAGTATTTAAAAAGTTTTTTAATTGTCGCTTTCGGTTTGACATTTGCCGCAACTCTAATTGATTTTATTCAGTATGTGGGCGATATACAAGGTGTAAATAGAAAACTTTTATATTTTTATTACACATTTTGCGACTTTTTTCTTTTTATCTATCCGATAGCTTTTGTATTTGGAGCGATTATTACATTTTCTAATTTGGTTTGGCGCAGCCATTTGCTCTCTTTTTTATCTTTTGGTTACAATAAACAACGCTTAATTAAACCGTTTATTTCTGTTTTTCTTTTGATTTATTTAATAATTGTGGGGTTAAATTTTACAAAGTTTGCATACAGCGGAGACAGCGCAAGAGCAATTTTAGATAACAGGCAGCTTTTTAAATCGCTTGATAAAATATTTTTTAAATACAATAATAATTTTGTTTTTGCCCAAAAGATGGATGTAGTTGCCAAAGAATTTAAAGGTGTTACACTATATATAAAAAAAGGAAATAAATTAACCGATATTTTACATTTTAAAAGTGCAAAATTTGAAAACGGTAAATGGATTGCTAAAAATATAGAGAAAAAAACTATGGAATACAAAGACGGCAAACCTATCGGGTATAAAATTTCTCATTTGCAAAAAAAAGAGATACTGCAAGGTTATTACCCAAAAGTTGTCCGCTTGCTCTATGAGGGTAAAAGAATGAGCATAATAGATGGAATAAAAGCTTTAATTCTTTTAAAAGAGCAAAATATAGACAGTTCAAAAGTAAAATCATCTCTTTATACAAAACTGGTAATGCCTCTTTTTGCGCCGCTGTTAATTGTTTTAATTTTTGCCTTTCTTCCGCTGCATAAAAGATTTTTAAGCCGTGCAAAATATCTGCTGCTTACAATGGGTGCAACGCTAATTACTTGGACTGTTCTATACAGTGCAAATATGCTGAGTCTAAACGGCGTAATAAACCCCGATTTGGGACAGCCTCTGATTATTCTTTTGTTATTGCTTTTAACCATTATTGTTTGGAAGAAAAAAGTAAAATAAAATTCGATATATTTTTATATGTTACTTTTTTTCACACATTTATTTTTTAAGTTTCGTATCTGCACAATAGATATAAAAGATACTCTGTCTAATTTGTGTTAAACCGAAACATTACACACTCTTAAATGTAAAATAAACTTCTATTAAAGTCTGCTTTGAGTGTTTAATTGTTAAACTCTGTTTATCAATTATAATTACGGAGGGAACTTTATGTCTCAAGAAAAGATTATTTGGACTAAAATAGACGAGGCGCCAGCACTGGCGACTTATTCGCTATTTCCTGTTGTGGAAAAGTTTTTAAAAGAAGCGGGTGTTGATATTGAGCAAACCGATATTTCGCTTGCGGGCCGTGTTTTGGCAACATTTGGATTAATGGAAGATGAGCTTGCAAAACTTGGAGAGTTGGTGCAAAAACCCGAAGCAAATATTATTAAGCTGCCTAACATTTCTGCATCTGTTCCGCAGTTAAAAGCTTGTATTGCAGAGCTTAAAGAGAAAGGTTTTGATTTACCTGATTATCCTGAAAATCCGCAAACCGACGAAGAGAAAGAGATTGCTGCAAAATATGCAAAATGTCAAGGAAGTGCAGTAAACCCGGTATTAAGAGAGGGTAACTCAGACAGACGCGCTGCAGCTGCTGTTAAGAAATTTGCGCAAAACCATCCGCACAGATTAAAACCGTTTGCCGAAAACTGCCAAGCATATGTTGCTTATATGGATGAGGGGGATTTCTTCGATAACGAGCAGTCTTTAATTGCCAAAAAAGCAGATAATTATACAATCGAATTAAATGGAAAAGTTGTTAAAACTATCGATAATGTGGAAGAAAAAGAGGTAATTTCCGGAAGTTTTTTATCTGCTGCGGCTCTTAAAAAACTTCTTGCTAAATCTATTAAAGATGCTGAAGAAAAAGGGCTTTTATGGTCAATTCACTTAAAAGCTACTATGATGAAAATGAGCGACCCAGTAATGTTTGGCTACGCTGTTGAAGAGTTCTTTAAAGATGTATTTACAAAATATGCAGATGAATTTGCTAAATTAGGCGTAAATCCTGATATGGGTATTGGCGATTTGCTTAAAAAGCTTGAAAACTCTGATAAAAAAGAAGAAATCGAAGCTGCAATTAAAGATGTAATTTTAAATGGGAAACCGAATATTGCAATGGTTGACAGCGACAATTTAATAACAAACCTTCACTTCTCTAACGATATTATTATAGACGCTTCTATGCCTCCTGTAATTAGAGAAGGCGGCAAAATGTGGAATAAAGATGGCGAGCTTCAAGAGTGCGTTGCTGTAATTCCTGACAGAAGCTACGCTTTAATGTATGATGAAATTTTAGAAGACTGCAAAAGAAACGGACAGTTTGATGTAACAACAATGGGGCATGTGAGCAATGTTGGTTTAATGGCTAAGAAAGCGGAAGAATACGGCTCTCACCCATATACGTTTAAGGTGCCTGAAGATGGAACCGTTGAGGTTAAAGACGGTGAAGGCAATGTTTTAATGAGCTTTGATGTTTCAAAAGGTGACATTTGGAGAGCATATAGAGCAAAAGATGATGCTATTAAAGATTGGATTAAATTAGCGCATGAGAGAGGAAAATTAACAGGCGATCCTGCAGTATTCTGGCTGGATTCTATTCGTGCACATGATGCAAATATGATTAAAAAAGTTGTAGAGTATCTGCCTGAATATTTAGAAAAAGAGCCGATTGAATACCATATTATGGCACCGAAGCTTGCAATGAGATATACTTTAAAAAGAAGCAGAGCAGGGCTTAACACAATTTCCGTAACAGGAAATGTTTTAAGAGATTATTTAACAGACCTATTCCCGATTTTAGAACTTGGAACCAGTGCAAAAATGATGAGTATCGTTCCATTGCTTGCAGGCGGAGGATTGTTTGAAACAGGTGCGGGTGGAAGTGCCCCTAAACATGTTGACCAATTCTTAAAAGAGAGCCACTTAAGATGGGATTCTTTGGGTGAATTCTTAGCTTTGGCAGAGTCTTTAAGAATGATTCACAATAAAACAGGCGACGAAAAAGTTAAAGCAGTTTTAGATGCGCTTGATAAAGCAAACGAAGCTTACTTAGACAACAATAACGCGCCTGGCAGAAAAGCGGGTCAGCCTGATAACAAAGCAAGCCACTTCTATTTGGCAAAATACTGGGCGCAGGCTCTTGCTGAGAGCAATCCTAAATTTGCAGAAGTTGCTAAAAAACTAGAAGAAAATGAAGAGAAAATTTTAGAAGAGTTATTAGCAGCAGAAGGAAAACCTGCAGATATCGGCGGATATTACAAACCAGATGATGTAAAAGCAGAAGCTGCAATGAGACCTTCTAAAACATTTAATGAAATTATCGATTCAATTTAAGTGTAGATTTGAAATCGAAAAAGATTTACTTTAAATAACTTCGCCAAATTAAGGGCGGAGTTGTTGCTAAAGGGCTATAATAATATTAAACTTGTTGCGATATAAGGATGCACCATAAATAGGCTTTAAAGCAGCAAGATTATTCAAAACTTTTTTAAAATCTGGTCAAAGCTATGGTGATAAAAAAGTCTATTTAATAATTGACTGCTCCTTACAACAAAATACAATTAAGAAATAATTATGTTTTTTATTTGTGTTTTGTTAAAAAGGGGCGGTTAAAGGAGAGTTATGGACATTAAAAAAGGTAATAAGGTTACAATTATCGGCGCAGGAAATGTAGGCGCAACTGTTGCGTATTCGCTGGCAATGCGAGGGGTATGTCACGAAATTTGGTTAAAAGACAGGCATTCGGATATATCTATGGGCAAAGCGCTGGATATGAGCCAGGCAGCCAATGTTGCCAGAACCCATACTGTGGTAAAAGTTGCACACGAAGCCAGTGATTTAAAAGATAGCGATATTGTTGTAATTACAGCAGGAAGCCCTAGAAAACCGGGAATGAGCAGAGATGATTTGCTTATGATTAATGCAGAAATCACAAAGCAGGTTGTATTGGATGTGAAAAAATATGCCCCTGATTCTATTATTATTATGGTTTCAAACCCGCTTGATGTTATGACTTATGTTGCGCTCAAGGTTTCGGGATTCCCAAAAGAGCGTGTTGTGGGTATGGCAGGTATTTTAGACAGTGCAAGAATGGCGCACTTTATTTACGAAAAAATCGGATACGGAGCAGGGCAGATAAGAGCCAGTGTAATGGGTGGGCATGGCGACTCTATGGTGCCGCTTCCTAAATTTTCTACTGTTGCGGGCGTGCCGCTTTCGGATATTTTAAGCAAAGAAGAGATAGACGAAATCGTAGAGCGAACAAGACATGGAGGTGCAGAAATTGTAGGTTATTTAAAAAACGGTTCAGCTTACTATGCACCTGCAAAAGCGACCGCTTTAATGGTAGAAGCGATTTTAAAAGATACTAAGCAGATTCACCCTTGCGCTGTTTATTTAGACGGACATTACGGATACAGCGATGTTGTATCGGGCGTGCCTGTGGCACTTGGCGCAAACGGCGTAGAAAAGGTGTTTGAGATGACATTAACTAAAGAGCAGGAAAAACAGTTTGAAAATAGTGTTAATTCTGTAAAAGAGATGATTGATGTCTTAAAAAACAATAAATTTTTTGATTAGGAGGTATTATGAGAGAAGTTGAGTATAACGACATTGTCAATGCCGTTAAGAATATGATTAAAGTAACCGCAACCAATTTGCCCGAAGATACGCTAAAAGCGCTAGAAGAAGCGCTAGAGACTGAAAAATCGGAAGTTGCAAAAGAGGTAATTAAACAGCTTTTAGAAAATGCAAAAATAGCAAGAGACGAAGAGCGTCCGCTTTGCCAAGATACAGGTTTGGCGGTATTTTTTGTTAAATTGGGCGCAGATGTGCGCATTAAAGGCGGGCTTTTAAAAGATGCCTTAAATCAAGCGACTAAAGAGGCGTATGAAGAGGCGTATTTAAGACCTTCAACTTGCGAGCCTTTCAGCAGAGCAAATTTAAAAGACACTTTAGGCTACAACCTGCCGGCAATTATCCATTTAGATATTGTAGAGGGTGATAAAATCGATATAGAGTATGCAGCAAAAGGGGGCGGGAGCGAAAATGTAAGCCGTGCAAAAGTTCTTCCGCCAGCAGCCGGGAAAGAGGGTGTTATAGAGTTTGTTAAAGAAGTTATAAGCGATGCGGGCGGAAACCCTTGCCCTCCAATTACTGTAGGCGTAGGGATTGGCGGAACATTTGAAAAAGCAGCAATCAGCTCAAAACATGCGCTTTTTAGAGATGTAGGAACAAAAAATCCTGACCCTGAAATGGATGAGTTAGAACAGATTATTTTAGAAGAGGTAAATAAACTAGGTATCGGCGCAATGGGAATGGGCGGAACAAAAACCGCTTTGGCTGTTCATATCGAGTCTAACCCTTGCCACATTGCAAGCTTGCCGGTTTCTGTAAATGTTCAATGCCACAGTTCAAGACACGCACATATAACTATATAAGAGGAGAGAAAATGGCAACATATAATTTAACAGCACCTCTTACAAAAGAGGATACAAAAAAACTTAAAGCAGGCGATGTAGTATATTTAAGCGGCGTTTTATACACTGCAAGAGATGCGGCGCATAAAAGACTTGTAGAACTTTTAGAAAAAGGCGAAGAGCTTCCGTTTCCGATTGAAGGGAGTGTAATATATTTCGTTGGACCAACTCCTCCAAAACCTGGCGACCCGATAGGAAGCGCGGGACCAACTACAAGTTACAGAATGGACAGCTACTCTCCGACAATGCTAAAACATGGTTCTTTGGGTATGATTGGCAAAGGAAAAAGAAACCAAGCCGTAAAAGATGCTTGTGTTAAATACGGCGGAATTTATTTTGGCGCAACTGGCGGCGCAGGCGCGCTTTTGGGCAAAAAAATCAAAGAAGCCGAAGTAATAGCTTACCCCGAACTTGGTCCTGAAGCTGTAAGAAGAATCGTTGTAGAAGATTTTCCGGTAACTGTAATTAACGATACTTACGGCAACGACCTTTACGAAATGGGTAGAGAGCAGTTTGAAGTTAAAGAGTAATTTATAACTTTTTAGGCGCTGTTGCGCCTTTTGCCTTAAAGTTTTTTAACAAACCAGACAAAAACAGCCTGTGCACATAAAGCATTATTTATATCTCTAATTTTTACCTCTATTTGCAGTAATCCTCTGCCTTTTTTACTAAATTGAGTTTTAAATTTTTCTATTGCATCTTTATCTGCCGACGCATAAGCGGTAACTTTTTCAAAAGCAGGTAATTTGTATTTAATCTTTGCATCCCTTAGCACTGCGCCGGCTTTATTTTTAAGTTCGGGAAAAAGTTTTTGCAAATAGACACCGCTTTGGGTTTCTGCAAGCGTAAAAATGGCGCCTGCGTGAATAGAGCCTATATGGTTTAACAGCTCTTTTTTTTGCTCTAATGTAAGCAAATCCCCCTCTTGCTTTATTCCTAAATGTTTTATAAATTCTATTTTATCAATCATAATATTACCTTATTTAAAAATTACTAATAATGCCGCTTTTCGTTTTCCGCATATCAAAAATCACCCACAATGCCGTTTTCTGTTTTCCGCTTTCCGAATATTAAAAATCACCAATAATGCCGTTTTCAGTTTTCAGTTTTCCGTTTTCCGCATGTATCGCAATCCACAAAGTTCCTTTTTGTGTTGATAATACTTTATGCCTTGTTTTCGCGGGGATAAGCAGTGTGTCGCCTCTGTTTAGTGTTATTTTGCTGCCTTCTATTTCTAAAACTGCACTGCCTTCTAGCAGAATAACAAATTCATCTTCTTCTTGGCAATACTCAATCTCCTCTAGTATATCAGAACTGACAATCCGCACTATTTTGGTATTTCTGTTTTCAAAAAGAGTGCTAAAATCTTCTCCGCTGCTTGGCACTTTATAATCGTAAATATTCATAATTAGGTGTTAATAAAAGGATTAATAATTTTTAACTTATTTTCTATAATTTGATTATGCTGCATATCTTCACTATATAAAATTGTGCAGCTGTTCTCTATTGAAACTTTTTACACTTTCTACATTTTCTGTCATCGATAAAAACTCATCAAATAGCGGTTTTTGGGTTTCTTCCGCTTTATCAATCAAAACTATTACTTTGGCATTACTATTTTCTTTCAAATTGCTAAATTTTTCAGGAATTACAATAACTCCATTTTTTATTGGTGCTTCAAATTCAATTGCATACATTTAAATATCCTTGTTTGGATTTGTTATTATAATTATAGCATAACTTTTTCTTGTTCCTCATCTCCTGATGTGAAATAAGAGAAAGCTTTCCAAAACATCAACTATCAGCCAATCCACGCAAAGCGTTGATTAAAAACTCATACTGATTGCATCAGCCTCACCCCAGCTTAAGGCTTTTTTCGATGCATCTTTTCGCGCTAAAATATGTTCGATGTAGCGGGCGAACATATCGGTTTCTATGTTTACTTTTGTGCCGGTTTTATAATTTTTAATAAGGGTGTTTTCGAGGGTGTGCGGGATTATTGTTAAGCGGAAGCTGTCGTCAAAAACATCGTTTACGGTTAAAGAGACGCCGTCAATTGCGATTGAACCTTTTGGAACTATGTATTTAATCTGCTCTTTTGGAACTTTTATATAGTAATCAACACCGTTGCCGCGGCTGTCTATTTTAATAACTTCGCCGACGCAATCGATATGACCTTGCACAATGTGCCCTTCAAATCTGTCGCCCATTTGCATCGCCGGTTCTATATGCACAAAATCTTTGAATTTGCTATCATCTACAATACTTCTGGTTTCGCTGGCAACATTTAAGTAAAAGCCCCCGTCAAAAAGCTTAGTAACTGTCAGGCACACGCCGTTTACCGCAATAGAATCGCCTATTTTAGGCTTTAATTTTGATTTTATTTTAAGTTCGCCGTTACTAAACTGCTCGACTTTTGCAACCTCTCTTATTAATCCCGTAAACACATTTGAACCTTTTTTAGCTATAATTTCGGTAATTATATCGAAATAGGTAGAAAAATGGCTAAAGAGTATGATGTAATAGTAATAGGCGGCGGGCATGCAGGCATTGAGGCGGCAAGCGCAGCAGCCAGACTTGGGGCTAAAACTTTAATGATAACCATTTTAGTTGAGCAAATCGGTGCCAGCTCTTGCAACCCTGCAATCGGCGGGCTTGCAAAGGGGCATTTGGTTAAAGAGATAGATGCCCTTGGCGGAGAGATGGGATTAATTACCGACAAGGCGGGCTTGCAGTTTAGGATTTTAAACGCCTCTAAAGGACCGGCGGTTCGCGGAAGCCGTGCGCAAATCGATATGGACAGATACAGAATTGTTGCGCGCGACAGGCTTTATAAAATAGAAAACCTCGATATTACCCAAGAGATTGCCCAGTCTCTTATTTTAGACGGAGATAGCGTCCAAGGGGTGATTACACAGCTTAAAAACGAGTATTTAGCGCCTAAAGTTATTATCGCTTCGGGAACATTTTTAAACGGGCTTATACATATTGGCGAAGTTCAGCAGACTGCGGGCAGACAGGGGGAGTTTGCCTCTGTTTCGCTGGCAGAGCATTTAAGAAGTCTGGGCTTTAGAATAGGCAGGCTGAAAACTGGAACATGTGCCAGAATTGCAGGTGAGAGTATAGATTTTAGCCAAATGGAAGAGCAGGGCGGCGATATTCCGCCAAAGCCGTTTTCGTTTAGAACCGATAAAGAGAGTTTTAATCCTGTGCAGCTGCCTTGCCATATCGCTTATACAAATGAAAAAACTCATCAAATTATCGAGGGCAATTTTCATAGAGCGCCGCTTTTTACGGGGCAAATTGACGGTATAGGTCCAAGATACTGCCCAAGTATCGAGGATAAAATCAACCGCTTTAGCGAACGCCCGCGCCATCAGGTTTTTGTAGAGCCGCAAACAAGAGAGGCAAACGAGTATTACTTAAACGGTTTAAGCACTTCACTGCCTACTGATGTGCAAGAAGCTATGATTCGTTCTATCAAAGGGCTTGAGAATGCTAAAATTTTGCGCTACGGCTATGCGATAGAGTATGATTATATCGACCCGACCGAATTAAAACATACTCTTGAAACAAAAAAGATAAAAGGGCTCTACTGGGCGGGGCAGGTAAACGGCACAACAGGTTACGAAGAGGCGGCTGCTCAGGGCTTAATGGCAGGTTTAAATGCTGCTTTGGCACTGCAGGGCAAAGAGCCGCTTATTTTAAAAAGAAACGAAGCGTATATCGGCGTTTTAATCGATGATTTGGTAACAAAAGGGACAAAAGAGCCGTATAGAATGTTTACAAGCCGCGCCGAATACCGTCTGCTCTTAAGAGAAGACAATGCCCATTTAAGACTGCACAAATATGCAAAAGAGCTGGGGTTGCTGGAAAAAGAGCAAATTGAAAAAATAGAAAAATTAAAAGCAGATATTGCCGAAGCTTTAGAGTATTTAAAAACTATGTATGCAACACCTACTAAAGAGTTCAGCGCGAAGTTAAAAGAGCTGGGTGAGACGAAAATTAACGATAAAACCGCATTTATTGATATAATTGCAAGAATTAAAGAGCCTACGATAGAAAAACTGTTGGCATTGGTGCCCGAGTTTGAAAAATACGGCACAGAAGCGCTGGAGCAGATTTTAATAGAAGCGAAGTATTACAGATATATACAAAAACAGCAGTCTCAAATAGAGAAAATGCAAGATATGCTAAAAGTTAAAATTCCTGCCGATTTCGATTTTAGCACGGTTCAGGGGCTTAGCAACGAAGTGGTTGAAAAACTGCAAAAAGCAAATCCGCCGACACTGCACAGCGCTTCGTTAATTAGCGGAATAACGCCTGCCGCGCTTGAAATTTTGCATGTTTATATCAAAATGCGTCAAAGGGGCAAATAGTGGTTTATCTTTATGCGCATACAAATATGAAAAAAAATCTTGACTCACTGCGAAGAATCAAGGCGTTATACGACTATTTAAGCGAAAACGGCATAGAGTGCGAAATTTTAGTAAATGATTACCGCGCGCAGCTTTTAGGCAGAGAGTGGGGTTTGCCTTTAGCTACAACAATTGAGACTATTAAAGATATAGATGCTGTTGCCGGCAGAGAAGACTCTGTTATTATAGACAGCGATGAAGAGTTGGAGGGTAAAGTTTTAAATTATCCCGCTTATTTTGAAAAAGTTATTTATATTAATAGCAATTG
>JALWKP010000134.1 GCA_027081355.1 Campylobacteraceae bacterium
CAAACATTAACTCCAAAAACACTGCTTTTTGCCGGTTTTAAAACAGGAGGACAAAAATGATAACAGCACCATACAACTTTGTTCCGCTAAATAAAAAAGTTTTCTACCCGCCATGGGCAGAAGATATTAGCCACGATATCCCATTTAGCGATGGTGAGAGTGGAGAGATAGAGATAACTATTGAGGCTAAAAGCCCTATATTTATAAGAGATCATAAAAATCCTGAAGAGTTTTGTAACTTTATCAATAATAATGGTGCAAAAGAGTTTTATATACCTGGAAGCTCATTAAAAGGTGTCATTAGAAGTATTATGGAAATTATGAGTTTTGCTAAACTAAACTTTTTTGACGATAAAAGATTTAGTGTTAGGGATATGACTGATAGAAAAAATCTTGTTGGACAATCTAACGGATGTGGTTTTTTAATAAAAAGGGGAAACGGTTATGTAATTGAAGATTGTGGGAATCCAGTAACTATCTCTTTTAGTGAAGTAAAAAAGGCTACAGATGTTTATACAAAACATTTTAAAAGTGCATCGGAAAAATATAATGCTACTAATGGTTGCTTAAAACAGATACCTATCGAACAACAAAAAAAGATGATGAATATTAGAGGAAGACAAATACCTAAACAAATTGCAATATATAATCCATTATCAAATGAAAAAGCTACACTTGTTTTTACTGGTGATATCAACAATAAAAAAAATGAATTTGTTTTTATTTCAAAAAACAACTTTATTCAGGTTTCACAGAGTGTAGTTGAAGATTTTAAATCTGTCTATTTTAATGAAGCTTCGATCGATGGAACATATTGGCAGAAAAAATTTAAAGAAACTAAAAAAATACCTGTCTTTTATAAAAAAAATGGAAATGAAATAGTAGCAATAGGTTTAACACAGCTTTTTAAACTAGCCTACAAAAAATCTATCTTTGATGCAATTGTACAAGATAAAAAAGATACTCCTGATTTAACAGAAGCTATTTTTGGATATACAAAAGATAAAAAAGCATTCAAAGGAAGGGTACAATTTGGCCATTTTAAAGCTACAACAATTAGATTTGAAGCAAGCAACTATGAAAACCAAAGAGCAAAAGAAGAGGTTTTAGGTGAGCCAAAGCCGACATATTACCCAAACTACATAGAGCAAACAGATACAAATGGAAATAGAGTAAACAAATATAAAACTCTAATGGATGAAGATGCTCATATTAACGGTAGAAAAAGATACCCATTAAGACAAACCATTACAACAAATCCTGTATCTGCAAATGATGATGGAGTAGAAAATGAAAATGTTGCAACAAAATTTAAACCTTTAGATAGCGGAACTACTTTTAAAGGGAAAATTAGATTTCACAACTTAAAACCGCAAGAGATAGGGGCATTAATTAGTGCATTAACTCTTCATGGAAATAGCAATACCCACTATCTAAATCTTGGTATGGCAAAACCTTTAGGATATGGCAAAGTAAAAATTCATATAGATAAAATTCTTACTCATAAATATAGTAATAACACAATTGAAAATAGAGAAATAGAGTTTTATCTTAAAGAGTTTGAAAAAACCATAAAACTTTTCGAACCAAATTGGTTACAAAGCAAACAACTAAAAGAACTCTTTGCCACAACTTGTGCAAATACTAACAATGATGGCAAATTGGTATATCAAAAGTTAAAAAACAGTAGAGATAAAAATGATTTTGTTGAAGATAAAAAAGCAAGAAAATATCTAAAAAGATACTCACAGTGGCAAAATCAAGGATGCAGCCATAATACCCACTCATTAGTAAGCCAAGATGAAATGGAAAAGTCTAAAAATGAAATAGATAAAAAACTAGAAGAGGTTTTACAAACAATCATTCAAAAAGGTTTAGAAGAGACAAAATACAATCCTAGAGATTTGTGTAAATATATTAATGATGAAGAACTGGATGAAGAAATACTTTTTGCTTATGATAGTGTTTTATATGATTTACCAAACTATTCAGAAAAAATCGAACCTTTATTAAAAAAATATTGTAATAATAAATTGAGCTATATCGAAAAAGAAAAATTAATTAATATATTGCAGAAAGGTTGAGTGATGGCAAAAATATTAATTTCGCTTATTGGAACTGGCAAATATGCAAAAGGGGATGAGGAAAATAATAGATATGAAACAACTGACTATATAATCGAAGATAAACTCTATAAAAATAAAAGTTTTACTACAAATGCCATTATTGAGCATTGTAAAATAGATAAACTTTTTCTAATAGGAACAAATCAGTCTATGTGGGATAATATGGCTGATGTGTATGGAGCAGATGAAGAGTATATTTTGGGACTTCTTGAGAAAAAAGAAAGTAACTCTTTAAAAGAAGATAATTTAGAAAAATTAAATAAGCTATTTGAAGCAAAACTTGGTAGCAAAAGCAAGTGTTTTATAATAAAAGATGGTGAAAACGAAAATGAACTTTGGACTATTTTTGAAAAGTTTTTAGAAATTTTAGAGTATATTGAAGATGAAGATGAACTCTATTTTGATGTAACGCACCTCTTTAGAAGTGTATCTATTATGAGTTTTATATTTGCTGAGTTTGGAATAATTTATAAAAACTATAATTTAAAAGGTATATTTTATGGAATGCTTAGAAAAAATGAACCTTCTTTGATTATAAATGTAAATGTATTTTTTGAACTATTAGAGTGGGCAAGAGCCATTGAAGAAATAGAAAACTTTACCTCTTTTGATAGGTTTTTAGCTTTATCTAAAAATAAACTAAATAATAGTTATAATGTTTTAAAAGGACATAATTAATGCGCCTAACAAAATACTTCCAAGAAACCAAAGCCCACATTGAGCTTATCAATGAAGCTTTAGATGTGCTAAAAGATAAGTTGCCTATAAAAAATTATAATGAGCTTGATAGTTTAGAAAATTTTGCTCTTAATGCGTTGATTTTTAGGTTTTCTAAATTGCAAGACCTTTTGGGCAGTAAGATTTTTCGGAATTATTTGGAATTTAGCGGATTTGATACAAGTGATAAAAGCTTTTTTGATATACTTAAAGAGATAGAGAAAGAAGGAATTGTAGATATTGACACTTGGGATGAGCTAAGAAAGTTTAGAAACCAAATTGCTCATGAGTATCCGTTAGAAGAAGATGAAGTTATTGAGAGCATTAATCTTTTTGTTCAAAAAAGCAAAGAGTTAATGGCTATTAGTCAAAAATTAGAGGAAAAGTATCTTGAGATTAAGCAGCAAAGAGATAGCGATAATTAAAACAGCCGTTAGAGATATTTTTGGAGAAGCAACTATATATCTTTTTGGCAGCCGTTTAAATCCAAATAAAAAAGGCGGGGATATTGATTTGTTTGTGGTTGCCAAAGATAAAACTGATTTGCTGCAAAAGAAAATAAAAGCATTGGCAAAATTAGAAAGAGCTTTACATAAACCGGTAGATATTGTGGTGCATAGGGATTTTAATAGAGAAATTGAGCAAGAAGCGCTTAAAGGGGAGATTTTATAGGAGGGAAAATTGTGAAAAAATTTATTTTAACATCTTGCGGTTTAAGTATTTTAACAAATTATTTGCGTCAAAAGCATCAAATTTATCCAAATGAAGTTTATAGATACGCCAACTTAAAAAAAGAAGATATAGATAAAGAGTTTTTAGAAAAAGTTCATAGTGCTATTAATGAGCTAAAAGCAACCATTTTAAATTTCAGTGAAGATGAATTAAAAAAAATCAGTGCAGAATTGAATGCTTTGGTTACTTTTTATGGCAATAATTTTAAAAAAGAAGATTATCATTTGCTTTTGCATACCGATACCTACTTGGGCGATGAGGTAGCATCTATTATAGAGCATTTTTTAAAATCGAAAGGGTTGATTGTAGAGAAACTTTGTGCTACTGATTTAAAGACTGATTCTATCGAAGAGTTTCAGCTTTCGCTTTCTGAAATTATTAAAGGTTTATCTGAAAGAATCGAAGGGTTTAAAAATAGCGGCTATGAGATTTTGTTTAATTTAACAGGCGGATTTAAAGGCTCTAACAGCTTTTTACAAACTATGGCTTCGCTTTATGCCGATAAGAGTTTTTATATATTTGAAACAGCTAATGAGCTGCTTACTATTCCAAGATTACCGATTAAAATAGATGAAGAGTTTTTTAATAAAAATATTAATATTTTTAGAGCAAATGAGATTGGATTAAATTTAGAACAATCACAATTAGAAGAGCTTCCAAAAAGCGTGGTCAGTCAATTAGACAGCGAATATTATATTTCTCCTTGGGGCGAAATGGTTTGGCAAAAGTATAAAAACAAAATATATAGAAAAAATCCCATAGAACCAATTAGCAATAAAATTGTATATTCAACAGAGTTTAAAAAAGATTTTGAAAAACTAAACCCTGAAGAGAAATATCAGTTAAATAAATCTATTGACAAGCTGGAAAAATATATTTACGACAAAACCAACCTACGCTCTTTGCGTTACCATAACTTAAAAGGAGATATTTCAAAACAGTATTCTCATGAGTTTTACCCGCTTGACGGAAATGACAGCAGAAGAGTTTACTGCAATGAAAAAGACGGCAATATAATTTTAGAAAAGATTGATGATCATTTAAAGTAATAAGGACAGTGGTATTACCGTTCACTCCCTGACCCTGATTATTTGCCTTGCCTCAAAACCCCAGCTTTAGGTATAGACAAAAAATAAATAATACAAAGTTCTTTGCAGTCAAGAACTTTAAACCCAAAATTTGCATTAAAGATTAATAACCTTTAACAAATCATTTAGTTTAGGGCATTTGCCAAATCTTCGAGACTGTAAAAAACTTAGAAAACAACGGAAATGAGGCTTTCTTACAGAGAGTGCAAGCACAAGAGCCTCATCCTTTTATTGGCATTTATTGGTAATATTTTCGTGAGACTAAACTATTTACTATTCACTTATAAAACTATCTATTAATTGATTATTTTTTAAGCAAGCAAATAATACAATATTGTTAAAAATTTAAGGTTTTTTATGTTTATAAATAGTAATAGCCAAACAATTAGTAAAATTTATCGAACTTTGCAAGCTTCTAAAGAGCTTATGGTTTCTTCTTTAATTTACGGTGAAGAGTTTACGGGTAAAAAAACTTTAGCTAAGAGACTTTTTGAAAACTTTGTATGGGTTAGAGGAGAGAATATCGACGATGTAAAAAGGGCTTTAGAGTTAAATTCCCACATAGTTATTACCAATTTTGAAAATATTGGCAATATCGATTTATTAGAGTTTGAAAATGCTAATGTTGTTGCTATTTACAATGGAAAAACTTATAATAAAAGACTCGAAAATAAATTTGCTTTTATTTATTATTTTCCATCTTTAAGAGAGAGGGAAGAAGATATTGAACTTTTTACAAAATATTACACAAATGAGGCGAAAGAGATTTTTGATATACAAGAAGATATTAAAATAGAAAAAAAAGAGTTGGATATTTCAAAAAATTTAAAAAGTTTAAGAAGTTCAATTTTTAAAACTATTCTATTTAAAACTGTAAAAAGAGAGGAATTGTCTTATATAATGTTTAATTACTTTTTAAAAAATTACAAAGGTAATAATGTTCATAAAGAGCAGTTGGAAATTTTTGAAAAAGCTTTAATAGAAGCTGGCTTGCAAATTTACGGTTCACAACTTAAATTGTCCGAAATAATGGGAATAAATAGAAACACATTAAGGAAAAAAATTAATGAATACTTCTAATATTGATTACAAGTTCTTACTTGAGGTAGATAATAATCCGCTGGTGGTATTTAACCATGAAGGTAAAATTCTGTATCTTAACGGCAATGCTGAAATTCTAATGAGTTATATCAGCCCCAAAGAGATTTTTGGTTTAGCTGTAAATTATGCTCCTCACGAGTATGGCACTAAAACAACGCAGATAGAATTGGCATATAATCAATTAAAATTTTATGCAATCAATGTCAGTTATAATAGCGACGAGTGGATTGCAGTGCGGCTGTATTACCGTCCGCGGGATAAACAATTGAATAAACGAAACAGCTCAAAAGGTGAAATTTTAACCGATATTAATATGCTTTTAGATGTTGCAATTATTCAATTCAAAATTGACACAAATACTGATATTAGGCTCTTTACCGATAAAGACATACCAAAAACTTTGTTGAACCAAAACAGTTTTTCTAAACTTTTAAGAAAAAGCTTAAGCTCTTTTAAGGCTGCTTCTTTTTTGGATATAGAGTTAAAATTGGGTATTGGAGAGCATATAATTATTGATGAAAAAAAATATTCGCTTATTATTTTAAAATTTAAATCTAATGGCAGATACTGCAACAGAGATGAAGAGATAAAAGATTTGGCAAGTGAATTATATTTGGTTTCTAACCTTTTAGAAAATTCTATTGAATTTGAGATACCGCTTATTAGCAAATAGAATGTTTTATTTCCATTTTATGGAAAATATATATCAAAATATATCACAATTAATAAAAACTTAAGATAAAACAATTATTATTATAAAAAAATTAGGAGATACAACTTGGATTCGCATCCCCCCTCATACCATTATAATTCTAAATTACTCCACTTTATAGTTGAATATATCGATATAATTCTAGGAATAATCTTTTCTTTTTTATCATTTTACTTTCATAATATCGGAAATAAAGATTTAAGCGTAATCGCAACAGCTATTGCAATAGGCGCTTTTTCTATGACGGTTGCCGAAATTGCGGATATTCTTGCAGAGCGTTTTGAGGAGCCTTTTGCCAGCTTTGTTTTAACTTTTTCGGCAGTTGTTGTCGAAATAGTGCTTTTATATATGATTGTTATCAATGCAACAGGCGAGCAGCAAGGGTTAGATACCGTTAAAGGCGGCATAATTTCTGCGATTATTGTGGATATGAATGTGCTTTTGGGGCTTGCCGTATTTATTGGAGGGCTTAGCTTTAAAGAACAAGAGCATAACGAAGATACATCTAGCACTTACACAACAATATTGCTTGTTGCAACTTCGGCTCTGCTTGTGCCCAGCGTTTTGAATTACACGCAAAATTCGGAGAAACTGTTCCAATCTTCAATAGTAATTGCATCAATTTTGATGATATTTTATGTATTTATATTTATTTTTCAAACTAAAACACATAAACATTTTTTCAAAGCAACGGCAAAAAGCAGAATTTTAAGGCTGAAAAAACACAATAAGGAGCATATTCACGAAGAGGATTATATTTTTGAAAAACTGCCAAGCATTATAAACTTGCTTATAATTTTCGGCTTGATTTTTCTAATCGGCTTTTTGGCGGAATTTTTTGCAAAAGATGGAATGATTTTAGCTAAAGAGTATGGAATTTCGGCAGGATTAGCAGGACTTATAATTGCAATTGTTGCCGTTTCGCCAGAAATTATGACAGCAATAAAAGCTGCCAAAGACGACGAAATTCAAAGAGTTGTAAATATAGCTATGGGTGCATCTACCGTTTCTATTATGATTACGGTTCCAATCTTAATGCTTTTGTCATATTTTAACGGTATAAAATTGTCGCTAAATTTCAACGCCTTCCAAGTCGGCGCATTGCTTCTTACAATTATACTGGCTTGGAAAACCACAGATGACGGCGAAACAAATTACTTTGAAGGAATCTCACACTTAATGTTCTTCGCCGCATATGCTACGATTGCTACGATGTATCATTAGAGGACTAGAATTAAAAGATTTAGATTAAAGGGTTTAAAAATAGTTTAACTTATATTGCATTGAATTCCCGTTTTTGCGGGAATAATGAGACGCTAAGTTTTAGGCTTTTTGCTGCATTTTATGGATGTAAAATCATTAATATAATGGTAATGACCTACACCCTAAATCCTCAAACCTGCACCCTCAATCCTATTAATAAATCCCCATAACCTCTCTTACTTTTTCCATTTTTTCCTGGGCGATTTTTCTTGCTTTATTTGCGCCTTCGTTTAGAATATCTTTTACTTCGTCTGTATGCTCTTGGTAGTATGCTCTTTTTTCATACGCCGGGGCGAAGTGGTTTAGGATTTTTTCTTTTAAAAGCTTTTTAAAGTGTCCGTGACCGTAATTTCCGCTTTTGTAATCTTTTTTTAGCTCTTCTATCTCTTCTTGTGTGCTAAATAGTTTTAATAAGGCAAATACATTGTTTCCTTCGTATTCGAGCGGTTCGCCCATCGGGGTTGAGTCGGTTACGATTTTGTTGCATCTTTTTTGCAGCGCTTTTTCGCTTTCGTAGAAAATTTCGATTGTATTTTTGTAACTTTTACTCATTTTAGCACCGTCAATTCCCGGTATTGTAGCTACATTGTCATCTATTATGGCTTCTGGCAGGGTGAAGATTTCGCCGTGCTCGTTATTGAATTTAATTGCAATATCGCGCGTCATTTCAAGGTGCTGTTTTTGGTCTTTGCCAACAGGCACTTTTTGTGCATCAAAAAGCAAAATATCCGCCGCCATTAAAACAGGGTAGCTAAAAAGCGCGTGGCTTGGGGCTATGCCTTTAGCGGTTTTATCTTTGTAACTGTGCGCTCTCTCCAAAAGCCCAACTGGCGTATATTTAGACAAAATCCAATAAAGCTCTAACACCTCTTTTACCTGGCTTTGAATCCATAGAGTTGTTTTTTCGGGGTCGATGCCAAGCGAAAGGTAATCTATCGCAACATCGAGCGTATTTTGCTCTAACTCTTTTAAATCCGCCCCGCCGCTTAATGCGTGGTAGTTTGCTACAAATGCAAAAAGCTCGTTTTGCTCTTGCATATCAATCATTTGCTTAATAGCGCCAAAATAGTTCCCTATATGCAGTTTGCCTGACGGCTGAATTCCTGTTAATACTCTCATTAATTCTCCTCTTTGTCGTGTCTGTCGCTGCTTTTTCTTGGTATCAGTTCGATTGGCACGCCCTCAAAATCAAACTGGTCGCGCAAAAAGTTTGTCAAGTAGCGCTGGTAGCTAAAGTGCAATAGGTGCGGTCTATTAACTATAAGCGCAATTCTTGGGTGCTTTGTATCAAATTGGGTTGCATATTTAATTTTTACAACCTGCCCGTGATGGCTTGGCACATGGTGCCTTGCAATAGCCATTTTTATCGCTTCGTTTAGTTTAGATGTCGGGATGCGGTAACTGTATCTTTTGTAAATTTCAATAATTTTATCCAAAATTTTATGAACCCGCTGTCCGGTTTTTGCCGAAATTGTGATAATTGGCGCATAATGCAAAAATTTAAGCTCGTCTCTTACCTCTTCTATTGCCTCTTTATACTCTTTTTCGCCGCGGATATCCCATTTGTTAAGCACAATCAAACACCCCAGCTTATATTTGTCAACAAGCCCCGCAATGCGCTCGTCAAGCTCGGTTACTCCCACGCTAGCATCTATTACAAGCAGGGCAATATCGGCATCTTTTAGCATATTTTCGGTTCTGTTTAGCGCATATTTCTCTATGCCTAATATTTTGCTGCGTCTTCTTATGCCTGCCGTGTCAACGAATGTTATTTCGTAATCATCGTATGTAATAGTTTCGTCAATCGGGTCTATTGTGGTGCCTGCAACATCGCTTACTACGACTCTGTCTTCTTTTATTAAAGCATTTAGCAAAGAGCTTTTACCCGTGTTTACACGACCGATAATTGCAACCTTAAATACTTTTTCTTCCTCTTGCTCCTCTTCGCTCTCATTTAATAGCAACTCTAGCGGAATATCGTCGTCTTCTATAATTTGGGGTGCGCTCTCTGGCGGAATTTGCCCCTCTAGCCATTTGTAAAAAGGGTTTAAGCCTCTGTTGTGGCTTACGGAAATTCCAAAAACATTCTCTGCGCCAAATTCTGCAAATTCCCAGAATTTCTCTTGCATCTCTTTGTCGTTGTCGATTTTGTTTACAAGCAGCGCAATCGGTTTATTTAAGCTCTGAAGCTCCCAAAAACGCTCTTTGTCTTCCTGGTCGGGGATGCTTTTGCCGTCAACCATATACAAAATAATATCTGCCTCTTTTGCGGCTTCTATCGCTTTGTCGCCCACTTTGCTAAAAAGCTCGCTGCTGTAATCTATGCCGCCTGTATCTAAAAGCTCAAACTCCCTCTCTTCAAGCATAGTAACAACACTCTTTTTAACATCGCGTGTTGTTCCGCTAACATCGGAAGTAATTGCATCACGCTTTTTTAACAAGCGGTTAAAAAGAGAACTCTTACCCACATTAGGGCGCCCCACTATTGCAACTTTTTTCATTTAACTTACCAAACCTTTAAAATTTACCGTAATTATATCACAATAAGCTATTATCACAATTATTCAACAATAATGTTGATATAATAACGGTATGAAAGCTGAGAGGTAAGAGGCGGTAAAGAAAAGAATCCCGTCATTCCTGGCTTGACCAGGAATCCACGGATTTTTGTGTATTGGTAAGGGGCATTGAAATCTTTCCCAATATACCAATAACCAGTAACTAGTAACCAGTTAACCAATATCCCTGGATTCCTGCTTTCGCGGGAATGACGAAGCAGTCGTCTCTAATCTCTACAACAGAAAGGATTTAAATGAAACTCTTAATAAGTTTATTTTTTCTTGTATCGGCATCTTTTGCACAGACTCTTACATATAAAGTAAAAGCCCCGCTTTTTGGGACAGTTGGCGAAATTACGGTAAATTACAGCAACAGCGGTTCAAGTTACGATATTACGGCATCTATGAAAACTTACGGATTCGCAAAAAGATTATCGGGCAATAGAACAGAGCATTATCACGCATACGGCAGCATAGTAGGGGGCAAATATCACGCAAAAGCTTTTATACAAGATGCTGCTTATAAAAATAAGAAAAAGCATCTTGAGTATCTTTTTAATTATGGTTCAAAAACAATTACAAAAGTGCGCCACAATTTAAAAAACGGCAAAGTTACAACAGATTATAAAAAGCCGCTAAATTACTGGACATACAATGATTTGTTTAGCATTTACCACAATATAGTGCACGATTTAAAAGGCAAAAGGGCAGGGTGGTATAAAGTAAAAGTTGCAGGCTTAGAACACCACGGCGGAAATTTAATGATAAAAATCCCAAGCCCCGCAAAGCAAAAAGAAGAAGCAAAAGATATGGGCGTAAAAAATGTTTGGATTTTCCACATTATCACAAACAAAGCCATTATGAAAAGCAAAAACGGCGAAATCATCTTCGCCGTAGGCGATGACGGAATCGCAAAAGCAGTCCGAGTATTAGATATACCGTTTGTAAGCCATTTAGACGGGATTTTGGTTAGGTAGCCAAAATCCTTAGCTTTGGATTTCTTCTAAAACTTTTTTAACATCGTTTTTTAATTTAGGTAAATTGTATCTCAAAACATTTTCGATTATTTCGTCATCTACACTGTCGTAATCATGTGCAATAAAGTTTCTAACTCCATTAACGCCTCTTAAATCATTTTTGTCAAATTTGGCTAATATTTCATACTCATTTTTATCTTTTAGCTTATTAAAATATTCAGCAATTTTAATTATGTGCATACGAATTGCCGGTTTTAAAATTTTATTTCAAAATAGAAAACCTTGCCCTAAGGGCAAGGTCATGAATCAAAGGTTCCACCGTTTAACTTTTAGTATTATATCTGCTCAGGGTGGTTGCAACTAATTAAGGAGTTGCAATTGAGTAGATTTAAAAAATTATCCCAGACAATATGGCATTGTCAATATCATATTGTTTGGGTTCCAAAATATAGATATAGAGTATTAAACGGTGAAATAAAAAGAGA
>JALWKP010000135.1 GCA_027081355.1 Campylobacteraceae bacterium
TTACATTAACGCCTTTTAATGCTTGCTCTCCTGCATCTTGCAATCCGTTTACATTTTTATCCAGCCACACATAGTTGCCTAGACAGGTAGATTTGTAAACCCCTGCATCCCAGCTTAAATCTTTTTCATCAGAATCCAAAGTAACCACTGTTGTTGTGTGCGTGGTTTTATTTATATCGCTGTCGTTATTTGTATTATTGCTGTTTTCGTCATTTGCACCGCCTGTAACATCTTGCGCAGTAAAAAGATACCCGCTTGGAGGAGTAACTTTTACTTTATATTTGCCCGGAATTAAGGTGCAGAATTGATATTTACCGCTGTTGTCTGTTGTAACAGGGGTTATATTATCTCCGTTTGCATCGCTTGTTACACTGTTGCCGTCTTTATCTAAAAGCTCGACTTTTGCACCGGCAATTCCGCTCTCACCGCTGTCTTGTTTGCCGTTTGCATTTTTGTCTTCCCAAACAATATCGCCGATACATGCCGGTTTAAATACTCCTGCATCCCAAGTTAAATCATCTTCGCCGCTGTCTAAATGCACTGTTACAGTTTGGTTATTATCAGGGTTTACATCGCTGTCGTTATCTGTATTGCCGTCTCCGTCGCTGCCGCTGCCGCTTTTGTCTTGAGGAGACAAGTAATAACCGCTTGGCAAATCAAATTTAAGCTTATAATCACCCGATTTTAAGTTACAGAATTTATATCTGCCGTTGCTTGTAACTTGCGGGGCGACATCTGTTCCGTTTGCATCTTTTACACTGTTGCCGTTGCCGTCTAGCAAATAAACTGTAACTTTTTCTTTTAAATCACTTTCGCCTCTGTCTTGAATACCGTTGCCGTTTGTATCCAACCAGATTCTATCGCCAATACACGCAGGTTTAGAAAAGCCCGCATCTATAGTTCTGTTATCGTCTCCGGCTTCTAGCGTTACCGTATCGCTTTCGTTTGTAGCTGAATCAATATCACTGTCTAAAGCGTCGTCTCCGCTGTCTTTAGATGTAACATAATATCCAGACGGCGGAGTTACTTTTACTTTGTAATCGCCCGGTTTTAAGCCGCACTGATGGTAAATACCGTTTGCATCTGTTGTAAGCGGCTCTACGGTTGTTCCGTTTACATCTGTTACTTTATTTCCGTTTGCATCCAATATTTCTACTTTTACTCCGCTAATAGGATTTTCGTCTCTGTCTTGAAGACCGTTTGAATTTTTATCTTCCCAAACATAATCGCCGATACAAGCTGGTTTAAATATACCTGCATCCCAAGTGAAATCTTTTTCGCCTGCGTCAAGATGTGTTTGCGGCATTTTTCCGTTTGCATCTGCATCGCTGTCTGTTTCATCATTGCCGTCTGCATCTTTTGGCGAAACTATATAACCATCTGGCGGCGTAATTTCTATATGGTAATCGCCCGGATACAGTTTACAGAATTTATACTCTCCGTTAGAGTCGGTATTTACTTTATTAATTAATTTATTGTCTGCATCAAAAAGTTTTACCTCAACGCCGCTTACGCCGTTTTCGCCGCTGTCTTGAATGCCGTTATCATTTTTATCGTTCCATACTTTATCGCCGATGCAAGCTTCTTTTATGAAAGCAAAATCTATTGTCATATTTCCGTTGCTGTCATTATTATCGTCTGCATCATCGCCGTTAGATGAAATATCAGAGCTTTCATCAGAGCCTTCCGGTTCGCTGCCCGCTTGCAGTTTAAATACGCCCGAAGTGTAACCGCCGCATCTGCTGTCTTTTATATTAGAGTCATTTGCGGCATTGTCATTATCGCTGCCGTTTTGAACAGCCGAAGGAATATATCCATCAGGAACGCTGGTTACAACCACGCTGTAATTGCCGTCAGGCAAATTATCGAATTTATACACACCGTTAGAAACCGTCTGCTCTGCTACAATTTCATTATCGTAATTTTTAACTTCTTTGCAGTTTTCATCTACCAATTTTACTTTTACATCGCCGTCAATTGCTTCTTCGCCGCTGTCTTGAATGCCGTTATTGTTTTTATCATTCCAAATTAAAGAACCGATACTAAGCTTTGGACCTGTCGGCACGACAATACCTACCCTGTTTGGCTCTGCCGGCATCAATTTGCTTTCATAATCGTTATCCGGGTCTGTTCCTGTTGCCACATGCGCCAAAGAGTTCCACGCCGGGTGAATTTTGCTTGCATTTGTAATATCGCTGTATGCAACATCGTTTGGAGCTTTCATAGTTACTTTAAATTGCAGCTCTTCTAGCGGATTCCAGCTTGTGTTTTTAAACGGCAATTTAATTCTGATTGCTTTTACATCTTCTGGATTATCAGGAAGTGTTGCACTCCAATCATTGGTGCAGCCTTCTGGCCAATCGGCTGTTTCATCGTTGGCATTTTCATCTTTTATCTCGCCTCTGCACGGATTGGCAGATGTAGAATACTCTATCGCTCCGCCGTCGTTTAATGCATTGCTTGTATTCTCATCGGCTGCTTCTATCGAAACAAATTTAGGGCTCCACTCGCTGCCTCTGCTTTGTTTGCTTAATGCGCTGCCTACGCCTGTATCGCCGACATACGGTAAAATATCATAAAGATAGTAATCTTTTAACTTAACATTTCCTACATTTTTTATTTTAATTTTATACTCAAATTTATCGCCTCTTTGTGTTTGAGCCACACAAGGAGTTTTTGTAAAATTATTATCATTTGGGCACTGCTTATTATTTTCGCTGCTTGGGCTGCTTGCATTTACAAAACCTAAATCGTCTATGCCTCTTACCCATTTGCTGCCCTCAAGCGCCGCTGCTCTAATTACCAATACAGTATTTGAATATGCGCAAATTGTTTCATCTGTATCGCCGTCGCCGTCTAAATCGTTAGAATCTGTTGTATTTGTATCGCCTACGCAGTTATGTCTAGGCGAATTATCAAATATAGAAGCTGTATTTTCATAATTGCCCGGTGCCGTCCCTGCTTTTACTCTTGCCTTTATTGTAATTTTAACTGTCTGTTCTTCATTAAATTTAACATCATTTCCATTATTTACAGAAGAATCCCATATAAACCTTATCAGTTTTCTTCCAGTATTGTTATAATTATCTATAATCTCTTCTTTTGGTTTTATATCTGTCCCGCTAACTTCAAAACCTAAATATTCAACCTCTTTTGGCATTAGGTCTGCAACTTCAGGGTTGGTAATATCTCCGGTAGAATCGGCTTGGTCTTGAGATATAGTTAAATAGTATTCAAACTTGTCATAAGGTTTTAAACCGTCTTCGGTAGCAGATGATGTTTTTGTAAAATTAACTGCCGGAGTCGGTTTTTCAATATTTGCACTGTTGCAGTAATCATCTTCGCCTTGTGAGCCGTCGAAATTTTTATATGTTGCGATTAAACAGTTTTGAATCTCTTTAGGCACTGAGCCGCTGTATTCATTTTTAAGCTCAAGCTGCGGATGGTCTTGGTTATACCACCCCATAGGAATATCCGGACCGTCTGGACCGTTATCTTTAAATGTCCATTTAAAACAGGTAACATTTGCCGGAAAATCGTTATTATCAACACTGAATGTTTTAGATTCTGAAGGGTTAATTTCGTCTGTCATATCTGTATAAGTTGCATTCTTGCAATCGCCCGGGTGGTCGGTTGCATAAGACAAAACCGCTGTTACATTGCTCTCACCGTTTGCGGTTTCTGGTGAATTCCAAGTTCCGCTTGTTAATGATTCAACCGAAATGCCATCTACCTGAGGCAATTGCTCATAAAGAACAAGTTCGGGAACCGGGGCATTAGAATCGTAATCGTTAAAATTCAAAGTCCATACCATATTTTCATTTTGCAAAACATCGTCGGCATATTTGCTTAACCCCACACCCGGAGTAGGAATACCGATTTCTTCTTTTATTCCCGCTGTTCCTACATATCCGTCGCCGTTGCTGTCGGTTGCATTTACCGTAACATTATTTTCTATTGTATCGTTTTCATCAAAATAGTCATGAGGATATTTTAAAGTATATCTTTTTGTTATGCACTGTCTTGAAGTGTATGGCTGGTCTTTATACATATCTGCAATTTTAGCATCGCCTAAATTCCAAGTTAAAGTGTGATTAGAAGAATCATCGCTGCCATCTCCTGCATTTACAACTTCTGCATGCTCAGGATAAACATCTTTTACCTCTATATCGCTTAAATCAACATTTCCAACCGCCGATTTAGAGCATAAACTGACTTCGTAAACAACATTAGTATCCCAAGTAGGTTTTAAATCAGAAGATGGAGAAACCCTCTCTTTTGTAACTTCCCATCTTTGGGTTTTCGGTTTAACGGTAATATTTTTATCTGCATTAACTGTTATTGTATCGCCCGAATTGTAAGCAGCTGTTGCACTGTTTGCTAAAACATCTCCCGGCGTTGCATCCAGTTTTACCCTTGTTTTAATAGTAAATTCTGCCGTATCGCCGCCGTTAAATGTATCGTCTTTATCTATTTGAATAGATGTGCCGCCCTTTTCGCATTTGGTTGCTGTATAACCGTTTGGCACATCGCATTTTTGAATAATTAAACCCTCAGGCAAATCATCTGTAATGGTCAAGCTGCCGCAATCGCCGTCTTGAGAATTGCAAGCTGTTTTCAGTGTATAAACAGCCAATTCTCCCGTTCTTTTATTTTCATTTCCGTTTAATGTTTTACTAAAACTGATTGTTCCGCCGTCTGCAATTGCAAAAGATTGCAATAGTATAGACAAAATAAACATTTGAAACAGGTATTTGATTGAATCCATTTTTTCCCTTTGTAAGATTTTTATCACATTAATATGACATAGTCATTACAAGGATATTCCTTATATTCCCATTTTTTCGCAATAAAGAATCCTTCCCAAGATAACAACTATATGAAATATTAACCTATTTTTTTGACATATTAAAAAAATCTAACAAATTGTCATAATCTCAGAATAAAGATAAGCCCAAAAAATCTTTCTATTTCCATACAAAAAACTATTCTTAGAATTCAAGACATCTCCAATATGAACAAATTACCCATTTTTTGGCACAAAGCTTAAAGCTGCTATTTTAGAGATTAGAGATTAGAGATTAGAGAAATTTGTTTTTTGAAATCTATATTCTGCAATACGAATGTCAAGATACCTTTTATATTAAACTTTACTGCTCTTTACTGTTTAATACAAAAAGAAAATTTGATATTTTATATGCTGCAATTGCGCAGCTTTTATGGTTTAATCTTAAACGGGTTTTACTGTTTTGCGTAATAAACGGCTCAACCGGTATTAATTTTACATCCGAAGCAAAAAGATAATTTTTAAAAATATTTACCGTTGCATCAGATAACTGATAAGGAATATCATTATCACCTATGCAGTGTATAAATCTAATAGGAGAATTTGGAATAAAATCTACTGTTTTATTATCTTGCAATGCTTCTTGAAACCAGGAATCTTCGTAATTGGATACAAAAGATTTTTTAAAAATCCCATTTTTGCCTGTTATCTCTTTTGGTAAATTTGCATCTATATATTTTTTTGGATAAATACCGCTAAAGAGTTTTTTAAGTTTAGGTATTTCATAACTGTTTACAATCTCTGACAAATCAACATCATAAGCTTTTGAATAAGAAAGAGCAATAGCTGCAATTACAGAAGGTTTTTCCAGTTTTTTATATTTTAGAACCTCTTTAGCAACGGCATCTAAAAAGTATATGCCCGCCATAGGAGTTGTTAAATCAACTTTTATGCCCATATCTTCTAACTTTTTTAAAGATGCTAAAGCTATGTATCCGCCTTCGCTGTAACCTGTTAAATAGATTTTATTAATTTGTATCTGCTGAAATTTAATAAAATCAAGCGAAGCTTTTGCAAAATCTGCTACGGCAGTGCTTGATTGCTCTTTTACAAAATATAAATGGTCTCGTTTTTTAGAGGCTCCAAAACCTATATAATCTGGTTCTATCGTTATAAATCCGCTTTTTCCAGTAAATATAGGCGCAGCAGACAAAGCCTTGGGACCGCTTGGGGCTTTATCTTTTAAAAAAAATGTCGGATGGCAATTTATTACCAGATTCATTTTTTTACTGCCGGTATCTGGAATCGATACAGTGCCGCTTGCATTTATGTCTTCGCCGTCAAAATCTTTTGTCTGATAAATAATTTTGTAAACTTTATAACTGTAATTTGCCTTTTTGCTTAAAAATTTACTTTTGGGCAAAATATAAGAAACCTCTTTTTTGCTGTAATTGTGCTGTAAAAAACCATTTACTAAATTACTGTCTTTATTGCAGCCTTCAAATACAATTACAGTTATAAAACATAAAATAATTTTTTTCATACTGTATCCTTTAGCGGTTGGAGCGTTAAAAAAATGATACACAAATTTCATATTTATATTAAAAAATATATCAATATGAAATATTATTTAATATATTATTTATCTTTGCAGTTTTATGTTTAAATTAAATTTATGATATAATAAATTTTGCAACCGTTTGGCAAAAGCGGTAAAAAGGCTTGTATAAAAGGAATTTTATGAATTTAGATGACGAAAGAGAAAGCTCGTATGTAGAAGACAGGCGCGAATCGGAAGGAGGATTTGTCGGAGGAATGCGCGGTATGCCCTCTTTGGGAACAATTATGTTTATTTGGCCGCTTGTTAGAATGCTTTTGCGCAGCAAAATCGGATGGGCAATAATTGCAATCGGAGCCTTTGCTTACTTTAGCGGTTTTAATCCGCTCTCTTTTGGCAATGCAGGCTCTAGCCGCCTTAAAAGCAATGATAAAAAAGAGGCGGTTTTTGCAAAAAAAGTTTTAGCTAGCACCGAAGATGTCTGGAAGCATATATTGCCAAAATACGGTATTAAATATCGTGAACCAACTATGGTTTTATACAGAGGGCACACAACAAGCGGATGCGGTTTTGCTTCGGCTCAAATGGGACCTTTTTACTGCCCGGCTGACCAAAAAATTTATTTAGATTTAGCTTTTTACGATGAGTTAAAAAAACGGTTTAATGCTCCGGGAGATTTTGCACAAGCTTATGTTTTAGCTCACGAAGTGGGTCACCATGTGCAAAATCTGCTTGGCACTTTAAATAAAGTTCAAAGATTAAAGCAAAGCTGGGGCGGCAGCGGCAAAAGAGCAAACGCTTTGCAAGTCAGAGTAGAATTGCAGGCTGATTGCTATGCGGGTATTTGGGCGCACTATATGCAAAGGCATTTAGACAGAGGCGATATTGAAGAGGCGCTTAATGCTGCAAAACAAATAGGCGATGATACTTTGCAAAAAGAATCACAAGGATATGTAGTTCCCGACAGCTTTACACATGGAACTTCTAAACAGAGAATGGAGTGGTTCGCAAGAGGTTATAAAAGCGGAAATTTAAAAGCTTGCAATACTTTTTAAAATTAACGCATACTAAAATCATTTTATAAAGCAGCTATGCCCTGTAAAAGCAAACCGCTTTTACAGCACAGCAATTATGCTGAAATACTTTTTTGAAAATACAAATTAATATTACTTTTTATAATACTAAACTTCTTACAACAGGTTTATTATACTGCAAAATTATTTTTATCCTCATATTGTAAATTATATTGAAATGTAAAAAATATATAAAATCGATATATATTTAAGTAAAACATTAATATTTTGTTACAATAACTATTCCATATAATGTATATTCTCTACAAAAGGTGAAAAAATGAAATTTAAGTGGCAAAAAATTGGTTATACTGCTATATTTTTTAGCAGTATAATTTATGCAGACATAACAGGAAATGTTTTTATTGATTATAATTTAAACGGGAAAAAAGATGGAAATGATGCCGGAGTCGGCGGAGTTTTAGTAAAAGCTTACTGTGATAACGGCTTGGAAGCCAATGCTACAACAGACAGCACAGGCGCATACAGTTTAACTGTAAACGGAAATTACTGCCGAATAGAAGCAAATGCATCAAGTGCAGGATATTATGCCGGGCAAAATGCACAAGGAGGGCATACACTTGTAGAGAGAGTTGCAAATAATTCTATTCATAATATCTCTTTAACTTCACCAAGCTCTTATTGCCAAAAAAATCCAGATATAGCAATGGTTGCAATGCCTGGAAATATTGACGATGAAGGAAATGAACAAGACAACAGCGAATATGGAACGCTTTTTAAAGCTTCGATGCCTTCAGATGGGGAAAATGCTGATAATTCAGACAGGGTAATACTTTCTAAAGCAGCCGATACCGGGGCTGTCTGGGGACTTGCATACTCTAAGACAGATAAAAAATTATATTTAGCTGCATCTATTAGAAGATTTGTATTTATGAAAGATGCTGACGGTGACGGATACGGAGATGCCGGTGCAATTTATGTTGTAGATGAAGAGACCAATACTACAAAAAGATTTATTACAATACCAAATGCGGATGTCGGTTATACACCGGGGGTAAAAACGGCTGATAGAACAAACAGCACTGTCAGCGATGATGATGACGACGATGACAGCAGCAATTCAAAAGATACCAAAATTTACCAATACTCAGGAAAAGCAGGATTGGGTGATTTGGATATAAGCGAAGATGAAAAATATCTTTATGCAACAAATATTGGTGCTAAAAAATTGGTAAAAATCGATATTAAAGCTAAAACATATACTCAAATAGATATCCCCAACCCTTACGGTTCTGATTGTCCCAAAAATAATGTGATTCCTTGGGCTTTAAAAATAAAAGGGAAAGATGTATATGTAGGGTCAATTTGCAACAGCAATGTAAGTTTGGGGGCTGCGATTCAAAAATATGACGGGGCGAATTTTACACTTTTTGCAAAAACCAAAAGTTTAAGTTATGCAAAACAGCCTGGATATGTTAATGATGATTCAACAGCAGAACCTTTTGTAAATTGGGATGATAATGTAACAGAAAACAGCTCAGGAAATAATAAAAGATTCCCAATATTAAGCGATATAGAATTTGACAATAATGGCGATTTAATACTGGGTTATATGGATAGAAAATCTTTTAACGGGCTTGGCGGTTATAATGCCGGGGATATTAGAAGAATGTGCAAAAAAAGCGACGGCAGTTATGAAGATGAAGGAACAGGAGATTGCAAAACCCACACATATACAGACCAGAATAATATACAATATAAAGAGTTTTACTGGGGAGATTTTTTCGGCTCTGATAACAGCAAACACGGCACAGACGACGAAGCAACGCCGGAAATCAGTCTTGGAAGTTTAGCAATGCTGCCAGGGGCTTCAACAGTTATTGTAAGTGTTAATAATCCAAATGATAATACTCAGCCAGAAGGTATTTTAAAATTGGCAAATAAAAAATATGACAATTATGACTTTGGCGACAAAGTTGCTTCTAAAGTATTTGTAGATAATTCGCCAGATGATGAAAAACATACATATTTTGGGAAATCAGGCGGATTTGGAGATGTTGAATTGCTTTGCGACAACTCATTAAGCGAAATTGGCAACTATGTATGGGACGATACAAATGGAAACGGTATTCAAGATGCTAACGAAAGCGGTATCGGAAAAGTTAAAGTAGAATTGTATAAAGGGGCTTGCAAAACAGGTAAAAAAGTCGGTGAGGCAACTACAAACAGCGACGGTTATTACTATTTTGGAGGTCAAAATAAAGAGAATATGTTAAATAATTCATTAATAGAAAAAGATACAGATTATACTATTTGCATAGATTTAAACAATTCTGCACTTAATGGCAAACATCCGACTATTAAAGATGCAAATAACAATAGCGAAGACCAAAGAGACAGCGATGGCGATAATGAAAATACAACACCTGGTTACTCAAGCATAAATTTTAAAATTGAAAATGCAGGCTCAAATAATCACACTTATGATTTTGGTTTTACAAGCGCAGGGCACTGCTTAGGCGATTTTGTATGGAATGATTCTAATAAAAACGGAATCCAAGATTCAAATGAAACAGGTGTAAAAGGCATAACAGTAAATTTACTAGATGAAAATGGCACTAAAATTAATACAGTTACAACCAATGATGATGGCAAATATAAGTTTTGCAATTTGAAAGAGGGCAATTATTATCTCGAATTTAAAAATTTGCCTGCGGGGTATAAATTTACTCAAAAAGATGCCGGCGATGATACTAAAGACAGCGATGCGGATATCAATAGCGGAAAGACAGACAAAATTAAATTAAGCGATGATAATATGAGTTATGACGCAGGTATTTATAAATTTGCAGATTTGGTTTTATCTGGTCATGTATATGATGACGGCAACGGAGATGGAAATGTAAACGGCACAGCAATTAATAATGCCAGCGGCTCACAGCTTTATGTAACGCTTTTAGATACAAATAACTCTGTTGTAGCATCAAAAGCTGTTGATAATAACGGAGAGTATAGTTTTACAAATTTAGACAACTTAACTCCAGATAACAATTACAGCATAATTCTTAGCACAGAATTAAATGCAACTGCGCCAAAACTTCCAGCAGATTGGAACTATACTGGTGAAAAAGCAGCAAATGACGGAAACGGCAACGATGGCAAAGCAGACGGTATCTTAAATATTGCAATCGGCAGTGATGATACAGCAAATAATGATTTTGGCATAAATGAAAAACCAAAAGGAGAAAATATAACTCTAAAAGGCAGTGACGCTATTATTAACAAACCTGGAGATACTCAGTATCCAATAAATTTAAATATAAGCGACAGAGAAGACAACACAACTACTGTAACAATTAAAACATTGCCCGATTCAAGCAGCGGGATTCTTTATTATGACGGAGAACCGGTTAAAGAGGGGCAGGTAATTAAAGATTTTGATACAAGTAAATTAACAGTTGATCCAGCAGATGGTAATAAAATAATTAAATTTACATATACAATTATAGATAATGCCGGCGATGAGAGTGACCCTTATACTGTAGAAATGGCATTTATTGGAGAAATTAAATTGGGTGATTTTGTGTGGCTGGATAAAAATTTAAATGGAATCCAAGACAAAGGAGAGCCAGGCGCAATTGGAGTGACTGTCAGACTGTTAAATGCAGATGGAAGCCAGGCAATCGGTTTAGATGGCAATCCAATAAAAGCAGTAACAGACAAAACAGGTCATTATGTTTTAACTCATGTAAAAGCTGGTTCTGACTATAAAATTAAAATAGATATACCAAATAACTATCATATTATAACAGCAAATGCCGGTCCTGATGATTTAGACAGCGATGCAAACAGCAATGGGATAATTACTGTTACAAACCCCCAAAAAGATAATTACACTTATGATGCAGGTATCTATTGCGAATGCGATGATTACAAAGTGCATCCAGAAAATCACAGAAAATTAAAAGCCCCTGCTCTAAATGTTTATGGAGCTCTTTTGGCAATGCTTACCCTGCTTTCTATAAGTTTAGTCAGAAATAAAGAGGCATAAAACTGTAAAAATGCGGCTTTGCCGCATATTTACCCTTATTCCCATCCAGGAAAAGCCTGTAAAAAAGCTAGAAAAATTATATTTTCTGCACCTAACCCCAATTACGAGACCACTGCACAATAGTAAGCCCAAATTAAGGCACTATAAAATATCATAAATCAAAAAAATTCCTCTGGGCTTAGCTTTGGCTAGGCTTTCGAGTAATTTTATTTAATTTCTGATACTTTCTAGCACCATACTTTGGAA
>JALWKP010000136.1 GCA_027081355.1 Campylobacteraceae bacterium
TCTACTCAATTGCAACTCCTTAATTAGTTACAACCACCCTGAGCAGATATAATACTAAAAGTTAAACGGTGGAACCTTTGATTCATGACCTTGCCCTTAGGGCAAGGTTTTCTATTTTGAAATAAAATTACTCGAAAGCCTAGCCAAAGCTTGGAGCTAATTCAAGGAGTCTTAACGCAGTAGATGGGCAAATATGTAAAGCCTATTTATGGTGTATCCTTATATCGCAACAAGTCTATTTAAAAAAGAATATGTTTATTAAGCTTTTCCAGTAACCAATATACCAATAAAAAGTTAACTAAACCCGCTTTCGCGGGAATGATAATAAAAAAATCATTGCAAAGCAATGTTTCCAAAACTATTCACTTTTCACTAATCACTAAAAATCTTTTCCCACATTTTTACACAGCTTTATAAAATATTTCGCATTTTCTACCGGAACATCAGGCAAGATACCGTGACCTAAATTGAAAATATGACGTTTGCCGCCCATTACAGAGGCTATATGCTCTACCGCTTCTTTTGTTGCCTCTTTGGAGTATAAGCGGCACGGTTCCATATTTCCTTGCAAGACATATCTGCTGCCAAGTTTCTCTTTTGCAAGCTCTATCGGGGTTGACCAGTCAACGCCAAATACATCAAAATCGCCGTCTATTTCGTCTAAAAAGCCAGGTATTCCTTTTGGGAACATAATAATTGGGATATGCGGATATTTAGCTTTAATGTAGCTAGCTATCTCTTTCATATAATTCCAGCTGAATTCGAAATATTTATCTTTTTCAAGCGCTGTTGCCCAGCTGTCGAAAATTTGCACAACATCAACGCCGGCTTGAATCTGTTTCTCCAAATAATATTTAACAACTTCTGTAACTTTTGCTAAAAGCGCGTGCATAAGCTCCGGCTGGGTGTAAATTAGCTTTTTAACAAGATTGTAAGTTTTTGTGCCGCGCCCCTCTATCATATAAGTTGCAAGTGTCCATGGCGCGCCTGTAAAGCCAATCAGCGCTTTGTCGTTAGCCAGTTTTTCGCGCACAATTTTGATTGTATCGTAAACATAAGTAAGTTTACCTGCCGCCTCTTCGCCGCCTAAAAGCGCTTCTACATCTTCAATGCTTTTAATCGGTTTGTCAAAAATAGGACCCTCGCCCTTTTCAAAACGCAAATCCATTCCCATTTCGTTAGGAATTACCAAAATATCGCTAAACAAAATTGCAGCATCTACTCCCACAATATCAACAGGCTGCAGTGTTACCTCTGCTGCCATTTCGGGCGTGTGGCAAAGAGATAAAAAATCTCCCGCTTTCTCTCTTACCTCCATATATTCAGGTAAATATCTGCCAGCTTGGCGCATCATCCAAACCGGTGTATATGGTGTCTCTTTACCAAAACAGGCATCTACAAAAATTTTACTCATTTATATTCCTTATTATCTATTTATGCCCTTTGTGTAAAAAATAAAGAGCAAATGCAAGCATAAAAATACTAACAGCAAAATAGAGCATCTCTAAAGCACCATTAAATTCAGTATGAAGCACTTTCTTAAAAAAGTTTACTATTAAAACCATAATAATAACTTTTGCCAATTTATCTTTGAGTTCATCAAGAGAATGCACTTCTAAAATTCTACTCCCTTTAGAAGTTTTTGCAGGATCTAATTCGGAAATAAAAAGTTCGTAAAGTCCAAAACTAAAAATCAGCATTACAACAGCAATAAGATATAAATCCACAGCTCCTATAATAAACCCCACTACCTCTTCATGAAAATTTTCAGGATGTAAATGGTTTATATAGGTATTAAAAACCATCTTTGACATATCCCATAAATCAAAACTGGCTATAATAAAAAGGGCAATTGCACCAACCATACCAAATACTACCGCTAAAAGGACAAAAAGCCTGCCGCTCCACAAAGTATTTTCAAAAAACTTTTCCATAAAGCCCACTATATATCCTCCAATTCAATCCATTTTTGAGCAATTCTAACTGCATTTGTAGCCGCGCCCACGCGAACTTGGTCTGCAACTACCCACATATGCAAAATGTTGTCTTGGAAAATATCTTTTCTAATACGCCCGACAAATGTAATATCCGTATCGGTTGCAACAATCGGCATAGGATAAATACCCTCTTCTAAATTATCCATAACCTCGACATCTTCAAAATTATTTAGCGCCATTCGCACTTTATCCACATCCACAACCACATCGTCATTAAATGTTACCGTAACCGCTTCGCTGTGGCTTCTTAAAACCGGAACTCTCACGCATGTTGCGCTTACAGGAATATTAGCCCCCATAATTTTAGCGGTTTCGTTTGTCATTTTCATCTCTTCTTTAGTATAGCCATTTGGCATAGGTTTATCAATTTGCGGAATAACATTTAGCGCAATTTGGTGCATAAACGCCTTGTGTTCGCTCTCGTCAAGCTTAAATGCAAAAAAATCTTGCATTTGGCGGACCAGCTCTTCCATTCCGCTTTTACCTGCGCCGCTTGTTGCCTGGTAAGTAGAAACATCTACCCTTTTAATACCGCCATATAAATCAAACAAAGGTTTAAGTGCCAATACCATTTGAATTGTAGAGCAGTTAGGGTTTGCAATAATTCCCGTTTCTCTCCACGCTGCAATATCTTGCGGATTAACTTCAGGCACCACAAGCGGAACATCGGGCTCCATTCTAAAATGGCTTGTGTTGTCTATTACAACCGCCCC
>JALWKP010000137.1 GCA_027081355.1 Campylobacteraceae bacterium
GAATTTAACAAGATATTTTTTTGATTTTAAAAATGTGCTTTTAGATAAAAAAGTAAAACATAGAATTGATTTAATAGGAACCGTAAAATCTGTCCGTATTGCTCAAAACAGAAATAGTGTTGTCAGGGTGGTGATAGACAGTTTAAAGCCTTATGCTATTAAATTTTTTCAGAAGGATAAACCTGTATTTAACATTGTTTTGCCGGATTCTATACTCAAAACTTATACTTCTGTAAAAATAACAAAGAAAAAAACAAAAAAAGTAAAAATCAAGCAAAAACCGGTATTGTCTGCTGAATCTTTTAATTATAAGGATAATAATTCTCAAAGTGTAAAAGGGGTCAAACTGATAAATACTCCTTATTCTGCTAATTTAAAAAATAAATATACAATTATGATTGACCCGGGGCATGGCGGACACGACCCAGGAACTATGTGGCATGGGTATAAAGAAAAAGTTTTAGTATTGCAAATTGCTAAAAGAGTAAGGAAAAAACTGCTTGCTCTTGGATTTAGTGTTAAATTAACAAGGTATGGAGATAAATTTATTAAATTAAGTCGTAGAACCAGAATGGCAAACAGAGAAAATGCAGATGTTTTTGTTTCTATACATGCAAATTCTATTCCAAATAAGAAAGAAATCTATAAAGCTTATGGAATAGAGACTTACTTTTTACAAACAACAAGAAATGCAAGAGCAAAAAGACTTGCAGCAATAGAAAACCGGGAAATTTTAAAAGGTAAAGACAGTTCTACAAAAAAAGTGCTTTTAAATGCTATTTTTACAGGTCCTAAAATCGAGCTTTCTAACCGTTTGGCAATAGATGTTCAAAAAGGAATGCTCGGCAATTTAAGGGCTAAATATAAAGGTGTCAGGGATAACGGGGTAAGGGGGGCTCCTTTTTATGTATTGGTGGGTGCAGAAATGCCGGCAATTTTAATAGAGGTTGGATATTTGTCTAATCCAAGAGAGCGAAAAAGGCTCTTTTCTCCATCTTACCAGGAGCTGCTTGCAAAAGGAATTGTGCAAGGGATTGTTAATTATTTGAAAAATAGAGAGAAAGAGTTGGAGTAGATTAGGATTAAAGAGGTTGGATTTCGGATTTAGGAAAGTTTCGCTTTCCGTATTTTGTAATCCGTATGTAGGTGCGGCCGTGCTGCACAATAGAGTGAATAGTGAATAGTTTTGGTATGCATTGCTCCGCAATGCTTTTGTTTAATAGATAACCTTAATTATCAATTAATTAAAAGCTGTATCTAAATCCTAAACTTGTAGTATATTCTTTTTTAGATGTGCTTTCGTAAGTAAATTTTTTTTCACCGACTATTGCAATGTCGTTTCTTATATTATATTCTAAACCTGCTGCAACATTTGTATATGGAGCCATTGATGTTTGCACTCCTTTTGGATTATTCGTGTATTTTAATCCCACTCCACCCAAAAGATAGAGAGTAAATGGGCTTGGATTATCTAAATACCATAAAAGATTTGCCCCGCCTTTAAAAAAGCTTGTTTCTTCACCGCTGCTGTATTTCGCACTTGGAGTGTATTCCATTACATATTGCAATGTATCAATGGAGAAATTTTCAAATTGAATATTGTTTTGGTTGAATCTGATGTCATAAGAGTATGAACCTCCTACAAGGTCGGAATCTGCAGAAAAAGTATTATATGACATAAACATATAGTAAGAGTTCGGATACAGATTATGGTCTGCAGCTGTTGCGATTGAAAGGGTGGCAACAGTTGCTAAGAGTAGCTTTTTCATGATATATCCTTCTTCGGGTATAGGAATTTTATCAATTGTATCACAAAAAAGCTTATTTAATACTAAAAAATATATTTATTGCTCATATTTTTTAGTAAAATGAAAAAGTTACGAATTTATGACCACATTTATCCAGTAATCTATATGTTTCAATTCTTTTTTTAATGTGCTGCTGGCGCCGTGACCGGGAAGTAGTTTTTTATCTTGTTTATAATTTTTAACCTTTTGTAAGCTTTTTGCCATATCTTCTGCGCTGGAGTATGGGAAATCCCATCTGCCTATTGAGCCTTCGAATAGAAAGTCGCCGCTAAACCAGAGGTTTTCAAACTCTATAACGCTGCATCCGGGTGTATGCCCCGGGAAGTGCCAAAAGGTAAAATCGCTTTTGCCTATTTTGATTTTCTGGTCTGGTTTAACCAAAATAGAAGCTTTAGATTTTGGCGTGCCGTAACCAAAAGGGTCTTTTTCTAACATAAATGCGTCATCTTTTGGGCAGTAAATCGGAATATTTAACTCTTTTGCAATTTCGGCATTGCTCCAGATATGGTCGAAGTGCCCGTGGGTGTTTAAAATCGCAACAGGGTTTTTAACATTTTTTAAAACCCAAGATGCCGCATCGACCCCGGGGTCTATTATGAAATCTTCATCGTTGTTGCTTAAAATATAGCAATTTGTCTGATACGCCCCCATAGGCTTAACTTTTAACTGCATAAGATATAATTCTCCTTATGGACTTTTATAAAAAAATAGAAAAAGCGCTATTTAGCAGCGATATTAACACAAAAGAGCTTATAATCAGCCAAGCAATAGAGTTTTGTAAAAGCAGCAAAATAGAGCAGGGCGGCTTTGAGCCAAAAATTGCAAAAGAGCCCTCTTATGCTGCAATTTGCAAAATTGTTCCGCCAAAAGAGTTGCC
>JALWKP010000138.1 GCA_027081355.1 Campylobacteraceae bacterium
GACCCGGTCTGAATTGGTGTTACATAGTAATTTTTAGCTAACTTATCGGTTTTAGAACTTGAAGAGCAGGCGTTAAAGATTAGTGAAAGTGTTAATATCAGAGCAACTCTTGCGATGTTACCCCCCCCCGTTTTTATTAATTAGTGCCATTTTATTCCTTTAAGAGTTTTTAAGAAGTTTAGCTTAAAGAAACTCTTTATGTCAAATTAAATCTATCTGTTTTTTTTAGGAGGAGTTTTGAAATTACGGGAGGTTAGGAGTTGGCACTGTTATATTTTTTACGGGAAAATGGGAAGGGTTTTAGAAATTTAGGGTTTTTTATGCTGGTGTGTGGATTTTACACAGGTTTGGGCTTAATTTGTGCTTTTTAAATTTAAAAAGTTATACAGAAATCTATTTCTTCTGCATAAACTCTTTAGCTTTAACATTATTCGGGTCTAAAATTAGGATGTTTTTATAAATTTTTTCAGCCTCTTTGGGGCTTTTTTTAGCTGTAATTTCTGCCAATTGTTCTAAGTATATTACGCTTGTAGGGTATAAAGTCAGCATTTTGTTTATTATTTTTTTGGCTTCGCTGTAATTTCCTTTTGCTTTTAGTGCCAAAGTGAGGTAGTAGTTGCCATAAAAGTTGTAATAGTCGGTTTTTAGTATCACATTGCCGATTCTAATAGCACTGCTGTAATCTTCGCTTGCAAGGTAGCTTCTGATTAATCCGATATTGGCTTCCATAGAGTAAGGGGCTGCAATTAAAGCTTTTTGGTAATGGGAAATTGCATTATTATACTTTTTGCTCAAAAAGAAAAGCCACCCCAAACGCAGATTTAATGTATAATCGTTTGGATACTTTTTATAAAGCGGAATTAATACTTTAATAGCATCATCGCATGCGCACGCTTTTTCGTAATTATAAGATTTTAAATATGTTGCATTCACATCCCAGGCAAATGCCAAAATGGAACTTAAAGCCAGTGTTAATATTGTTTTTTTCATATATTCCCCGTTTTCACTCTTTATTCGTTATTCAATTGTGCGGTACGGCCGCACCTGCATCCTCAACTCTCAATCCTCAATTCAAACCCTTTTCCCTTAATATAACTAAACCCTTTCTCATAAAAGCTGAAGCCGGCTGTGCCGTATTTTGATTTTAATTCCAACCGGCTTTTGCGATAAGTGCTTTTTTTGTTGTAAAGTTTATAATTAAATGTTGTTAAAAACTCCATAACGGCAGTTTTGAATTTGCCGTATCTAAGCTCGATTGGAAGCACGTCTTCATACTCAACTTCAACTCCAATAAGCGGAATTTTAGGGGCTATTTTAAATAACTCTTTTAAATAACTCTCGCCGCCTTCATAATTGTAAAAGTAAAAAAGTTTACTATCTAAATAGAAATATAATCGGTTTTTGCCGTCACTAAAATAAAATTCTCCAATATCATTCATTTTAACTGTAATTTCGTAACTTTTGCCGTTTTGATCGACATATTTGAATTTATCATCAAGTATAAATGTTAAATGCAATTTTATGCTTTTATCAATTGCAGATGCTTTTATCTCTTCGTTTACTTTTGGCAATTTATAATAAAACAGTCTCTTTCCTTGGATATAATCTACAAAAGTAAACGGTATAGTTTCACTGCCAAGCGGTGCATATTTTTGCACTTGAATGTGAATATGCGGCTGGGGCGAATAGCCGCTGTTGCCGCACTTGCCAATTATCTGCCCAACTTGCACATAATCTCCCACATTAACAGTAATTGACTCTTGCATCAAGTGGCTGATTTCTACAAAATAGCCGTAATCGCTTTGAATTATTATATAATTGCCCCAATTGTTGGCTCTATCAACATTGCCTATAAAATTATCCGGCAAATCGGCTCTAAGTGCGGTTACATAACCGTTTACGGGTGCAACGATATCTTTGCCAAATGCGTAGTAATCTTCTAAAAAGTGCCCCTCGTTTTTGTAACTTTTTCCATCTTTTTTAACCACAAAATCGTAAGCAAATTTCCAAGCCCCTTTGTGCGTCCATTCGCCCTCAAACGCTTGATATACGCTCCAAGTTCCGGTAAATGGCAAATTTATTTTTATACTTTCGCCCCCGAAGCGGTAATTTCGCGCCAAAAATGCGCTAAGAGACTGCTCGGGTGTGCCTTTTGGGTAATAATTGTAATATTTATACCCGATTGCCACAGTTAAAAAGAGAATTAAAATTGTAATAATATTAAATGGCATTGTGTAAACAGGCAGAGAGTATGTGTTTAAAAACACTTCCATAGAATCAATTAAAACTGCCGATAAAACAACCGAAATAAGAGCAATTGCGTAATTTCTTATATTGGCAATTAAGAAAAACCCGCCAAGCGACATTGCTATTAAAATAAAATTAAAGTTATATGGCGAATAGTAAGCTTCGTTAAAAGGCACAAAAACAGTGTGCACCCAAACCCCGACTATAAAGCCAAGAATTGCCATTAAAAAGAGAATCCTAGAGTATAAAAAGAGCAAAATTGCAATAAATAGCCCCGCAATATTGTAAGGCAGAAAGAAAATTTCGCCAAGCGATTTAAAAAACGGCTCAAACGGTAAAGATATATCAAAAAGCGGTTTGCGGTAGAGTATGTTGCTTAGCAAATTTGTGTATTTCAAACTTGCTAAGTAAAATATCATCCCCACAAATGCAAAAGGAAGCGACAAAATGGGAACATAGTATTTTAAAAACACTCTGTTTAAAGTAAAGCTGAGCAGAAAAGTCAATACTGCTAAAATCGCGGTTAAAAAAATTGTTGCGGCGGTAATTTGGAAGTAATACCCAACCCCCATACCGACAAGAAGTGAATTATAAAGGTAAAACCCGTGCTTTAAATAGGCATCTCTAATTCCGATAAGTTCGGCAAAAGCGACAGTTGTCAAAATTGCAACTGCCCCCAAAAAACCGACACTTGGCAAAATAAAAGAGAGAGCAATAAGCAGTATTCCCGCTTTGCAGTCTCTAAAAAACAGAATTGAGTAGTATGCCTTTAAAATAAAGTTAATTTTCTGCACAAAATACCCTCAAATTACGACTTTAACTCTTGAGGAACCACCTCTTTTTCAACAATATACTCTAAATCATCGGCATCTTTAATTAGGTGCGCTTTAGAGTTTTTATCTATCAGCACAATTCTTGGCTTGTAGCGGATAAACTGCATCGCTTGCGTAACGCTGTATGCGCCTGCTGGCCAAATTGTAAGCACGCTTTGTCTATCTAGCGGCGGTAGCATAATATTTTCGGCGATTATATCGATATTCATACATAAAGGACCGTTAATTTGAGACGGCTCATTGATTCCTTCGTAACGCTTATCCAACAAAATTTCAAAGTTATACCAAAAGCTAGTGTAAAGCAGGTTTACACCCGCATCGATAATGTAACTTTTTTTACCGTCTGGCATTCTTTTTGATGCAAACACGCTGCTAAGCAGATACCCCGCCTCGTCAATCAGCGCGCGCCCTGTCTCTAGGTAAAGTTTTGGCAAATTGCCTTTATTAAATTCAAAAATAGCATTTGTTATCGCTTCGGCATACTCATCTGCGCTTGGCACGATAACTTCGGGCGCCTGGTAAACCCCTTTAAGTCTGTTCTTGCTTGCAAAACCGCCGCCTATATCGATATATTCGATATTGTAACCAAACTCCTCTTGCACTTGGTTTTTAAGTAAAATAAGCTTTTTAACCTCTTGCGCATAAGCGTTAGAGTTTAGCATAAATGTTCCGATATGCGAATGCAAACCGGTTAAAATAAGTTTTTTACCCTCATAAATTCTTTTTATTGCATTGTAAGCTTCGCCATTGTCGATATTAAATCCAAATCTGCTCCACTGCGGGTAAATTCCCGTATCCATATTGCAGCGGATTGCAACAGGGATTTCTTTGCCTATTTCATCGGCTATATCTTCTAAGTCGTTAATTTCATAAAGGTGGTCAATATGAATTTTTGCCCCCTCTAAAGCCGCCTTTTTGAGCGCCTCTTTTGGTTTATACGGTCCGTTAAAGATAATATCTTTGCCCTCAATCCCTAAACGGCGCGCTTTTTCGTATTCAAATTCGCTTACAACTTCGGCTTTAGACCCCAAATTATGAAAAACTTGGCAAATTGCATCTAAATAATTGGTTTTATAACTCCACCAAAATTGAACTTCGGGGTATCTGCTGCTAAATGCTTCGTAAAGTTCATTGTATTTATTTTCTATATCTTTTTGCGAAAATACAAAAAGCGGACTGCCAAACTCTTTTGTAAGTTCATTAACACTTACGCCGTCGATACTGCTTTTAATTTTTTGGCTCTTAAGCGGGCTTCCGTATTTGCTTGCGAGTGCAAAATCTACTCTGTTTATTGTCGGTTTTTGGTATTTCATCTTATTATTCTCCTAAAGTTCTTTTTTTGCTAATAGTTTTGTAAAGTCTGAAAAATCAACCATAGCCTCTTCGATATAACGCATATACATTTTCTCTTTCGGGTAGTCTAAATTTGGCTTTAACTCTTTGCCAAGCGCTAAATCTATCATAATTTTTGGCAAATTAATTCCAAGCTGTGTGCTAAAATATAGCCAGGCAGGGAAGCGCGGATTGATTTCGATTAAGTTTATATGATTGGCGTAACTCATTGTTTCTATCTCAAAAGGTCCCTGCCATCCGGTGCTTTCTACAAATTTTTTGGCAACTTCTAAAAGCATAGGGTTTTCGATGCTAACAGCACTCCAAACCTTGCCAAGTTCGGTAGTTGTAAGCTTTTTAATGCCAATGCCCCCAAGCAGCTGTTTGCCGTCGCCGATACCTATGTAATTAATCTCTTCACCGCTTACAACCTCTTGTGCAAGCAGCGGAAAGCCCCATTCGTTAGAGATTTTGTAGTAATACTCAATCGCTTCGTCAAGCGTATAAGCTTTGTAAGCCTTGTAGTAATTGCCCTTAACCATCATAGGAAAGCCAAACTCTTTAGTTGCGCTAATTAAATCGTCAAGCGAAGTGATTTCTATTGTTTTTGGGTGGTAAATGCCCAGCTCTTTGCTAAGTTTTGGCAATTTGCTCTTATCGCGCATCTCAAAACACTCTAGGCTTGGCAGGTAAGTATTTACGCCCAAATCTCTGATTTCATCTTGATATTTAATATAAAGCGGCAACTCCGCATCTAAATTCGGGATTATAAAATCGATACCCGATTGCTCTTTAATATACACAATTCGGTTTTTCAACTCCTCAAAACCCAAAGTCGGGTAAGGCATCAGATAAATTTTTTCAAAAAGCCCCTGATACACCCCCGGTTCGTTCGGGTCGTAACTAAGCCCGATAAGCGTATGCTCATCTTTAAGGCTCTTTGCAACCCCGATACCCGGTGCCGGATTGTCGGTATTATTTAATCCGCTGATTGCTATTTTCATTATATAAGTCCGTAAATTTTAAGTTTTTGGAAAAAATCTTCCACATCAATGTGAACCTCTCTCCAGTCAGTTGAACTCTCTTGCGCAATTGTCTGCACAATCTCATTTTTGCTTTTGCCCTCTTTAATTAAGTTGATTATCTCTTTTGCAGTTTCGTTTAACTGGTAAGATATGCCTAAGGATGGGATAAACCCCATATTATTCTCATCAATAACAATTTCATTTATTAACATTTGCCGCTCCGATTAATTATATTGAATGTAATCATATCTAAAATGCGTTTTGATAGAGCTTATTATAACAAAAATTAAAAAATGTTATTTATTGTTTAGTTCCGTTTAATGTAACTGTTTTAGTTTATTTTTAATTTTTATTATAAATTTTAAACTTGCAATTAAAGAAACCAAAAAGCCAATTGCAGAAATCAAAAAACCTACTATGTTGTAAATCAATTTTGCACTATATTTTACAACCAATTTACCGCCTCTTATTATCTTTTTACCCAAAACTTTAAAAATTCCTCTTGTATTTTTTTTATATTTCGAGCTTAATTTAACAATTTTTTCTAAATCTTTTTCGCTATCAGCATATTTTATTAAATGGATGCTGTCTTCTAAAGATGTGTTTTTTTGCAAAGTTTTAAAATCTTTAAAAAGTGTTTTAAGAGGTTTTGGATTTACACTTTTTGCAATCTCTTTTGCACTCTTTTCCATCTTGCCAATCGATGAAAAATCCGCTTTTTTTAACAATTTAAAATCAACGCTTTTTGCTAATTTTTTTTCTAACACTTTAGAAAATTTTGCACTGATTTTTCCGCTTTTGTAAGCTGTTTTAACAATAGATTCACCGGTTTTTACCGGAGTTGATGCGCCTAAAGTTACAAACTCAGATGCAGTAAGGGCAATGCCGACAAGCGAAATTCCCAATAAAAACTTATCATAACTCTCCCCGTTAAAATACTTTCTGCCCTCTTTATATCCGTCTCTTAAATCCCCATAAAGTGTAAAATCAGCCAATACACTCCCCGAGATACCATATCTGTTTGTGCTGTTGCCGGTAAAAAAACCGCGGGTAAAATCTTTTGCATTGCGGTAAATTTTATTTAAGCCGCTGTCCGCCTTTTTAAGCTTCTCTCGCAAGTGCGGCTCTATTTTAACATTTAAAAAATCTGCCAAATTTAGATACATTTTTGCATCATCAATATTATCTTTTTCTAAAGCGGTTTTAATATGAGAATTTAAGTATTGTGCAGTTGCTGTCTTTTTTAATTCTTTGTCAATATCAACATTTTCTGGCACTTTTTTATAATTTTGCTTAACACTGTATCCAAAATATATAGACAAAATTAAAAAAATTATAAGCCAGACTTTTTTCAAAATAAACCTCATTATCTTCAAAATATTATTACTATTTTAACATAATTTTTAATATACTATTTACAAAAAAGGTGTATCGTGAGAGATTATTTAATAATAGGCGCAGGAGTTGTCGGTTTGGCTGTTGCAAAAGAGTTAAAAGCCAAAGAGCCTAATGCTAAAATTTTAATAATCGAAAAAGAAGCCGATGTGGGTTTTCACTCTAGCGGAAGAAACAGCGGGGTTTTGCATGCGGGGTTTTATTACACAGCCTCTTCGCTAAAGGCCAAATTTACAAAAGAGGGCAACGAGCAGCTTACAAAATACTGTTTAGAGAACAATTTGCAAATCAACCGATGCCAAAAAGTTGTTGTTGCGCAAAATAAAGAAGAGTTGACAACTTTACTAGAGCTTTACAAGCGAGGCATTCAAAACGGCGTTAATGTGGAGTTAATCAGCCAAGAAGAACTTGACAGTCTTTTTACAAATGTCAAAACTTACAAGCAAGCTCTTTTATCGCCGTCAACCTCTACTGTCAATCCAAAAGAGATTTTAAAGCACTTAAAAAACGAATTGATAAAAAGCGGTGTAGAGATAAAATTCAACACCCCTTACCGCAGCGAATTTAAAACTGCAGCTAAAAAAATTATAAATTGCGCGGGACTTTATGCAGATAAAATCGCAAAAGAGTTCGGCTTTAGCAAAAATTATAAAATAGTGCCGTTTAAAGGGATTTATTTGCAATACACAAAAGCCGATAAATTTATAGACACCAATATTTACCCCGTGCCCAATTTAAAAAATCCGTTTTTGGGCGTGCATTTTACTATTACGGTTGATGGAACAATTAAAATAGGACCAACCGCAATACCTGCATTTTGGCGCGAAAATTACAAAGGTTTAGAAAATTTTAACCTTTTTGAAATGGCTGATATTTTAGCAACCGAAGCAAAACTTTTTGCGCTTAACAGTTTTGGTTTTAGAAATTTGGCTTTTGAAGAGATGAAAAAATATAATAAATCTTATTTTATCTCTTTAGCCCAATCTATGGTAAAAAATTTAGACAAAAGCGGCTTTAATAAATGGAGCAAACCCGGCATCCGCGCTCAGCTGCTTAATACAAAGAGTAATGAATTGCTCCAAGATTTTGTAGTAGAAGGCGATAGCAAAAGTGTGCATATTTTAAATGCAGTCAGTCCTGCATTTACCAGCTCTTTCCCATTTGCCAAGTGGGTGGTTGAAAAATATATTTTAAGCTAAGCAGTTAATACGGTTTAGGAATTTTATAATTACAATTGTGCGCTGCACCCGATTTATCAAAGCAGACTCTTTCAACCTCTAAAGGTCTTTTAACTTTAGAAATTTCTGGAGAGTTTGAGCTTTTTTTCATTACAGGTTTTTTCGTTAGCGGTTTTTTAATTTTAGAAATTACAGGAGTGATTTTCTTATTTTCATTTTTTGTAACAATATTTAAAGTGTTATTATTCTCTTTATTTTTGATATTTACAGATTTATTTGCCACTTCACATCCGGCAAAAGAGAGAAAAACAGTTAATAGAATTAAAATTTTATTTCTTGTCATACTGTCCTCCTTTTAAAAAGCGGAGCATAAAACCATTGCACAATAGTTAGTTCTAAAGTATGGTATTAGCTATTGTGCAGCGGTCTTATATATAAAAAGTTTAACTTAAAAGGGCAAAAAGCCCTAATATACCGTTATACTCTTTCGATAATTGCCATCTCTGCAGCATCTCCGCGGCGTTGTCTTGTTTTGATAATTCTGGTATATCCGCCGCTTCTGTCTTGATACTCAGGTGCAATCTCTTCAACCAATTTTTTTGTGCTCTCTTTGCATTGAAGTTGAGCAAATACAGCTCTATGCGCATTGAAATCGCCTTTAGAAGCTTTTGTAATTAGTTTTTCGTAATATTTTCTAAGCTCTTTAGCTTTTGCTAAAGTTGTCTCTATTCTGCCCTCTTTAGTTAAGGCAATCGCTAAATTCTTAAGAAGCGCTGCTCTGTGCTGCGACTTTCTGTTAAGTTTGCGATATCCATGTCTATGTCTCATGGTAATCCTTTACGATTTTAATTGTTTAATTTTTTCTATTAAATCGGCTCTTAACTTGCCGTCTAATTCGTAATCTCTTCCGAAACCGTGATTTTCTAATGTTGTCATAATTTCGTCTAAAGATTTTTTACCTAAGTTTTTAATAGATTTAATTTCATTTTCACTCATTAGCACAAGCTCGCCGATATATTTAATGCCGACTCTCTCTAAAGAGTTAGAGCTTCTTGCGCTAAATCCAAGCATATCAATAGGAATAAGAAGAGTCTTAAGCGCACTCTCGCTTTTCCCTTTTGTTTTTGTCGCTTCTAAATCTATATCGAATACTTGACCAAATACTTGCATCTGCTTATTCATTACTTCCAAAGCGTTGCCGAATGCTTCTCTTGGCGTAATTCTGCCGTCTGTTTCGATTTCAAATACAATTTTTTCAAAATTCGGGCTGTCTTCTACCAATACATTTTCGATTCGGTAATTTGCTTTTCTAACCGGCGTAAAATAAGCATCTAAAGCAATTGCTTCGCTGTCAATGCTGTCTCTTAAATCTTCGCTAGGCACATAACCGATACCTTTGGCAAATTCAATAGTAAAATTAAGTTCTGCATCCTCATTTAGGGTTGCAATTACGGTATCTTCATCGCCGATTACTTCAATTTCATCATTAGCCAAATCGCTTGCTTTAACCTCTTTTGGACCGCTAAAACTGTAATTTGCTACTGCACGGTCAAGTTCTTCTTTAATTTTAAATTTGATGTTTTTAAGAGTAATAATAAATACCGCAATATCCTCTTTCATACCGCGGACAGAATCGAACTCGTGCAAAACACCCTCAATTTTTAAAGAGATTGGCGCATATCCGATAGAACTGCCTAAAAGAAGGCGTCTTAACGGATGAGCCATAGTTATTGCAAAACCGGGCTCAAACGGCCAGGCAGAAATCTCTACTCTGTTTGGTGCAATCTCTTTAATGTCCACTTCTGCCGGAACATGTGGAGCAACTTTGATTTTATTCATTTGCAAGCCTTTGCTTAATTATTATTTAGAGTAAAGCTCAACGATAAAGCGCTCTTCTACTGGAATCTTAACTTCTTCTCTTTCCGGGATTCTTGTAAAGATACCAAACAGTTTATCTTTCTCAACATCAACCCACTCAACAATGCCTGTCTGGTTTGTCAATTCAATTGATCTGGCAATTTGAGGGTTGTTTTTGCTTTTTTCTCTAATTTCAATTTTTTGTCCCGGTTTAACACGGTATGACGGAATATCAACTCTTTTGCCATCAACTAAAACGTGTCCGTGGTTTACAAGCTGTCTAGCAAACGCTCTTGTGGTTGCAAACCCCATTCTGTAAACTACATTGTCAAGTCTCTGCTCTAGCAATTGAATCAGCAACTCCCCGGTGTTGCCCTCTTTTCTTGCTGCTTCTTTAAATAGCGTTCTAAACTGCTTTTCGCTGACACCATACATAAATTTAGCTTTTTGCTTTTCGCGAAGCTGCATACCGTATTCGCTGATTTTTGCACGGCGCTGACCATGCTGACCCGGTGCATACGGACGCTTTTCCAATGCACTTTTACCTGCTAATCTTCTTTCGCCCTTCAGCCCTAAATCAACCCCGAGTCTTCTTTCTAATTTTTCTCTTGGACCTCTATATCTTGCCATTTAATTACCTTTATATACTTGATTCTAAATTAGTCTAAATTATACACGACGCTTTTTAGGAGGACGACAGCCATTGTGCGGCAGCGGTGTAATATCTTTAAAGAAACTTACACGGATACCCTCAATAGCACCAACACTTTTTACAGCTGTCTCTCTGCCCGAACCTGGACCTTGAACCTTGATTCCAACCTCTTTAATACCATACTCTTTAGCTTTGTTCATAGCGTCTTCTACTGCCTGCTGCGCTGCATACGGAGTTGATTTTTTGCTGCCTTTAAAGCCTAAGCTTCCGGCACTGCTCCAAGCTAAAACATTACCCATTTCATCTGTAACTGTAATTACAGTGTTGTTAAATGTTGCAGCGATGTAAACTACGCCTTTTGCAACTTGCTTTTTAATTTTTCTTTTTGCCATTTACTACTGCTCCTCTATTTACTTGCTGCACCGACAGTTTTACGCTTACCTTTTCTGGTTCGCGCATTTGTTTTTGTTTTTTGACCGCGAACAGGTAATCCTCTTCTGTGGCGAAGCCCGCGATAGTTGCCTAAATCCATTAAAGTTTTAATATCCATCATAACTTTTTTACGAAGGTCACCCTCTACCATATAGTTATCTTGAATCTCTTTACGGATTGTAGCCGCTTCTGTTTCTGTCAATTCGTGAACTCTTTTGTCGTAACTGATGCCTGTTGCATCTAAAATTTTTCTTGAAGTTGTTAAACCTATACCGTAAATATAAGTTAAAGCATACTCCATTCTTTTATTTTTCGGTAAATCAACCCCT
>JALWKP010000139.1 GCA_027081355.1 Campylobacteraceae bacterium
TTATCTTTTATCGCGTGCAGATAGCTGAAATCGGGCACCAAAATATCTACGCCGTGCATTGTTTCATCGGGAAAACTCATCCCCACATCTATAATAATAGCACTCTTTTCGGTTTCTAATACCGCGATATTTCCGCCGATTTCTCCAAGCCCTCCAAGAGGTGTAAAGCGCACTTTACCGCCGCTGTTTAAATTTATTTTTCTCCACGGCTCCATTCTCTCTTTTTGCACGCGCTCATTCTCGATAATCGCCTTTTTCATATCGTTTGGCACCGAAGCATCGATTTTTAAGCGCACATTTGCACGGCTGCTGTTTCTGCGCAGGCGGTTATTACTGTTGCGGTTATTGTAATTTTTTCTATTGCCGTTTTGATTCTGCCCATTTTGTCCGTTATATCCATTTTGCCGATTCTGCCCGTTATACCCATTTTGGCGGTTTTGCCCGTTTGCCTGAGCATTTTGCGAACTGTTTTGACTGTTTCTGTTTCTAAAAGGATTTTGAGAACGCTTTCTATTGCCGTTTTGGCTTTGATTATCTTTATTACTGTCTTGACTCATTATATTATCCTTATTCAATTTTTAAAAAAGGGTGCAGGGTGAAGGATACTATATAGAAATGATTCTTTTCATTCCCTTCAACCTTCAACCTTAACATACCCATAAATTTGATGATAACTAGACAGTTCCAATTCGTGAGCTCTTGCGGTGCTTTTAATATTCAGTTTTTCAAATATTTCCAAAAGCAATTCTTTACTGTAAGAAGCAGATAGATTTTTTAGAAGTGTTTTTCGCGGCTGTTTGGTTGCAATTTTTAAAAACTCTTCAAAGTTTTTATCATTTAAAGAGCTTTTTTTCTCTATATGCAAAACTGCCGAAGTTACTTTAGGCGGCGGCACAAAAGCTTCTTTTGGCACTTCAAAAAGGGTTTTTACTTCAGCTGCGCTTTGACTCAAAACAGCCAAAGAACCGAAATTTTTATCCCCGCTTTTTGCGCTAAATTTCTCTGCCACCTCTTTTTGAACCATAACTATTATACGCTTGCAATTACTATCGTGCAATGCATTTAAAATAATTTTTGTTGCTATATAGTAGGGCAGATTTGCCACAAGCGAATATTTGCCCTCAAACAGGCTGCCGCTCTGCTTTAAAATATCTTTGCAAAGCAACTCCAAACCGCCGTTTTTCAGCGGTTTTTCAAACTCGCTTTTAAGATATTCACACAATCTTTTATCTACTTCATAAGCTCTAACTCGACCAACTTTTATAAGCCGTCTAGTTAAATCACCTAAGCCAGCCCCAATTTCCACAATCGGCAAACCGTCATTGGGAATCGCTTCGATGATTTTTTCTAAAACCGTGCCATCCTTTAAAAAATTCTGCCCAAACCTCTTATCGGCAATTTCTGCGGCATTTAAACTTTTATGCATTTTACTATATTAACCTTAAAAAAGCAAAAGCTTTAAGCAAAAAGCTAAAAGCTATGATTGCAGAGGAATCATTTAACCTGAAAGCTTTGCGCTTTGTGCTTTGTGCTTTAAGCTTTTTAATTGTTATCAATTTCCACACGTCTGTTCTTTGCGTGGCAAGCGGGTTTATTAACTGTGCAAACCGGATTGCTTTCGCCGTAACTGACTATATCAATTTTAGATGAATCTAAACCGGAATTTACAAGAAGCGTTTTAACTGCTTTTGCTCTTTTTAATCCCAATGCGTGGTTGTATTCGTCAGTTCCAAATTCGTCACAATTGCCTTCTACAAGCAATTTGCCTCCGCTTTGCGTATGGGCTTTAAGTTTAGGAATATCGCTCATTAATCTTTTAATTTGGTCATCATCTAAAGTATAAGAGTCGCTTGCAAAATAGAGCAGTTTATACCCGCTTCTGCTAACCCCGTCGGTTCCTAAATATTTGCCTTTATTGCTGACTTTGCCGGCTTGGAAACTGGATTTTCCGCCTCTGCCCCCACCTGCGCTTAAGCCGCCGGCATTTGAATTTACAGGCACAACATTGCCGTTAATACCGCCTGCATCCACTCCGCTGCCCATTGTTGTTCCGCCCGGAATTGCAACCGGCATTTTTTTATGACACCCCGTAAAAGTCAAAGCAAAAACAACTGCCCCTAAAAATAAAAAACTCTTTCTCATAAATAGACTCCTGGAAAATATTGCCATTATTATATCATAAAATATGAAAAGTAGCAATTTTTTGCTATAATTATAAAAATTTTTTAGAAAGAAAAGATTATGAAACAGTTGTTCATATTAATTTTAATTCCATTTTATCTATATAGTTTGGATTATTCCCAAACAGAAGCTGGAAAACATTTTATCAATAAAATGCACAGAATTTACGGTTTTAACAAAGATTATTTAAGAAAACTCTTAAAGCAAGCCCACCACCGTCAGGATGTTTTAGACAGATACAACGGCAGATTAAAACACGCAACCGATTACTCTTGGCACCGCTACAAAAATAAAATTTTAATCCCCGAAAGTATCCAGCTTGGCAAAAACTTTATGAAAAAATACGCCCCCTATCTTGCCAAAGCAAAAAGAAGATACGGCGTAAACAAAGAGATAATAACCGCATTTATCCGGGTAGAAAGCAAATTCGGGCTTTACGGCGGCGAATACAGCGTTTGGGATGTTTTGGTAACATTGGCTTTTAACCCCAACCGAAAACAGCGCTTCTTTAAAGAGCAGCTTACAAAAGCCCTGCTGCTTGCAAGAAGAGAGCATTTAAGCGTCTTAAATTTACGCGGCTCTTTTGCGGGCGCAATGGGCTGCGTGCAGCAAGTGCCTTCTATATATCTAAAATACGGCGTAGATTTAAACGGCGACGGAATTAGAAACCCAAACTCTATGGCTGACTGCATAGGCTCAATTGCAAAATTTCTAAGCCGAAACGGCTGGAACAATAACCGCGCAACCGTAGCAAAACCAAAAGTTACAGGCAACGAACACTTTAACTTAAGAAGCGGTTATAGAAGCTATTACAGCCAAAGCACCCTAAAAGCTTTTGGCATAATTCCCCCAAGCTGGTGGAGAGGCGGCGCATACTTCATAAGATTAAAAGACGGCAGCCGCTGGGACATTTACTTAGGCGACGCCAACTACCGTGTAATCACCAAATACAATGCCAGCAAACAATACGCCCTCTCAATCGCCCTGTATGCTAAAGCAATTAGGGAGTGAAATTAAGGATTTAACACCATCCTTAAAGCTGCACCTTTTTAATTTTTGTTATAAAACTTTTTTCGCTTAATTTTTCAGTAGCTATTTCGTAACCTTTTTTTCTAAACTCATCTATCAGCGGTTCGGGTTTAAAATCAGCTGTAAGTTTTAATATTTCGCCGCTTTTTAATTTTTTTACTGCTTTGCTAACCTCAGCAAGAGGGTTTTTATCGTTATCCAAAAGCTCATTTGCATCCAAAGATAGCGACTCTTTTTGCTCAAACCAATCAGGCAATACCTCTTGTTCTGTTTCCTCTTGGCTTTCTAAAATGGGCTCTTGCCCTACTGCTTCTCTTAATTTATTTAAAAGCTCCAGCGGCTGCATTCCGCCGATTGCCGCTGCTTGCTTAACAGTTGCAATTTTTGCAAGAGTCCGGCGCAGTATCGGATTGTTTAACTTCTTAAACTTCGGATTTATCGATATTAAAATATCTTTCATCCCCTCATAATCGTTAAGCAAAGTTGCAATTTTTGTTTCTAATGTAATCTCTTTCATTCTTTAACTTTCCTTTTACCGGTTGCGAAGCTCCAGCTTCGTAACTCAATATTCTAATATGCATCCCCATCCCAAAGCCGGAGCTTTGGGACGAGAGTAATTACTCGAAAGCCTAGCCAAAACTAAGCCCAGAGGAATTTTTTTGATTTATAATATTTTATAGTGCCGTAATTTGGGCTTACTATTGCGCAGTGGTCTCATAAACCAATTTAAGCTTTTAAAACCGCTCCATTGCTTGCGTTTGTAACAAGCGCTCTGTATTGTCTCAGCCAGCGGCTTGTAAGCGGTTTCTCTTTTGGTTTAAAGTTTTCTCTTCTTTTTGCAATCTCTTCATCGCTTACTAAAAGTTCGATTTTATACGCATCTACATCTATAAATATTTCATCGCCGTCTTCTACTAAGCCGATAAGCCCGCCTTCTGCAGCTTCAGGGCTTACATGCCCGATACTTAGCCCTCTTGTTGCGCCGCTAAAGCGCCCGTCGGTTATTAGCGCTACGCTGTCGCCAAGCCCCATACCCATAATCAAACTCGTAGGCGCCAGCATCTCTTGCATTCCCGGACCCCCTTTTGGACCTTCGTATCTAAGCACTACAACATCTCCGGCTTTTACTTTCCCGCCTGTAATTCCGGCAATTGCATCATCTTGGCTGTCAAAGCAGACCGCTTTTCCTTTAAAGCTGCGCTCGCCCACAATTCCTGCCGTTTTAATTACACACCCTTGCTCTGCCAGGTTGCCAAACAAAATTGCAAGCCCGCCCACTTCGCTGTAAGGGTTGTCGATTGTATGGATAATTTCGGTATCTTTAATCTTGGCATCGGCAATTCTCTCAAAGAGCGTTTCTCCGGTTACTGTCAAATTGTCCTGAAGTGTTTTAACATCTCTTTTATTCATCTCTTTCATAACCGCACTCACCCCGCCTGCGCGGTTAATATCTTCCATATGCACCGTTGTAAGCGACGGGCTGATTTTTGCAATGTGACTTACTTTTTTACTGATTTTATTAATATCGTCTATGTTAAAATCAACGCCCGCTTCGTTTGCAATTGCAAGCATATGAAGCACCGTGTTTGAGCTGCCGCCCATTGCCATATCTACTGCAAATGCATTATTTACTGCTTTTTCATTTAAGATATTTCTAAAGTTAAATCTCTCTTGTTCTTCCTGAGGCATTTTGGCAATTTCGCAAATGCGTCTGGCAGCCTTGCGGAAAAGCTCTTCACGCTCTTTTGTAAGCGCTACGATAGTTCCGTTGCCCGGCAGCGCAATACCCATAGCTTCCATCAGCGTATTCATAGAGTTTGCAGTAAACATTCCCGAACAGCTCCCTCCGCCAGGGCATGCATTGCACTCCATTTCACGCAAAGTCGCTTCGTCTATGTCACCTGCTTCATATGCTCCCACGCCCTCAAAAACAGTTGCCAAATCAATCGGCGTGCCGTCATTCATTTTACCCGCAGCCATCGGTCCGCCGCTTACAAAAACAGCCGGCACATTAACGCGCAAAGCCCCCATAATCATCCCCGGCACGATTTTATCGCAGTTTGGAATAGCAATCATAGCATCAAGCTTGTGCGCATTCATCACCGTTTCGATAGAATTGGCAATAATTTCGCGGCTTGGCAAACTGTAAAGCATTCCGTCATGCCCCATTGCTATGCCGTCATCAACCCCGATTGTATTAAATTCAAACGGCACACATCCGTTTTTGCGGATTTCATCTTTAATAAGCTCTGCTACTTTATTCAAATAAAAGTGCCCCGGAATCAGCTCGATAAACGAGTTTGCAACCCCGATAAACGGCTTGTCGAAATCTTCGTCTTTTAACCCTGTAGCTCTCAAAAGACTTCTATGCGGCGCTCTTTGATACCCTTTTTTAACTTCGTCACTTCTCATTGTTTTACCTTATAATAGATTTTCGGTAATTTTACTACTTATAGTTTAAAATTAAATTATTTAATCAGCACATCGCTTTTTAATAAATCTAATATTTCATAATCAACAGTTTCTATTAATGTTAAATCGTATCTGTTTGCATTTATATATTCTATTAAATTTTCCGAATCCGCCCCTTCTAAAAAAGCAGATTTTAAGTTCTCTTTTTGGGCTATGCCGTTAAAACGGTTTTTGTTTGCTTCTTTCAACTCCGTATCAATGTATGGCTCTGCATTAATACCGACTAACGGGTCTATTGTGATTGTATCTATGGCATATAGATAATCATAAACCAATTCCAAATCTGAACTTTTAAATCTCTTTTTTGCAAAATCAATTAATTGAGCGTCTTTTGGGCTTAAATTTAACACAATAGCAATTTTTTCGTAATTTTTACCGCCATTTTTCAAATATAGCAAATCGTAATTTTTTTCTGCCAGTTTTGCAGTTGTTTTGTTGTATTTTGTAACAATTAAAGCGCTTTTATCTTTTAAAGCTGCTTCTACTCTCGAAATAGTCCCGTCTATATAGATAAAAATTACAACATCATTTTTGTAATTTAACTCTTTTAAAACCGTTTTTATCTCTTTTTTTATGGCTTCTTTATCTATGCTTTCATCTTTTACAAAACCGGGTTTAAACAGGTCTGGCAAACCGAACAAACCCTTTTCATAAACGAATAATACCTCCAATATATCGCCATTACTAAATTCAGTTGCTTTTTGCAAAACCTCTTTGATTTCTGCCGTGCTGTTTATTAAAGCTAAAGTTTTCATAAAATCCCCCTCCTCTTGCTTTATCCCAAAATTTGTATTAGCCGATACATCATCTGCATTGGTCATTGACAGCATAGGCACTGAAGTAAAGCCTCGACGCACTTTACAAGTGCGCCTGCATTTTTCTCCAGCACCCCTGCTGCCAAGCACCAACACATCTGATGCACCTTCTAATGCAAAATTTGGGTTTATAAAACATAATCTACATCGCTGTGTTCGCCAAAGGCTTTATACAGCTTGTTTCTCTCCTCCTCGCTTTCAACTGTGCATTCTGCAGAATAACTGTGAAAAGTCCCTTTTTTGGATGTATTGCTAAATTTACAACTGTGAGATTTTTCACCCATTACATCTTTTATTGCCTGCTGAATTTTATCTTTATCTTTACCTATAACTTTAAACCCCCATTTTGTCGGATAATTAATTTCCGGTTTCTCTTGTGTATTTTTATCCAGTATCATTGTCACTCCTTTTTTCTAATCACTAATCACTAATCTCTAATCTCTAATCTCTAATCTCTAATCTCTAATCTCTAATCACTAATCACTAATCTCTAATCTCTAATCTCTAATCTCTAATCTCTAATCTCTAATCTCTAATCTCTAATCACTAATCACTAATCTCTAATCTCTAATCTCTTAAAATCCCCGCTTTTCCCGCCGCTTTTTGCTTCTAGCTGGATTGGACCTATGACCATTCCTTTATCTATTGCCTTTAGCATATCATAAATTGTTAGCAATCCAATGCTTACAGCAGTCAAAGCTTCCATTTCCACACCGGTTTTCCCAACCAGTTTTGCAGTAGCGGTTAATTTAAAACCGGGAAGCTGCGGCAATTCTTGCACATCTATTTTAACAGAAGTCAGCATCAAAGGATGACACATAGGTATCAAATCGCTTGTTTTTTTTGCACCTTGTATTGCCGCAATTACTGCTGTTTGTAAAACAGGACCCTTTTTTGCCCTGTTTTGGACTACCATATCAAAAGCCTCTTGGGTAACTGTAATTATACCGCTTGCCGTTGCAACTCTTTGAGTATCATTTTTATCCGATACATCGACCATTTTGGGTCTCTCTTTTTCGTCTAAATGTGTTAGTTTCATTTAAGCCTCCTAAAAATGTGTTTTTTGGTTTACTTTTCTTAAAAATATCAATAAAACTTTGTAATTATATCTTTTTTTTAAGAAAAAACTTATAAAATGAAATTGTAACTTATATTAGTTTGTTATGCTATTCATAAGTTAAAGTTATATAAATAGTTTCTTTAACTTATATTACCATAAAAAAGGAAAAGTCATGGGGAAAACAGGAAAAAAAGATTACCTAAAAGGCTGGGTGCCTTATAGAATCAAAAGATACTGGGGTTATGTTGCAGCAACTATAATTGCTCTTGTGCTGCCTTGGATTAGAATTAATGGAAACCATTTTTTCTTATTAAATTTTGACCATAAGCAGTTGCACTTTATGTTTGTGCGCTTTGATATGCAAGAGCTTTATATTATGCCGTTTTTATTGATGATGCTGTTTATCGGTATTTTTGCGCTAACATCTTTTGCAGGGCGCGCATGGTGCGGCTGGGCATGTCCGCAAACAATTTTTAGAGTAATTTATAGAGATTTAATCGAAACAAAACTGCTTAAAATCAGAAAAAGTATTAAAAATAAGCAAAAAGAGCCCGATTGGGATAAAAATGGAAACCGTGTTAAAGAAGTAATTGCAATTTTAATTTGGTCTGTTTTGGCTTTGATTGCGGCATCTGATTTTATGTGGTATTTTGTTCCGCCTGAAGATTTCTTTAAATACTTAGGCGACCCTGCCAACCATACAGTTATGATAGGTTTCGTTTTGGGTGTTGCAGCATTCTTGGTTGCAGATGTTGTATTTATCAAAGAAAATTTCTGTATCTACATCTGCCCTTACAGCCGTGTTCAGTCTGTTCTATTTGACGAAGACACTCTCCTTACAGTTTACGACCCAATCAGAGGCGGGCATATCTATGAAGGTCACGGAGAAGAACGACATAAAGCTGTTCACAACCAAAAAGAGTTAAAAGAGAAAGAAGCAAATGCAGAATGCACCTATTGTGAAAGCTGTGTGCGGGTTTGCCCTACTCATATCGATATTAGAAAAGGGCTTCAGCTTGAGTGTATTAACTGTTTAGAGTGTGTTGATGCCTGCACCGTGGTAATGGGTAAACTTGGCAAACCTAGTCTTGTTCGCTGGTCAAGTGAAAGAGAAACAGTTAAACACGAAGGCAAAACAAGACTGCTAAGACCTAAAATTTTAGGTTACTTAGGGGTTTTGGCAATTGTTATTACAATGCTTTTTGTAATGGGCAGCAAAAAAGAGGGTATGCTTATGAATATTGAGCCAGACCAAAGGGTTTATAAAGTTTTAGATGACGGCAGAGTTGAGCACAGCTATATTACACTGTTCCAAAACACTGATATTAAGAAGCATACATACAAAATTGCAATAAATAATAAAGATATTGAAATTGTGCGCCCTAAAGAGTCTTTTGAAATTGCAGCCAGAAGCAAAAGAAAAAAGGTTATTATCTTAAGAAGCAAAAAACCTTTACTGCCAAATATTAAAAGAGACACGCCAATTCCAATTGTCGTAAATGCATTTGCAGTAGATGATAAGAAAAAAATTAATATTTACAGAACTATTAAATTTATGTATCCTACCAAAGAGCATATAGAGCAATTTAAAGGTAAATAATAACCTTTGCGGCTTTTGCCGCACTGTTTGCAAAACTTTATTTATCTTTCTTTATGAGACCGTTGCACAATGGTTTTTAATCCTATTTTTTCATCGCAATAAAGTTAATAAACCTTCCCGTGCATCCGCACTCTTTTCGGTAGCTAAAATAGTCGCTGTTTTGGCAAGAAGTGCAGATTGTGCTTGCCTCTATATTCTCTTCTTTTATATTTAAGTCCATTAATTGCAGTTTATTCACAATCGAAATGTCTAAATGCCACTTTTTTTCACCTGTTTTCACTAAAGCTTCACTAAATTGAGTAAAATTCTTAGCAACTTCTTCACCGACTTCATAACAGCAAGATTTTATAGAAGGAGAAAGTGCAACAATAATATTTTCAGTTTTTGCACCCAATTTTTGCATCTTTTTTATTAAATTTTTTGCAATATTTTTTTGTGTTCCCCTCCATCCGGCATGCGCAGCACCTATAACTTCGGCTATGGGGTCAAATGCTAAAAGCGCCAGACAATCGGCAGTCAGCGTGCATAGCACTGTCCCTTTTTTATCTGTAACTATGCCATCAGCCTCTATGCTTCCTCTATACCATGCAGAGTTAAAATTAAAATCGCTTATATCAATTACAATATCGCTGTGAATTTGCAAAAAAGTAATAAATCTGTAATTTTCTGGGAATTTTCTTGTAAAATTTTTCCGATTTAGTTCGATTAAATCAACTTTTTCACCCGTGTGAATAGCAAGTGAATAACTATAAACTTTTTCTTCATTTTTTGTAGTGCTTCCTGCAATTACGCCGTCTAATTCATTGAATTTTTTATAAATTTGCCATTTTTCCATCGTCTAAACTTTTTTAGGTATAATCATATCAAAATTGGAGCATAAGGCGAAGAGTTTTTATGGATTTTAAAAAAATTATAGACTATTTTAAGCAAATTACTAAAAATTTCAACTATATTTTAATATTGCAAATTGTTCCTATACTTATAGTTTCATCAATGCTTATTAAAGAAATGAACCCCCATCTATTCCACAAACAGATGATGTATTACACTGCATCTGCAATTGTTTTCGTAGCAGCAGCCTATATCCCATGGAAATATGTTTTATGGCTTTTTGCACCTGTTGCGTATGCAGTTAATATTTTGCTTCTTTTGGCTGTAGAAGTTGCAGGAAAATCGATTTTGGGGGCAAAACGCTGGCTTGTTCTGCCAGGCGGATTTTCAATGCAGCCTTCGGAATTTATGAAACTAAGTATTTTGCTTTTTTTGGCTTTTTTAATCGCAAAGCGCCCGCCGCCGGAAAAAGGTTACGGTTTTTTAGAGTTTATAGTGCTCTCTATAATTATTTTAATCCCGTCTTACCTTATATTTAAAGAACCTGATTTAGGAACCACCCTGCTTTTGGTTTTGGCAGCTTACGGCACGCTTTATATCGTAGGCATAAACTGGAAAGTGGTTACAACAATCGTCGTTTTCTTAGCTTTTATTGTTCCGTTTGCTTATAACTTTTTGCTAAAACCATACCAAAAAAAGAGAATCAACGACTTTTTGGGCAAACCAAGCTACCAGGTTCAGCAAGCGCTAATTGCTATCGGTTCGGGCGGCATAGAGGGCAAAAGCAAAGACGAAGCAACCCAAACCCAGCTTAAATTCCTGCCCGTATCGACAACCGACTTTATCTTCGCTTATTTAGGCGAGCGCCACGGCTTTAAGGGTATGGTAATAGTAATCGTGCTTTATATCCTTTTAATAATTCACCTTTTGGTAATTTCGCACATTTACAGCGACGATTATCAAACCGTAGTAATCTCAAGCGGTTTGGCATTTCTATTTTTTGTTTATATGGGGGTAAATATTTATATGGTTATCGGTTTAGCCCCTGTAGTAGGGGCTCCGCTGCCGATGTTCAGTCATGGGGGAACATCATTTATAATTTTTGCATTTCTCTTTGGAATCTTAGAAAATTTAATCTCTTTTAAAGCTTACAAGCATTATAATTCCGACACCAAAATCGGAATGATTAACAAAAAGTCTTAGATTTTGGCTCT
>JALWKP010000140.1 GCA_027081355.1 Campylobacteraceae bacterium
CCGCTTTTTGTGATTATTGCTCTTTTAATTAAATTTAGCTCAAAGGGTCCCGTATTTTTTGTGCAAAAAAGAATGGGCAGGGATTTTAAGGAGTTTAATCTCTATAAATTTCGCTCTATGGTAGCAGATGCCCCCAAAAAAGGGTTGCAAATTACCAGCGGCGACGACCCGCGCATTACTAAAATCGGGCGCTTTATTAGAAAAACAAAAATAGACGAATTGCCGCAATTAATAAATGTGATTAAAGGCGAAATGAGCCTGGTAGGTCCTCGCCCCGAAGTTAAAAAATATGTAGAGTTAAAAAAAGACGAATATAAAAAAGTGCTCTCTGTCCGCCCCGGCATTACCGACTTGGCGGCAATTGAGTTTAGAGACGAAGAGAAGCTGCTGCAAGGCTACAAAAATAAAGAAAAAGCTTACATAAATGAAATTTTACCTAGAAAAATAGCACTTTATAATAAATATATTGATAATATAAGTTTTATAAGTGATATTAAAATAATTTTGCAAACGCTAAGGGTGATATAAAGAGATGACACTATTTAACAAGTATAGAGTGGGACTTAATTTTTTAGTTATTATAGTATTGAGTTTATTTACTTTTTGGTGGACTTTTAGCATATTTCACAAACCTTTTAATTGGAAATTAACTTTAATTGTTATTGTTATTAGAATTGTTGCTTCTATATTTTTATTTAAAGATTATACTTTGTCATGGAGTAAAGCTACACAGAGAACTTTTATTATAAAAAGCACTGTTTATATAGCTGCATTTTTTGTCTATCTACCTATTTTTTATAATAAAATATATTTGCATTTTTTACTTTCTGAATTATTTACATATCTTTTTTTAATAAATTTTTTGATGTATGCATATCATTTTTATGTTAATAAAAACAGTTCTAATAAAAGTAAAGAGATTGTGATTTTCGGGGCAGGAAAAGCAGGTTTAAAATTAGAAGAAGAGTTTAGAAAAAGTGAATATAAGGTTAAATATTTTTTAGATGATAATAAATTTTTACAAGGAAGAAGTATAGATGCTATCAATATTTTGTCGATTGAAAATTTTAAAAATAAAATAGGCAATAAAAAATTAGATCTCTTGTTAATTGCTATACCGTCTGTTCAAAAAGAGAGGGTTAGAGAAGTTTATTATGAATTAAAAGATTATTTTAAAGATGTTAAAATTTTACCTTCTTTAAGAGAGAGATTATACAATACGCCAAATTATCAAACTTTACTGCAAGATGTATCGGTAGAAGATTTATTAGCAAGAGACCCTAAAGATTTAGATACCAAACAGATTGCAAACTTTATAAAAGGTAAAATAGTTTTAATTACAGGGGCAGGTGGAAGTATAGGCAGTGAGTTGGCACGCCAATGTATTAAATTTAAAGCAGAAAAACTTATTTTGCTTGATAATAGTGAATATAATTTATACAAGATTGAACAAGAGTTACAAAACTATAATATTGTGCCAGTAATGCAAGATATTGCTAAAAAAGATATGATAGAGAAAACTTTTAAAGAGTATAGTATCGATATTGTATTACATGCAGCTGCTTATAAACATGTTCCTTTAGTCGAAGAGAATGTTGAAGAGGCTATTGTTAATAATATTTTGGGAACAAAGAATGTTATAGATTTGGCTATTAAATACGAAGTTGAAAAATTTGTGCTAATTTCTACGGATAAAGCGGTCAGACCGACAAATGTTATGGGTACGACCAAAAGAGTTTGTGAATTATATGCTCAAAATGTTAAATCTAAAAAGACTGAAATAGTCGGAGTTAGATTTGGAAATGTGCTTGGAAGCAGTGGTTCGGTTATTCCTAAATTTAAAGAACAGATACAATCTGGTGGTCCTGTAACGGTTACTCATCCAGAAATTACAAGATATTTTATGCTGATTCCTGAAGCTTGCCAATTGGTATTGCAAGCTGCTTCTATTGGTAAAGGCGGCGAAATTTTCGTTCTTGATATGGGGAAACCTATTAAAATTGTAGATTTAGCAAAAGAGATGATTCGCCTTTATGGTAAATTAAATGAGATAAAAATTGAATTTACGGGTTTAAGACCGGGAGAAAAACTATATGAAGAGTTGTTAATAGATGATAGCGATAGAAAAACCGAATATGACTCTATAATGATAGGAAAAGTAACTAAATATGAAATAGATAAATTAAACAATGATATAGAAGAGTTATTGAGTTGCGAAGACAAGTTGTCGAAATTAAAAGAGATAGTGCCTGAATTTACCCATCTGGCAAATAGTAAAATTAAATGAGAGGGGATTAAAATATTGTATTGGAATGAAACAGATTAAAAATATGTTTATGTATACATTTGCATTAGTATTTTAGATTATTCTTCTTTGTTAAGACTATATCTATAATTTTCCTTTTATCCCAATTGTAGTGTTACTTTAAATTATATTTCTTGTTACTGCACCAATAAATAGTTTTAATTAGCTGCGGCTAATTTTATTACTATATTTTTTATTCACATTATGAGACCACTGCACAATAGTTAGTTTCAAAGTATGGTGCTAGAAAGTATCAGAAATTAAATAAAATTACTCGAAAGCCTAGCCAAAGCTAAGCAGAGAGGAATTTTTTTGATTTATGATATTTTATAGTGCCGTAATTTGGGCTTACAATTGTGCAGTGACCTCATTGTCATCTCATTTCTCCCAAAGAGTGTAGCAATTTTACTCAAATACTGTGTTGGATTTTTTTGAATTAGCTAAGAAACTGTGAAATAAGTTAGAAAAATAGGAGCAGGGACTTCAGCCCTGTTGGCTATAATACTATAAAATTAAACTATTTTTACGGGCTAAAGCTCTTGCTCCTTAAAAATTACAAGTTTTTTCACAGTCTCTACAGCTTGTCTTTTCTGTGTTTGCTCTCTTTGAGAAAAATCTGTCTTATCTTTAAACGAAATTCTTACATCAAAAATTAAGATTATTTATTGGTGCGGTAATAACACTTATCCAAATACCCAATAAACATAATGCTGCCGGTGATTATTAGCAGCAGGTTGCCGCCTATGTCGTGGGCTAAAAAGAAAGCGTCTGCGCCGTAATTGTTTACAGTAATTGTTACGAGGTAAAGGCGTATTAAATTGACAATTGAAAATATAAAATATCCAGCAACTGCCCATAAAATTTTGCATTTTAAAGATTTAGGGTAAGCCAAAACGGCCGCTAAAAATATGAAGTAGGGCACAAAACCGTTGCATTCGGGAGTTATGACTACGTGATAGCGAGAATTGATAACTATATCATAATTGACTATTTTATTATTTAAAACCGAATCTAAAACCGCCATTATAATATCGCGCTGAATTGTATCTAAAAAGTGTCCAAGCGGAGAGAGAGACCAGTATCTGCCCCAATAAAAGAGACCAAAAAGCAGTAAAAACCAAAAAGGGTAAGCAAAAAGAAAACGGTTAGAAGCGCTTAAATTTTGCCATTTCTTAATTATTGACAACCTATACACTCCATACTTCTATCTTCGGTGTAATCTTTTGCTTCTAGCGCTTCAGGGGATTGAGCGCGCAAATAATAAGTAGATTTAAGCCCGTATTTCCAAGCTGTCATATAAATATCATTTAAATATCTGCCGCTGGCTTTGTCTAAACGGATAAAAATATTTACACTCTGCCCCTGGTCTATCCATTTTTGGCGGATTGCAGCAGCTTTAACTAAAACTCTTTGGTCCAAATCGTAACTGCTTACATAATATGCCCAGGTATCGGGGTTAAGATTGGGCGCAGTTACCGGTATTTCGCCGCTTAAATTTACCTCGAACCATTTTCGCTTATAAATCGGTTCGATTGCCTGCGTAGTGCCAGTTAGTATCGAAATCGAGCTGGTTGGGGCAACTGACATAAGGTAACCGTTTCGCATTCCGTCTTTTTTTACTTTCTCTTTAAGTGCAAGCCAGTCGTGGGTATAGCCAAACAGCCCGCCCCTATCAACCAATTTGCAGGCGTTTTCATTTGCCTTATCGACAGGAAAAATCCCTTTGCTCCAATCCGAGCCCTCAAATTGGCTGTATTTTCCTTTTTCCAGTGCCAAATCGCTGGAAGTTTTAATAGCGTAATAACTTACCGATTCCATAATTTCATCAATTTTGCTAAAATGCTCGTAACTCCCCCACTCGATTCCCGCTTCGGCAAGCATTTGCGCTTCGCCCATAACTCCAAGCCCGATAGCTCTGGTTTTGAGATTTGTTTTTTTAACTTTCTCTACCGGGTAAAAATTTAAGTCAATCACATTGTCAAGCATTCTAATGGCAATTGGCACAACGCGTGCTATATCTTCGAGTGTATTGATTTTTGACAAGTTTACACTTGCAAGGTTGCATACTGCCGTATCTCCGGGAATTTCCTCTTTGTCAACTATGTAAATATCTTTACCGCCTATAGTGTCAAGCGCAGTAATTTTTTTAGCAGCTTTTGTAATGCCGCTGTCAACTGTAACTTCGTCGTCTTCTTCAAAAAGCGCAACGGTTCCGTCGTTGAATTTAACCCTTATTTTATAATGGTTAGGAGAAGTGTTTTGAAAAATTTCGGTGCAAAGGTTTGAACTTCTGATAATTCCGGCGTGTTTATTCGGATTTGCGCGGTTAGCCGTATCTTTAAAAGTTAAAAACGGGTTGCCGGTTTCAAAGTAATTTCTTAAAACATCTTTCCAAAGCCCTTTTGCCGAAACCACTTCTTTTGTAATGCCTTCTTCTTTTTCTAAGCGCTCATACTCCTGCCTAAACTCATCGCCGTAAATATCGCACAGGTGCGGCACTTCGTAAGGGTCAAAAAGTGTCCAGGTTTCATCGTTTTCTACGCGCTCCATAAACAGATCGTTTAGCCAAAGCGCAGGGAATAAATCGTGCGCTCTGCGGCGCTCTTCGCCAGAGTTTTTCTTTAAATCGAGAAAATCGCGCACATCGATATGCCACGGCTCGATATAAACCGCAATAGCGCCTTTTCTTGTGCCTAGCTGATCAACTGCAATTGCAACATCGTTTGCGATTTTCAAAAACGGCACAATGCCGCCTGCTGCGTGTTTGTGCCCGTCTATATAGCTGCCCATTCCGCGCACTTTGCTCCAGTCCCAGCCGATACCGCCGCCAAATTTTGAAAGCAGCGCCATCTCTTTGTAACCATCGAAAATCCCTTCGATATTATCAGGCGTTGAACCGATATAGCAAGAGCTCAGCTGATGCCTTGTGGTGCGTGCATTGCTAAGTGTCGGGGTAGCTGCCATAACTTCAAACTTGCTTAAAATATCGTAAAATCTCTTTGCCCAGGTTTGGCAGTCAAATTCGTTTTGCGCCAAAAACATAGCCACCGCCATAAACATTTGCTGCGGCAGCTCTATAGGCTCGCCGTTTTTATCTTTAATTAAATATCTGTCGTAAAGCGTTTTAAGCCCAAGATAGGTAAATTGCAAATCGCGCTCGGGTTTAATATAATCGTTTAAATCGTCTAAATCGTATTTGTCTTTAAGCCCCGGAAACAAGCGCCCTTCCGCTTCGCCGCGCTCGAAATACTCTCTTAAATGCTTATAGCCCGTAAAGCCCGAAACCCTGTGGTATATATCGTAAAGAAACAGTCTTGCTGCAACAAAAGTCCAGTTTGGTCTGTCTATATCTATTTTATCAACAGCGGTTCTGATTAAAGTCTCTTGAATCTCTTTTGTGCTTATCATATCGCGAAAATGCAGCCCCGCATCGACTTCCAATTCGCTCTGGTTTACCCCTTTTAAGCCTTTTACCGCAGCAGAAGTATATTTTTGAATTTTAGTTACGTCTAAAGGCTCAATACGCCCGTTTCTTTTAACAACTCTTATCATTAATGTGGCTCCGAATGTTGAAAATTTTATAGTGTATGAATTACTTATTATACTTAAATGAGCTTTAGAATAGCTCAAGAAAAAATTGCGATTTTATTATTTAAGTGCGATATTTTCTAATAAAAATCGATTTTATTTTTTTAAAAAAAATAATAAATAAGATTTTTTGGTTACAAAAAGAAACACATTCTTTTTTTAAAAATTAAAAAAAAATACACAGAAAATACATAATATAAAATTTATATCCAATTTACGGAATCTATAACCCGAAGTAGCCATTTTGGGGGCTTTAAAAAGTTTTAAATCTGCAAAATATTATGATAATATTCTGTATAAATAAATTTTAAAATTGAAGCAAAGCTTATAAAGCTTTAAAAAATAAGGGGAGAAGTTAATGAAAAAATCTGTATTAATTAATGAAGTTTCAGCAAAAACAGGTATTTCAAGAAAAGAGACCGAAATGGTTGTAAATACAATGCTAGATACTATTGTTGATAGCTTGAAAAACAGAGAAGCTGTATCTTTTTTAGGGTTTGGTTCGTTTGAGCCTGTTAAGAAAAACGCAAGAGAAATTTATATTCCGGGAACCACTACAAAAGTAAAAGTTGCAGAAAAATACGGAGTTCGCTTTAAACCCGGCAAAACACTTAAGAAAAAAATTCAAGAACAGTAACTCTTCGGCCACGCTCTGTGGCAAAACTCTATTTGTCTTCGTATGTAAATTTGCCTAATTAATAGTATAATCAGTAATATTTGGGTAGAATTTTGCAAAATTTTTTTAATTAAGGATATATAGTGACTGTTAATGTAGAAAAACTAGACAATGCCAACTATAAAATTACGGCAACAATAGATAAAAGCGATATAGATGCTAAGTTAGACAAAGTGGCAAAAGAAGCTGCAAAAAGCGTAAGAGTCGATGGTTTCAGACCGGGTAAAGTGCCGGTTGCGGTTGTTAAAAAAATGTATGGCGACAAATTGGCGCAAGATGCTGAAAGCGAAGCTGTAAGAGAAGCGATGAATATAGCATATAAAGAAGCTGGCATAAAACAAGAAGAGATTATCGGCAACCCGGTTTTTGAAAAATTTGAAGATAAAGACGATACCAAAGAGATGGAAGTTATAGTCTCTTTGAAACCTCAAATAGAGCTTGGGGATTACAGCGACATTGTGCCGCAATATGAAAAACCAGAACCTAGCGAAGAAGAGATTAATGCCGAGCTTGATAATGTTGCGCAAAGATATGTAAAAGCAAAAAGCATAGATGAAGACAGGGCTTTGCAAGAGGGCGATATTGCGGTATTTGATTTTAAAGGCTTTTTAGACGGCGAAGCGTTTGAGGGCGGAAGCGCAGAAAATTACGAATTAAAAATCGGCTCTAAACAGTTTATAGAAGGTTTTGAAGAGCAAATGACAGGTATGAAAAAAGGCGAAGAGAAGACAATTACAGTAACTTTCCCCAAAGATTACCAAGCAGCTAATCTTGCCGGCAAAGAGACGCAATTTGAGATAAAACTGCACGATATAAAAGCTGAAGTAAAACCTGAAATAGACGACGAATTGGCTAAAAAAGCGCTTGCAAAAGAAGATGCAACCTTGGAAGATTTAAAAAATCAGGCAAAAGAGATTGCTCAAAGCGCTAAAGTTAGAAAAGATTACGAAGAAGAGTTAAAACCTAAAATTTTAGAAAATTTAATTGAAAAATACGACTTTGATTTGCCTAAAAACATCGTAGAGCAAGAAATTGACAACCTTGCAAACCAAAAAGCGCAAACTTTAAGCGAAGAAGAGATTAAAGAGATTCAAAACTCTAAAGAGAAACTGGACGAATTAAGAGAAAGCGTTAGAGAAGATGCCCAAAAAAGCGTAAAAGCAACATTTATAGTAGATGCTTTGGCAAAAGCCGAAGAGGTAGAAATAAGCGACGAAGAGATAAACCAGGTTCTTTATTACGAAGCGCTAATGAGCGGTCAAGACCCGCAAAAATTAATAGAATACTATACAGAAAACAATCTTATTCCGGTAATAAAAATGGGAATGATAGAAGACAAACTCTTTGCCAAACTGCTTAAATTAGAAGATTAATTACCCCTTTTTAGCATAAATTGGAGGCATTGCCTTCAATTTTAACTATACTGCCTTATTATTTTATCTATAAAAGTTATAATATCCAAAAATTACAAAGTGAGTATTTATGAAGAATCAATACAAATCTTATCAAGAGAGTTTAGAATTTCTTAACGATATGCAGCGCCAATATCCCGATTTAATCAGGCTTGTTAAAATTGGGACAACATATGAAGGCCGGGATATTATTCTTGTTAAGGTTAGTAAAAATGTAGATAGCGCCGATGAAAAACCAGCGCTCCTTTATACCGGAACAATCCATGCGCGAGAGTGGATTGGGCATGAATTGGCACTAAAATTTATAGAGTATGTTGCCAAAAATCAAAATGTTGATCCGGTTTTGGAAAAATCTTTAAATGAATCAACACTATATATGGTGCCTTGTTTGAATCCAGACGGGTATGAGTATTCTCGAAAACATTTCTCTTTTTGGCGAAAAAACCGGCGTCCAAATAGAGACGGAACAATCGGAGTGGATTTAAATAGAAACTTCTCTATCGGTTTTAAAAAGATAAAAGATACCTCTTCAAATGTTTATGGGGGCGAAGAGCCGTTTTCCGAAGCGGAAACCAGAGCTATTAAAGAGTTTGTTGATAGTCATCCAAATATTACCATAGCATTGGATTATCACTCACAAGGCAATGTTTTTTTTCCGGCACATAAATTTGCTCACGAAGCAGAAATTGACGGCACAGATATGAATTCGCTCTGTGCAAATATGAATGATGAAATCGAAAAAGTCACAGGCAGAAAATATGGAATCCACCGCGGCAAACCGCCTGCGGCTTTGATTAACGGAAGCGGCAGGGAGTATTACTACTCAAAAGGGATAATTGCGACTGTTGTAGAGGTTGGAACCAAAAATATCCCCGATTATATGAGGGTAATGACTGGCAGTATTGACGAAAATATCCCGGCACTCAAAAAGGCTTTCAGCGAAGTTGTAAATTACTCTTATAAAGCGCCAAAAAGAGTAGATGATTTTCAAATTGAGCATGTAGGAACAAATTGCGTAAAATTGATTTGGAAATATGAAAAAAGAGATGATATTTATTTTGAAATTTACCGAAGCGCCAAAGATAAAGATGCACGCAATGAGCGCACATTAATTGGGATTACCGGCGAAAACTCTTACAGCGATAAAGATTTGGAATCTTCTACAAATTACTATTACGCAATACGCGCAGTTAATAAAAAAACCGGTTATAAATCGCCGTTTGCCCCGGTTGTGAAGGTTAGAACCGGATTGGATGATGATGAATTTTTTAAATTTATTTTTGCAAGTAAAAGCGGTACAGGTTATGTAGGCGAATACACAAAAGAGCAAAATCGCTCGCATTTTGGGCTTAATTCGTTATTTGTAGGGGTCAATAAAAGCAAAGGGATTTGCGATGCTGTTATCTCTTTTGATTTAAGTTCGCTGCCAAAAAATGCAATTATTAAATCGGCAAGATTTTACATATATCCAATGAACCGCGTAGGCGCAAAAATAGAAAAGTATGGCGAGTGGAACCTTTCGCTGCTTGAAAGAGACAGTTTTAGCGAAATTACCGATTTTGATGAAATAGAAAAAGCAAAAGCAGCAGGTGTGATAGGCAGGGCTGTAAAATCTAGCAAATTAACGCAAGGTATTTGGAATATTTGGGAGTTTAGCAGCCACGAATGCGGACTTTTAGAAGATAAAATAGAAGAGGGCGAAGCGGTATTTAGGCTAGATGGACCAAAAGTGCTGCCAGATGGCGAAGACAGCCAAATGATGCAGTTTGATATCGGTTACGGTAAATTTGGCGGAGGAATTCATTACCGCCCTATGCTGGATATTAAATATACAGTTACAGAAGATAAAATCAAAATTAAACCTTGCAATTTGCTGACAATTGATAAAAACGGAGCAAACGGCGGATTAAAAAGCGGATTTGATAAAAGCGGCGATAAGGTTTACGGATATATGGAGTTTGATTTATCTTCGCTGCCGGATTACGATAAAACAATAATTACTAAAAGCAGTTTAAGAATTAAAAATAAAAATGTCTTAAAAGGGCGCTCTGATATTCGCTTTTATATCGAACTTGTCGAAGTAGATGAAGTTGGAACTTATGAGGATATTAAAAACAGGGAAAAGATAGAATATATCGGTTACGAAGTTGCCGAATCCAATTTAAACAGCAAAGATTACCAATATTTTAAATTTGATACTTTTTCTAAAAAAATGCTCGATAGTATGCACATAAATGGCAAAAAATTAAAATTGGTAATTAAGCCGACATCAGCTCTTGGAGCAAAAAACAGGGTTATAAACTGGAGTGAAGATGTTGAATTGTTAATAAGTTATATCCCAAAACGCCGAAAAGCTCCAAGCAGCGTAAAAAATTTAAAAATCACCAAAGAGAATAGAATGATAAAACTCTCGTGGGACAAAGTGGAAGAAGAGGGCGTAAAAGGGTATTATGTGGTTAGAAACAGTTTTCATATACCTAAACATTTTATGGATGGCGTAAAACTTTACGGCGGACAAGACACATACACTTATGACAATTTTGCATCTTTTTCCAAGAAAAAATACTACGCAGTTTTTTCTTACGATGATGTGCCAAATTTTTCTAAAGCCGCGAGTATAGAGTATAATCCTTTGGAAATGTTATAAAAATATTTTTTATTGAAGTGGCAGTAAAGAAAAATATGCTAAAATAGCAGCAAAAATTCAAGGTATATAATGGATAGAGCAGATAGGGAAGTAGAAGAGATTTTAAATTATATTAAAACCTGTTCACCCGGGCAAGAAGAGTTTTATCAGGCAGCTCGCGAAGTTTTTGAAGCGATTAAACCGCTCTTAAGGGCAGAGAGCAAATATTTGGAGCAAAATATTCTGCAACGCATTATTATGCCTGAGAGAAGTATTATTTTTAGGGTAAACTGGGTTAATGATAATGGTAAAATAGAAACAAATCTCGGATATAGAGTGCAATTTAACTCGGCAATCGGACCATATAAAGGCGGGCTTAGGTTTCACCCCAGCGTAAGTCTTGGAACTATTAAATTTTTGGGCTTTGAGCAGATATTTAAAAATGCTTTGACAGGACTAAATATAGGCGGTGCAAAAGGAGGCAGCAATTTTGA
>JALWKP010000141.1 GCA_027081355.1 Campylobacteraceae bacterium
GAGACAACACAGGAGGAGATAACGATAGTGGTGGTAACGACAATGGCGACACCACCACCGACCCAACAAAAGACCCAAATAAAGTATGCGTAAGCAACTACTTTAAATACTACGGTGATGGTAAAATTCACGAAACTCTTAAAAAAGGCGATAAAGATGCAGAGCTTTACAGTGATGGCACAAAACACCAAGTAAAAGAGCTGCAAGAGTTTTTGCAAGCCTTTGGCTATGATGTAGGAAGCAGCGGAGCTGATGGCTGGTTTGGCACAGATACCAAAAATGCATTAATAGATTTCCAATCAAATAACGGTTTAGACCCAGACGGAATAGTAGGACCAAACACAAGAGATGCTATGAATAGCCAAAACTGTTATGATAAATAGATAAACTAAAGAAAAGCATTTTTGCTTTTCTTGTTTAAAAAACTGTTACCAAAGCACCCACCACCTAGAAAAATAGGAAAAATAGAAAAATAGGTGATAGTAATAGTAGTCTTTAATTCCATATTATCAGTAAAATAAATGCTATTACTATCACCTGACCTCAATTTGCCATTTTATGGAATATTATTATTTTTGCTTATTTAGTTTGATTATATACCATTAATATTATAATTTTTACTAAAACTTATAAAAGGGCATTTATGAGAAAAATAATAATTTATATGGCAGTTTTACTAGCATCATAGAATCGAGGTGATAATGATAACTTTTGTTAAATCTTTGTTATTATTATCACCTGACCCCGATTACTTTTTATTATTATCACCTGACCCCGATTACTCCTAAATAAATAATGAAGATAATGTTTTAAATCTCTTTTATCTTCTTCATTTAAAAAAGAGAAATTTTTAAGCATAATAGCAGTTAAATGATTAGCTATTTTATCAATTTCATTTCTTGTAATAATCTCTTCTATTGGGGTATAACTTTTATCGTCTTTGTAATTATTGTTTAACATATTATTTAAATACGAATTATCCGTAATAATCTTAGAAGAGGTTTCTTTTTGATAAGCACTTAACATAGTAACAAATATGGGTGCTACCCATTCAATATTATTAAATGCATTATTGTCATTAAACAGATTAGTATAATTTTCAATATTATGCAGAGTAATATTCAAACAAGTTCCTTTTTATAATTTGTTGGTAATTTTATCATATTTAAATAGAATTTAAACAAAATTTCTAAAGGCTATATTTATATCTCTATTAATTTTCGATAAATCCAAAACCCTTTTTTGCTCTTTGATATTGCCTAAAGTTTTATCTATAAATGTAAAATTTTGAATATAATATGTGCCGTTATAGTTAATGTTTTTTAAAGTTGAGATAATATTATTTATATCGTCTGCTCCCAATAAATCAGTGTGAACAGTTGTTCTGAGCTCGAAATTTTGATTTTTTTCACTTAAAAATTTTATTGTTTTAATTAAACTCTCATAGCTATTAATGTTTGTTACATCTTTATATTTCTCTTTTGGGGCTTTAAAATCGATTGCAAAGTAATCGGCTAAATTCTGCTCTGCCAGCTCTTTTACAATTTGAAAACGGCTGCCGTTTGTATCTATTTTAATTTTAAAGCCCATCTCTTTTATAATTTTGCAAAGATTAACTATATCGGGATAGAGCGTGCACTCTCCGCCGCTAATTACCACACCCCCTAAAAGCCCTTTTCGGCTTTGCAAAAAATTTAAAAGTTCGCTTATGGGTTTAGAATTTTTAGTTTTTGCATTAACAATTTCGGGATTATGGCAGTAGGCACAGCGCATATTGCACCCCGCAACCCAGACAACACAAGCCAAATGCCCCGGAAAATCCATAGAGGTAAAAGGTGTTATATCGTAAATAGGAATATCCATTTAAACTCCGTTTGTTTTTATTTTGTATTCCCTGAAAAGTGCAATTTATAATTTTCGGTATGCATTCCGCATCAGAAGATGCGGAACGAGGGGAACATTTACTGCCTATCCGCGGGCAGACACATAGGTCTGTCCCTACACGCAATCCACTATCTACTATCAACTCGCCGGCGTCTTAGCCTCCGCGGCTTCATTCGCTTTGCTCATTCCGACCGCTACGGTTTCGAAGCTATAAAAGCAAAGCAGTTTGCTTTTACTTAACGCTTCTCAGGTCTGCCCCTACAATCCGTCCAAAATCAACTATAAACCATCAACAATCAATCACAAACCATCTCCCCCAAATTATCCATTATCCATTTTCAATTATCAATTCCCTAAAATATTCCCTCTGCTTATGCTCCCCTTTCTTGCCGATATTAAAACTCTCTACGGGTCTGTGGTATCCCATAACGCGGGTGTAAACAATGCATTTTGTTCTTTTGCTCTCCAATCTTTTTAATATCTCTTCTCTATTCATCGAATTCTCCTTTCTCGTAATTTAAAATCAACTCTTCGTCGCATTTTGGGCAATACTCATGTTCGCCGTTTAAATAGCCGTGTTTTGGGCATATTGAAAATAGCGGGGTGACGGTAATATATGGCAGTTTAAAGTTGCTGATTACTGCTTTAACAAGCTTTTTGCAAGCCTCAGCACTTTGCAAACGCTCTTTCATATACAGATGCATTACCGTTCCGCCGGTATATTTGCACTGTAACTCAT
>JALWKP010000142.1 GCA_027081355.1 Campylobacteraceae bacterium
GTATTGGGGAAACCATTTTTGGGCAAGAGGATACTGTGTGGATACAGTAGGTCTTGATAGTGAAATGATACGAAAGTATGTAAAATATCAAGAAAAGAATGAAAAAAAGTTAGAACAGCAAAGAGGATTGTTTTAAATCAGAAAAGTTAGCAACCACCCTGACACCTTTTAGGTGGCAGGCAAAGTATCCCCTTCAAGGGGTTTTCAATACCTGCCCCTTTGGGGTAGGATTTTTATAATCGAAAATAAAATCACATTTTTGTCTTTTTTTGAAATCGAAGATTCAATCGCAATTTTTGGAAGCGGATATAAAGTTTCTGCATTAAAAGATGCCAAATGGCTGCAAGAAAAAGAGATATATTACTGGGGCGATATAGATTTAGACGGCTTTGCCATACTCTCGCAGCTTAGAAGTTATTTTCCAAATGCCAAATCTTTTTTAATGAATGAAGAGACAATTGAAAAATTTAAAGATTTAAGTGTAGAGTATATCCCAAAAAATGTATATAGAGAGTTGGAAAATTTAATTTTGGAAGAGAAGCGGGTTTATAAGCGCCTGCAAAACGATTTTTACGGCAAAAACTTTAGATTGGAGCAAGAGAGATTGCCGTTTAGCTATGTCAGAACCGCAGTGTCGGGTTAGTTATTTAAGGGGTGTTTCTATTGCAACTAAGTTAAGAGTTTTATATATAAAATGCAAAAAGCTTAAAGTCCAAAGCTAGAAACTAATCGCCTCGTTATTCCCGCAAAGTGAGACTGTGAAAAAAGTTAGAAAATCCCGGAAGTGAGACTTCAGTCTCACAAATACAATACTATAAAACAGTATTAAACAGATGGGACTGAAGTCCCATTTCCGATAATTTTGAACTTATTTCACAGTCTCAGTGGAAATCCGCGGTTTGAACTGTTGTAAAAGTCTTATTTTAACTTTTAAGTATTTAAAATCGTGGATTCCATACGGAAAATAGGAAACAAAAACCGAAAACGGAAATTTTGCTGTAACTTTAAATACCCAATAACCGTTTGCAGTTTTCTGTTGTCTGTTTTCAACACGAAATGACAAGATGCATATTTCTTTTAGTTTACTGGGCACCTCTAATAATAGGTGATACCCACAACATCTTCAGCTTTCGTCTAGGCAAGGCGCATCTTTGAAGTCCTAGCCGTAGCTAAGTCGAAAAGATGCAACGCAGCATAGGCGGAAGCTGAAGATGCCCAAAGGGTGGGCTTTGCAGACGCAATCTTGCACAAGATATTTAATCGTCTTAGCTACGGCTAGGACTCATAAATCTCTTGCACAATCTTGCATCTGCAAAGCCCATTGTGGGTATTACCTATTATTAGAGGTGCCCTACAATGCCATTAAGTTAAGGATTTTATATCCATAAAATGCACAAAGCTTAAAGCTCAAAGCCAAAAGCTAACCACCTCGTCATTCCCGCGAAAGCGGGAATCCACAGTTTGAACTGCTACAAAAGTCCTATTTTTACTTTTAAGCAATTTAAATCGTGGATTCCCAATCAAGTTGGGAATGACAGGAGGCAGATAATTTTTTTGCTTTCTGCTTTTAGCTTTAAGCTTTGTGCCAATAAATGGATATTTTACTCTTAACTTAATAGCATTGGAGGTGCCCTAATGTTAATAAATGGAAATATCAACTCTTAACTACGATAGCAGTGGAGGTATCTTGAATAAGGTGATAAAAAAATTAAACTATTTTAATCTTCCAAAACCGGTGCTTTTTCTTTTTTGCTTATAAACGGAGGTTTGGCAAACCATATTAGAAAAATCAAAGCTATACAGATATAAGAGGAAACTAGCAGTATGTCGTCGTTTGCTCTTGTCGATGCCTGCTGGTTTATTATATGGTTAATCATTGGCAGCGAAGGGATATTTGCTTCTTTTAAGCGGTTTATAAATTGCAGTGCGGTGTGGGAGAATTTTGTTATATGTTCACTGTAAATTGCGTGGTGGATGTCGCTTCCTCTTGCCCATGCGGTGGTGGCGATAGAGGTGCCAAAACTGCCGCCTATTATTCTTAAAAAATTTACAAGCCCCATTGCCGAAGCTACTCTGCTTACAGCAATTTCGGAAATAATTATGCTAGTTAGCGGGACAAAAAACATAGCCATTCCAGCACCCATTAAAAGGCGGGGCAAAAAGGCGTCTAGCAAGCTTATATTTACCGTAAATTGCGCCATAGCGTAATAGGTTGCGGCAAATATAAGAAAACTTATGCTAACAAGCACCCGAAGGTTTAATCTGTGCATATTACCGCCTATAACCGGCGATAGCAAAAATGCAAAAATCCCAACCCCTGCCGATGCAAAACCTGCCCAAAAAGCGCTGTATCCAAGCTGTGTCTGCAGCCAGAGCGGAAATATTACACCGCCGCCTAAAAAAACGCTATATCCCAAAGTTATGGCAATTGTTCCAATGGTGTAGTTTCGGCTTTTAAAGAGTGTTAAATCTACAACGGGGTGCTCTTCGAAAATTTCCCATACAATAAATATTGAAAGTGCAATTATGGCAATAACAGCTAAAATAACAATAGTGTTAGAGTTAAACCAGTCTAAATCGTTGCCTTTATCAAGCATTATTTGCAACGCCCCCACACCGATAATTAAAAGCGCCAAGCCGATGTAATCTATTGGAAGTTTTAAAATTTTGGTTTCGCGCTCTTTAAGCATTGTTATAACTACAACCGAGCTTAAAATACCAACAGGAATATTGATGTAAAAAATCCAAGACCAAGAGAAGTTATCGGTTATGTATCCGCCAAGAAGTGGACCAACAATCGGAGCTATTGTAGCTGTCATTGCCCAAAAGGCAAGGGCGAGTCCCTGTTTGTGCTTTGGGTAGATAGCAAGCAGCAGGCTTTGCGAAAGCGCCATCATTGGGGCTGCAACTATTCCTTGCAAAATCCTTGCAAAAATCAGCATATTGTAATTGAGCGACAGTCCGCAAAGCCATGATGCCATAGCAAAAGAGAAAGTAGAAAATGCAAAAAGATGCACTTCGCCAAAGCGTTTTGCCAGCCAGCCCGTTAGCGGCATAAAAATCGCATTTGCAGCAGCATAAGCGGTAATTACCCAAGTGCCCTCGTTGGGTGTTACACCAAGATTGCCCGAAATTGCGGGGATAGAGACATTTGCAATAGTGGTATCGAGCACTTGCATAAAGGTAGCAAGCGCCAGGGCTAAAGTTGCAATGGTAAGCTCTATTGCGCTGAACTCTTTTCTCTTTTTGCTGTTCAACTGTTTTGCCTTATGATTTCTTGTGCTATCTTTTGAGCTTTTTGCATCGCTTTTTTATAAAGAATCAGTGAATTTTGGCTTTTCTTTTTAAGTCTTTTTAGCGGTTTGCCTTTTTTGCTTTTTAAATCTATTGTAACTGTCATAGAACTGCCGGCAGCCAGCGGATGTTTTTGCAGCTCTTTTGTATCAAGCTCTATTCTAATTGGGATACGCTGGACAATTTTTATCCAGTTTCCAGTAGCATTTTGCGGAGGAATAAGAGAAAAAACCGCTCCGGTTCCGGGTGAAATGCCTGCAACTTTGCCGTGAAATTTAACATCTTTGCCGTAAAAATCGGAAATTAGCGTTGCGCTTTGTCCTATACGGATATTTTTAAGCTGCGTCTCTTTAAAGTTGGCTTCGACCCAAAAACCGCTTTTTGGAACAATGGCAAGCAGGCTTGTTCTAGCAGATACGCTTTGCCCTATATTGAAATTTTTCTTTGCAACAGTGCCGCTGATTGGTGCATAAATATTGCAGCGCTGCAGATTTAAATAAGCCTCTTTTAATTGTAAAACTGCATTTATAACCTGCGGATTTTTAGGGATATTGCTGTCTTTAACCAGTGCTTCTAAACTTTTTAATTTTTGCTGTAAAAGTTTTAAATTTTCCCGGGCTGCTTGGTAAGCAAATTTAACGTTATCAAACCTGATTGCCGTTAAAGCATTTTGAACTCTTGCGCTCTGGTTGCGGATAAAATCTTTTTTGGCTTTTTGCAATTTAATTTGAGCTAATTTAATAGCCTCTTCTGCCTCTTGTTTTTGTAAAATTTCTCTTTTTACCTCTCTGACGGTTTGCGCAAGAGCTGCTTTTGCGCGGTTAAAGCTGATATTTGCATCTCTTATATCAAGAGTTCCCAAAAGTTCGCCCTGTTTTACAAATTGTGTCTCTTGCACCAAAACTTGGCTGACAACTCCTGGAATTTGCGGCGTAATATATACGATATTTTGTGTTACATAAGCATTATCGGTGCTTTCGCGGTATCTGCCGTAATTGTAATAATAGAGTGCATACCCCGCACCCGCTAATATAAAAAAGATAATAAGAAAAAATAAAACCCTATTGCGTTTTCTATTTTTATTTGACAAGAAGCTTCCTTGTTAAAAGATAGAAAATAATATCATAAAATTGTTTTAAAGGCGCTTCTGCTTGGTTTTATTCTAAATAGTTAATTTGAGTTAATATTTAATTTATGTTATGTGTAAGTGAGTTAAAATTGTTAATTAATTAAATTTAAGAATAAAAAAAGTGGCTCCGGATGCTGGATTCGAACCAGCGACCAAGCGGTTAACAGCCGCCTACTCTACCGCTGAGCTAATCCGGAATAGAAAAGTCGCAAGAATAAAACTCAAAGTTTAAAAGTGGCTCCGGATGCTGGATTCGAACCAGCGACCAAGCGGTTAACAGCCGCCTACTCTACCGCTGAGCTAATCCGGAACATACAATTTGTAAATTGTGAGTGGCATTATAATAAAAAGTTGGTAAAATGTCAAGTATATTTGGGGCGAAAAGAGTAATTTTTTGTATAATATTGAAAAAAAGGACACATTTTTGTTAAATAGTAACTTTTTTATGCAGTTGGCAATTGATGAAGCTTATAAATATCAGCTTTTAACTTACCCAAATCCTGCAGTCGGTGCGGTTGTTGTAAAAAACGGGGCGGTTTTGGCGATAGAGGCGCACAAAGCAGCGGGCAGTTCGCACGCAGAGGTTTTGGCGCTGCTTGGGGCGTATGAGAAATTGGCGCAAAAAGAGATTGAATTTGATAAAAACGATGCGCATATATCCCATAGTTTCTTGCTAAATTTGCCAAAAGGGTTTTTTAAAGAGTGCGAAATTTTTGTAACTTTAGAGCCTTGTTCGCATATTGGCAAAACCCCATCATGCGCCAATTTGATTAAAGAGCTTGGTTTAAAAAAGGCGGTTATTGGCGCGCTTGATCCGATTGCGGGGCACGGCGGCGGAGCGCAAATGCTAAAAAACAGCGGCATAGAGGTGCAAACAGGTGTTTTAGAGCAAGAGTGCCTGGATTTAATAGAGCCGTTTTTAATTTGGCAAAAGCGCGCTTTTGTGCTTTTTAAACTGGCGCAGACAACAAACGGGCAGATTGGGGGCGGTTATATTAGCTCTAAAGAGTCACTGGAGCATGTGCATAAATTGCGAAAAGTCTGCACAAAGCTGGTAATTGGGGGCAATACGGTTCGGGTTGACAGACCAACGCTAGATTGCCGTTTTATCGATGCAAAAGCGCCCGATGTGCTAATTTTTTCTAAAGAGAAGGGTTTTGATAAAACAATCCCGCTTTTTAGCGTGCCAAACAGAAGTGTAGAGATTAGCGACGGCCTGGATTTCATAAGCCAAAAAGGGTTTTATCTGGTTGAAGGGGGCGAGGGGATGCTTAATGTGCTAAAAAAATATATCGATTGGATGCTGATTTACCAAGCGCCTAAGCTAACTAGCAAGCAATTATCTTATAATGTCAATTCTAGTTTGCAATTTTTGCATATCGGTAAAAACAGCAAAGATATTTTAATATGGAGCAGGTTTCTTGGATAAGCAGCAAAAACAGGAAAAAATTGTAGATATGTTCGACCAAATCGCTTCTACTTACGATTTGGCAAACAGGGTTTTGAGTTTTGGAATCGACATAACATGGCGCAAAAAAGGGTGCGACAAGGCGTTTGAGTATTTAGCTCAAAAAGAGGTGGAGCAGATTACCGATGTTGCTACAGGAACGGGCGATTTGCTTTTGCACTGGAAGACGCAGGCAGAGAAAAACGGCGTTAATGTGCAAAAATTCGTAGGCATTGACCCATCAACTAGAATGCTTGAAGTTGCGCGCAAAAAGGTGGATTTTGCCGAATTTCTTGAAGGAAAAGCACAAGATTTGCCGTTAGAAGACGAATCTTGCGAAATAATCTCTATAAGTTACGGCATTAGAAATGTTGTCGATAGAGTCGAAGCGCTGCAAGAGTTTTTTAGAGTGTTAAAGCCCGGCGGAATGGTGGTAATTTTAGAATTTACCAAGCAGGAAAAGGGCGGATTGTTAAGCCCGCTGGTAGATTTATATATGAAAAAAATACTGCCGGCAATTGGCGGTTTGGTTTCTAAAAATTACGCTGCGTATAAGTATCTGCCGGATTCCATAGAAGAGTTTTTAACAACCAAAATGTTAATTAACGAGCTTGAAGAGGCGGGGTTTGAGCATAGATACTCAAAAAGTTTTTCAATGGGAATTTCGACTTTAATTGTTGCGCAAAAGCCTAGATGATAACAGTCAGCGAGTTAAACGAAAAAATTAAGGCTATTTTAGAAGCCACATTTATGCATATTGTCGTGCAGGGGGAAGTGGGGAGCGCCACTTACCATTCGAGCGGGCATCTCTATTTTACGCTAAAAGATGAAAAAAGCTCCATTAAATGCGTAATGTGGCGAAGCAATGTGGCTAAGTTAAAGTTTAAAATAGAACCCGGAGAGCATATTGTAATAGACGGCTCAATAGGCGTTTACAGCCCGCGCGGAGAGTATCAGATAATTGCGGTGGCGATTGAGCCTTACGGCAAAGGGGCGCTGGCGGTTGCTTTTGAGCAGCTAAAAAAGAAGCTAGAAGCCAAGGGGTATTTTGAGCAGTCGCGCAAAAAGCCGCTGCCGAAATTCCCTAAAAAAATTGCAGTTGTAACCGCGCTAAATGCCGCTGCATTGCAAGATATTTTAAAAGTAGCCAAAAAACGCTGGCCTCTTTGCGAATTTGTAATAGTAGATACACTGGTGCAGGGTGAGAGCGCTTCGGGTCAAATTGCAAAAGCGATAAAATACGCCGACGGTTTGGGTGCAGATATTATATTGGCAACCCGCGGAGGAGGTTCGCAAGAAGACCTTTGGGCGTTTAACGAAGAGGTGGTGGCAGATGCAATATTTAACGCCAAAACCCCCGTAGTAAGCGCAGTGGGGCACGAGGTGGATTTTTTAATAAGCGATTTCGTAGCCGACTTGCGCGCCCCGACCCCAAGCGCGGCAATAGAGCTTATACTGCCCGATAAAAACGAATACCTATATATGCTAGATGAGTTAGAGCAAAGATATAATGGAGTTATAGAGCAGAAAATCTCCCAAAAAGAGCAAGAGTTAAAACACTTAAAACAGCGCCTGCTGACCCTTTCGCCAAAAGAGCGCCTAGAGTTTTACCTGCGCGAATTTGCAAGCGTTAAAAAAAGTCTGGATGAGATAATAAAACACAAACTCCAACTGCTAGAGAGCTCTATAGAACCGTTAAAAACACGCTTTGAAAACAACATAAACCTAATCCTGCGCAAAAAAGAGGCAAACTTAAAACTCCTGCAAGAACAATTAGAGTTAAACAACCCAAAAAACCGAATAAAAGAAGGCTTCGCCGAAGTCACCAAAGATGGCAAACGAATAAACATCTGCCAAGTTGCCAAGGGGGATGAGCTTAAGCTGACTAATGAGAAATGCAGTGCGAAAGTTTTGGTAATTGAGAGGTGAGGGTTGAGGTTTGAGCGTTGAGGATTGAGGAATGGAGTAAATTGGTAATGGATAATTTTTTTGATTACCGTCATTCTGAGCGTAGCGAAGAATCTCATTTAGATTGAGGGTTCAGATTGTAGGGGGCGACCTGTGTGTCGCCCCGCTAGTTTTGGTTACTTTTGTAATTTTAAGTAGTTAGAGGAATTTTTGTTATAATTGGGAATATTGATAATCTTTTAGTATTTATTATTGCCAAATGTTTTCCAGGCATTTTCTCTTAGCTTTTTTGTAGAAATCTCTCTGTTTTTCCAAATGCCTGCGAATTTTCAAAATTAACATTGCTTTCTTGTTTAATATTTCTTTTTAACTCTTTTATATGCATATTAATATCACGAGCGGTTTTTAAAGATTTATATTTACTATTTTTTGAATTTATTTTACTTTTCAAAAACATTTTATTTGATTTTATTTTTAATTTCTTGCGCATTGTGATTCCTTATTTTATCTGCTTGCTTTTGGACTATTATACAATATATTAATTTATTGTTCAGAATATCTAAATAAACCTGTAAATTTATGCAGTTACAGTCATTCTGAGCGAAGCGAAGAATCTAATTCAAGTCGCCGTAAGAGATTCTTCGCTTCACTCAGACTGTAACAAAGTTTATAGAATTATTTTACACAATTTGTAGGGTGCAGTGCCCTCACTGCACCTAAAATTTAGATTTTTAAAACTAAGCAAAATAGCTAATATTTTAGCTATAATATATAAAAATAGCCAAAAAGGGATAATATGTTATCTTTTTTACCGCCAACTCCGCAAGAGGTAATGCAAAATTTAAAAATCAAATTCAGACAGCGCAGAAAAGAGTTAAAATATACCCAAAAAGAACTCTCAGAACGCTCAGAAGTAAGCCTCGGCTCACTAAAACGCTTCGAAAGCTCGGGGCAGATTTCTTTAGAGTCGCTTTTGAAATTGGCTTTGGTTTTGGATTGTTTGGAGGGGTTTGGTTTGTTGTGTAGACAGAAAGAAGTTAAAAGTATTGAGGAAATGTTAAATGAAAAGTAATGAAAAGAAATTTGATATTTTAGAAAATTTTAACAATTTAGCGCCTGTTTCGAATGGAAGAAATCAAGAAATATATATTAAGCTTTTAAGAAAGGGTGTTGATGATAAAGATGTTAAAAATATTGCGCTTACAGGTTCTTATGGTTCGGGTAAAAGCAGTATATTAAAAAGATTCCTTAATGAATTACCTGAAAAAGACAGAAATAAGTATCTTGAAATATCATTAGCAAATTTTGATAAAGACAGTAAGGGAGAAGAAAAGGAACAATCTATAGAAAGAAGTGTTCTTCAACAAATTTTTTATAAAGTTACTAAAAATAAAGTTCCATATTCGAGACTTAATAGAACAGAGAATAAAGCTTTTGGAGAATTATTGTTATATGCATTTCTATTTTTTGTATGGGTGGTTTCGTTTTTTATTTATAAACAAAGCGATGTTATTCATACGATATATGATATAAATATTCAAACTATTTTACTTTTAAGCAGTATTTTTTTGATGATAAGCACTTATATAATTATCTATTTAACACTTAAAGGAACAGGTAAAATAAAACTTAATAAGCTTTCTTTTCAAGGATTAAACTTAGACTTAGAGGAAAATAAAGAGGGGTCTCTTCTAAATCAGTATTTGGATGAAATTCTTTATTTTTTTGAAGCTACAAATTACGAAGTAGTTATTATTGAGGATTTAGACCGTTATGAAGTTACAAATATTTTTCAAAAATTACGAGAAATTAATATCTTGTTAAATAGCTATGAAAAGATAAAAAAGAAAAAGAAGAAAATAACATTTATTTATGCTGTAAAAGATAGCATATTTACAGGAGAGGAGAGAACTAAGTTTTTTGAAATGGTTATACCTGTAATACCCATTGTAAATACAAGCAATGCTAAAGATATATTGATTAAAAAATTTGAAGAAGCTGGTTTATTGGAAAAAATAGGCAAACCATTTTTAAAAGATATTTCGTATTACATAAAAGATTTACGACAACTTAATAATATATTTAATGAATATTTAGTTTATCATAAATCTATAGATACTAAAAAACAAAAAGAGTTGTTTAGTATGGTTATTTATAAAAACTTTTTTCCACAAGATTTCGCAATTTTGCATAATAGAGAAGGAGAGCTGTATAGGATATTTAATGCCGGAAAAGAGATCTTAAAGAAAAAACTACTTAGTAGTTTAAATGAAAAACTCAATGAAGTTCAATCAAAATTTGATGCTGTAGAAAATGAAGAGTTAGAAAGTGTTAAAGAGTTAAAAATACTATTTTTAGGGAAAATTATTACTGAACATCCTGATTTAATGTATTTTGTGGATACTAATGGGTCAAGAATGCCTATAGCTGAAATTATATATGATGACAATGAAGAAACTTTTATTAAGTATTTAAAAGGTGGAAGTCTTAACTATTGTTATGATGATTATCATCAAAGAAATGATAAATTTGATAGTCATAATGCTGAATACAACAAAAGATTAGAAATTATTAAAAATAAAATTTTAGAAAAAGAAGGAAGATTAACTAAAGAATTATATGAAATACAACAACAGATAAGAGATATTAAATATGCTCCAATAGTTCAACTATTAAAAGATGATTTGAGTGTATTGGATTTAAAAAATTCAGAAGAAAAAACTAATGCTAATAATAAAGATTGGAGTCCAGAAGAAAAAAATAATTGGAAACTCATAAAACACCTTATAAAAAACGGGTATATTAATGAGAAATATAAAGAATATATCTCTTATTTTCATGAGGGGGATTTAACTTATGTAGATCATGAATTTATTATAGCTATAAAAGATAATGAATCTAAAAATTTTGATTACAGGTTAGATAATGTTTCTTCTGTAATTGAGGAGTTAGATGTTAAAGATTTTGAAACTGAAAACATTATAAATTTAGAT
>JALWKP010000143.1 GCA_027081355.1 Campylobacteraceae bacterium
GAAGCTGTAAATTCCCAGGAACTGTTTGAAAAATATGTAAGCAAAATCAGCCGTATAGGTAAAAAAAGCGCAAAAAAAGATATTGCAAAACTTGCTAAAAAAATGTTAAAGGAGAGTTAGTGAAACCGATACTTTTGCCTTATAAAGGGATAGAGCCGCAAATTGACAATACTGCTTGGATAGCGCCGGGCGCTAGTGTAATAGGCGATGTTAAAATCGGGAAAGAGTGTTCAATCTGGTTTGGCGCAGTAATCCGCGGGGATGTGCATAAAATCGAAATAGGCGATAGAGTCAGCGTGCAGGATTTGTCGATGATTCACGTCACCCATTATAAAAAGCCCGATAAAAGCGACGGCAGCCCTACAATTATTGGAAACGATGTAACAATAGGACATAAAGTAATGCTGCACGGCTGCACAATAGAAGATGCCTGTCTAATTGGAATGAGCGCTACGATTTTAGACGATGCAGTTATTGGCAAAGAGTCTATTGTGGGTGCGGGCGCGCTTGTAACCAAAGGCAAAAAATTCCCACCCCGCTCGTTAATTTTAGGCAGCCCAGCAAAAGTTGTAAGAGAGCTTACCGACGATGAGGTAAAAGAGCTTTACGCTTCAGCTAAGCGCTATGTTGGATTTATGAAAGAGTATAAGGATTAGGGTTGAGGTTTTTTCCCTCGTTCCAATCGTCCTCGATTGGAATGCATACTTTAACTATAATGAGACCACTGCACAATAGTTAGTTCCAAAGTATGGTGCTAGAAAGTATCAGAAATTAAATAAAATTACTCGAAAGCCTAGCCAAAGCTAAGCAGAGAGGAATTTTTTTGATTTATGATATTTTATAGTGCCGTAATTTGGGCTAACTATTGTGCAGTGGTCTCATAATAAAGCAAAGTATAAGTTCCCGTCGAGGATGATACGAAAACCGCACAATTGGCTCTGTGCCCTAAGCTTTACAATAAAGGATAAATTATGTTAAAAATTGTTACAAAAAGTTTAAAAGATATATTAAGCCCTTCGGTTTTGGGGTTTATTTTTAAAATTACTTTTGGCGCATTTGCGGCTATGGGGCTGTTTTTTTGGGTTTTTTGGAACGGTTTTAGCAATACTGTTTCATCTTTGGTTTCGCATATTCCTTTTATCGGGCACTTTGCTTTTGTGCAGGGGGCAGGTTCGTTTTTGGGCGCTTTAATCGTAGCATACGGGCTTATTATTGTTGCAATTTCTATTTTAACTTCGCTTTACAGTCCGAAACTTTTGCTTAAATTGGCTAAAAAAAATTACGCAATAGAGGGTAAAGACAGCTCTAAAATCACTAAATCTATTTTCTACACAATAAAAGCGGGAATTATTTTTATTATTTTGCTGATTCTCTGCCTGCCATTGCTTTTTATTCCTGTTTTAGGGCAGATTATTATGCTTTTGCTTTGGGCGGTTCTTTTAAAAGAGCCTACTTTTTATGATGTTGCTTCTCTTTTTGGGAAAGAAAACAGCAATTTAAAAAACAGCAAAACTTTATGGATAATAGCAATTATTGCTGCTGCTTTTAACTTTATACCTGTTTTAAACCTTTTTGCTCCTGTGTTTGCTCAGATAATGTTTATGCACTGGCTCTTATCTAAATAGCTATATTTTCATTATTTGGACACATTTTACCACACTTTAAATTTCAATTTGAAATATATTTAATCAAAATCATTTCACTTCTTTATAATTTTAATAGATTAAGATTGTAAAGGATTGAAAATGAAAAAATTATTTATATTTATTATGGGGGTTATGCTGTCCCACTCTTTTTTAAATGCAAAAGGTGTAATAATAGATAACAATTCAACAAATATGGATACCGCCGCGCTCAGCGGAACTGTATGGTGGGATGAAAATTTAAACGGCATAAGAGATGAAAACGCAAAAGGCATTAAAGGTATTCGCGTTCACTTATATAAAAATGGCGAAGATACGGGGCAAATGGTTTTTACCCAGACAGAAGGAGCAGGCAGTTACTCTTTTGAAAACTTAGAACCCGATGCAAATTATACAGTTAAAATAGATTTACCTAAAAACTACCCCGATTTTACGCTTCACAATAAAGGAAACGATGCTTCAAAAGACAGCGATATTGTAAACTGGGTATGGAGAAGTTCCGGCGTTTATTTAAAAAAAGGCCAGCGCGGAATACTGGATGCGGGGCTTATTTGCAAAGTCTGCGCCCAGCTGCATTTAGAAAAAAGAACAAACGGCGTATTGGTGCAAAAGCGCACAGATATTCCAAAAATCAAAGTAGCAGACAAAGTAACTTGGAAATATACCGTCTATAACGACAGCACCAAAAGCACTATTAAAAATATTAAAGTTACCGATGATAAAGAGGGTAATATAACGTGTCCAAAAAGCTCTTTGGAACCGGGTGAATATATGAATTGCTATAAAGAGGGAACTGCAAAAGAGGGCTTATATACAAATATAGCAACAGTTACAGGCGAAGGTGCCGACAAGAATTTAACAGATGAGTATCCAAGCAATTATTACGGCGCTATTGCAAAAATAGATTTGGAAAAACTGACAAACGGCAAAGATTCCGATACAGCCCCTGGAGAAAGTTTAAGTGTCGGAGACAGGGTAGAATGGGAGTATATAGTTACAAATACCGGTAATGTAAAATTAACCGATATAAAAGTTGCTGATGATAAAGAGGGGGCAATAAACTGCCCTAAAACAGAACTTGATGTAAATGAAACAATGACTTGCGTTAAAGAAGGAATTGTAAAAGAGGGGCAATATACAAACACGGCAACAGTAACTGCAAACAGCGAAGCAGGCGAGACAATAAAAGACAGCGACCCTAGCAACTATACAGGAGTTACGGCATGTCTGGGCAACTATATGTGGCTGGATAAAAATTTAAACGGTGTGCAAGACAGCAATGAACCGGGTGTTGTGGGCATTAAAGTGGATTTATACGATGAAAATGGCAAACATTTAGCCGCAACCCGCACCGATAAAGAAGGCAAGTATAAATTCTGTTCTCTAAAAGCCGGCAAATACAGAGTAAAATTCCAACAGCCAAATACATATATGTTCACTATAAAAGATGAAGGCAGCGATATTAGAGACAGCGATGTAAACAGCAAAGGGTGGAGTCAAATAATCCAATTAAAAAACGGAGAGCAAAATATGACCATTGATGCAGGTATTTACTGCAGCTGTGACGATTACAAAGTTCATCCGCAAAATTATAAAAAATTGGATGCTAATGCACTCTTTGCCGCTCCTTTTGTTTTTATTATATTCCTTCTAAGCTCCTCACTTTATAAAAAAGAAGAAAATTAAAAAAGTATCCGCATTTTATGTGGATTCTTTTTGGTATTTTTATGTCATTTTAGTGATATATTTAAACTCATTATAGACTTTATGCTATAATTTTTGAAAATAAAAATATAAAGGTAAAATAATGAGAAAAGCTTTTACATTAGTAGAACTGGTAATGGTTATAGCAATAATAGGAATTTTAAGCGCAATTGCTGTTCCTAAATTTATAGTAACTAGAGATGATGCACAAATTACAAAAGCTAGAACAACTGTTGCAAATGTCAGGTCAGCTTTAAGCGAGCACATCCAAAAAAAGATTTTAAAAGGAGATTATAAAAGTGTAAAAAATGTTGGAGGAGGTATCAGCGACAAAGTATTTGATTTTTTTGACAATAATGTAAGCGAAGACAGGGTTTTAGAGTATCCAATAGAAAAATGCCCTAAAGCAACAAGCAAAGGCTGCTGGGTTTACAATAGCGACGACACATACACTTACCGTTTTCCTCCTGCAATCGGAGGAACTGTTAAATTTGTAGTAAAAGACAATAGATTTGAATGCGCTGATGGCGAAGATGCCGAAAAATGCAAACTTTTAGACAGATAAAATGCACTATTACGAAATTGCGCTGCTTCGTTCAAGTGCGCCTCTTTTGACTTACTCAAGCTCTTTAAAACTGCAAGAGGGGAGTATTGTAAAAGTTCCTTTAAAAAGCAGTGTAAAAGAGGGAGTGGTTTTGAAGCAGGTTGAAAAACCTACATTTAAAACCGCTGAAATTTTAGAAGAGACTTCGCTTTTTTTTAAACCGTATCAGCTAGAAATTGCAAATTTTATAAAAAATTACTACTTTAGTTCATTTGGAGAGGCTGTTTCGCTTTTTTATCCATATAGAAAAGGTATAAAGGTTAAAGATTTAAAATTAAATATCAACAGCTTGCCTAAATTGACTAAACTTCAGCAAAGTGCGCTAAAAGAGATAGAAAAAGAGAATATCTCTTTGCTTTTTGGAGTTACCGGCTCAGGCAAAACCGAAATTTATATCCATTTAATAGCGCAAGCTTTAAAAAGGAACAAAGATGCGATTGTTTTAATGCCCGAAATCGCGCTGACACCGCAAATTACAAAAAGAATTCAAAACTATTTTGGGAATATAGTTGCCCCTTGGCACTCGAAATTAACTAAAAAAAAGCGCGAAGAGATACTTGAAAAAATTGCTTCAAAAGAGATAAGAGTAATTATCGGAGCGCGTTCGGCGCTTTTTTTGCCGCTTGAAAATTTAGGGCTTATTGTGGTTGATGAAGAGCACGACGACAGCTACAAAGCTATGAGCCGCCCGCGCTATAATGCTAAAGATTTAGCCTTATATTTTGGCAAAAAAATCGGGGCAAAAGTGTTGTTAGGAAGTGCGACGCCTCTTGTTAGCGATTATAAAAAATTTAAAGTTGTGCGCCTTAAAAAGCCTTTTAAAGAGGCAAAAAAAGAGTATAAATTTTCTGCAAGCCAAGAGATTAATTACGAAGTTTTAAATGAAATAAAAGCCGTTTTGCAAAGGGGGGAACAAGCGCTTGTTTTTGTGCCTACGCGTGCAAATTTTAAATATTTAATTTGCAGCAGCTGCGGCAAAAACCAAAACTGCCCTTACTGCTCTATCGGTATGAGTATCCACAGAAAAAGAAGAGCGCTTGTATGCCACTATTGCAATTATGCGCAGGCAATTCCAAGCAAATGCCAAGAGTGCGGCAGCGAAGAGTTAATCTCTAAAAGAATAGGAACATCCGAAGTAAAAGAATTAATAGCCCAAGAGATAAAAGAGGCAAAAATCGAACAGTTTGATGCCGATACAATAACAACGGGCAATAAACTTGCCAAAGCGCTAGAGAGAGTAAAAAGGGGCGAATCGAATGTAATTGTCGGCACCCAAATGCTTAGCAAAGGGCACGATTATCCAGAAATTACGCTAAGTGTAATAACAGGGCTTGATTACATAGTCGCTGCAGGGGATTACAGGGCAAAAGAGCGCGCAATTGCACTGATGCATCAAATTGCAGGGCGCAGCGGACGGAATAAAGATGCTAAAATTTTAATACAGACTTCGCAGCCCCAATTTTTTACACCGTACTTGGGAGATTACGAAAAATTTATAATTGAAGAGCTTGAATTTAGAAAAGATTTCTATCCCCCTTTTAAAAATTTAGCACGAATTTTAATAGCAGACAGAGATTATCAAAAAGCAAAAGAGAAATGCAATGAAGCGGTTTGGGTTTTAAAAAATGTAAAAGAAGTAGAAATAGTTGGTTCAGGTTTGGCACCCATAGAAAGAATAGCCAATAAATGGCGCTTTAATGTGCTTTTAAGAAGTGATAGAAAGAAAAATATGCTAAAAGCGCTGCACATTTTTGCAAACGACAGAGCCGTAGAGATAGATATGGACCCCACCGATTTTAGTTAAGCTTTCTAATCGAAGGCGCCAGGGTATCTAAAATTTCAGATTTATAAACTATAATATAATAAGAGATTATTCCTAGAAGGATAAAAAATGAGAAAAGCTTTTTCTATAATAGAGGTAATATTTGCAATCTTGATAGCTTTACTGCTTGTTATAGTTATTTTTTTTCCAAATATAATAAAAAGCAAAGAAGATTTAGAAATAGAAAAAATTATATATGATGTCAATCAAGCTATACACAGAGCAAAAATCCAAAAAAATAATTACAGCGTGGAAAAATCATATTATGGCAGCAGACTTAAAGGAGATACAACGCATTTTAACGGAGGATGTATTTCTGTATATACAAAAAAATTGGACGGAAAAATAAAATTGGTAGTATCAAGGTCTAATGAGCATAACAGCTGCAATCTTTACGAAAATAAATACAGAGACATTCTTTATACAAAAGCAAAGAGTAAACTAGGCATTCAATGGGGGTATTACCGTAAAAAGAATGGAAAGTATATAGATGTTAGAAAGTTAAAAGATATTGCAAATAATATAAATCCTTATATTTTGTATATTGAAGAGTTATAATCAAAAACAGAAAGCAGGTATAAAATGGTTCAAAGATATCCTACAAAAAAAATTTTTATAAAAGATGTTGCAATCGGCGGCGACGCGCCTATTTCGGTGCAATCGATGACTTTTAGCGATACGCGCGATGTAGAAGCTACGCTTGAGCAGATTAAGAGACTGCATTTTGCGGGGGCTGATATTGTGCGCGTGGCAGTGCCGGATATGGAGGCGGCAAAGGCTCTAAAAGAGATTAGCGAGCAAAGCACGCTGCCTTTGGTTGCGGATATTCATTTTCATTATAAACTGGCACTTGAAGCGGCAAAATGGGTTGATGCAATCCGCTTTAACCCCGGAAATATCGGTGAAAAGAGCCGTATTAAAGAGATTGTAAAAGCTTGCAAAGAGCGTAATTTACCAATCAGAGTGGGGGTAAATGCCGGTTCTTTAGAAAAAGAATTTGAACAAAAATACGGCACAACCGCCGAAGGTATGGTAGCAAGTGCAGAGTATAACATTAAATTTTTAGAAGATTTAGGCTTTACCGATATAAAAGTTTCGATGAAAGCAAGCGATGTGCAGCGAACAGTAGAGGCTTACAGAATGCTGCGCCCGCGTAATAATTACCCGTTTCATTTGGGCGTTACGGAAGCCGGCACTTTGCACCATGCTACCATAAAATCGGCTATTGGGCTTGGGGCGCTGCTGCTTGACGGAATAGGCGACACAATGCGGGTTTCAATTACCGGCGAGCTGGAAAACGAAATTTTAATCGCTAAAGATATTTTAAAAGACAGCGGCAGGCTGCAAGAGGGGTTAAATATTATATCCTGCCCGACCTGCGGGCGTATAGAAGCCGATTTGGTAAGCGCGGTCGCAGAGGTTCAAGAGCGCACAAAGCATATTAAAAAGCCGCTTAATGTCTCTGTGATGGGCTGCGTGGTCAATGCAATCGGCGAAGCAAAACATGCCGATGTTGCAATTGCTTACGGCAAAGGCGTGGGGCTTATTATGGTTAAGGGCAAACAGGTTGCAAAACTGCCCGAGAGCGAACTTGTGGACCGTTTTGTGCAAGAGGTTGAAAAATTGGCAAACGAAGGCGAGTGATGGATGAGCTGTATAATTTAAATATCGAGAAGGCTGTTCTTTCGGCGATAATTTTCGACCCTGAAATTTATGAAGAGATTGCCGCAGTTTTAAAGCCCGAAGATTTTTATCTACCTTTCCATCAGCACCTATTTAGCGCAATGGAGAGCCTTTTTGAACAAGAACTCCCAATAGACGAAGAGTTTTTGCGCAAAGAGTTAAACAAAAAAAATAAATTTGACGAAGTTGCGATGGTAGAGGTGCTATCTGCCAACCCGATAAGCAACACAAAAGCGTATGTTAAAGAGATAAAAGATTACGCAAACAAACGTTCTTTAATCACCCTTGCAACACAGATTAAAAAACTCACAATCGAAGATGATTTAGAAGTGGAACAGGTAATGGACAGGGTGGAGCAAAAGCTTTACGAAATTACCCAAGAGAGCGTAAACGAAGATTTTAGAGATTCAAAATCGATTGCCGCAAGCACTCTTAAAGAGATTCACCGTTTAAAAGAGCTTGGCAACTCTAAACTTATAGGCGTAGATACCGGCTTTACAAACCTAAATGACAAAACCAGCGGTTTTGGCAAGGGAGATTTGGTAATTATAGCCGCACGCCCGGCTATGGGGAAAACTGCCCTAGTTTTAAATATGGCGCTAAAAGCAATTAAAAGGGGTGAGGGGGTAGCATTTTTCTCTTTAGAAATGCCGGCAGAACAATTAATGCTCAGAATGCTCTCTGCCGATACTTCTATTCCTCTGCAAGCGCTTCGTGTAGGAAATTTGCGCGATGATGAATGGAGCAGGCTATCAAGTGCAATGGATGATATAAGCCGCCGCAAACTTTTTGTGGATGACGGCGGATATGCTACAATCCACCATGTGCGCAGCAAATTAAGAAAGCTAAAATCGCAGCATCCCGAAATTTCAATAGCGATAATAGATTATTTGCAGTTAATGAGCGGAGAAGCGCGAAGCAATGCAGGCAGACAGCAAGAAATCAGTGAAATTTCGCGCGGTTTAAAGCAATTGGCAAGAGAGTTAGAAATACCTATTATTGCGCTTTCTCAGCTCAACCGCTCTTTGGAATCGCGCGAAAATAAACGCCCGCAGTTAAGCGATTTGCGCGAATCGGGCGCAATTGAGCAAGATGCCGATATTATCCTTTTTGTTTACCGCGACGATGTTTACCGCCAGTATCAAGTTAAAGAGAAGCTCGAAAAAGCCAAAATGGATGATGATAAAGCTAAAATAGAAAAATATGAAACACAATACAGAGAGCTTAACAGAAAATTAGAGGAAGAAACCGAGCTTATTATAGGCAAGCAAAGAAACGGACCAACCGGCACGGTTGAACTTATGTTTCAAAAGAATTTTACCCGTTTTATCGATGCAAATACAAGCGGGGCTTCGTTTGAAGTTATTTATGAAAACGAAAATATAGATAAAACCGAGGGCAAAATAGACGCCCCTATTATCTAGGAGTAATTATGCTCTCTCCGCCGCCGTTTTTTAAAAAGAGAAAAGAGTTTTTAGCTATTTCTGCAATTTTAATCGCAATTATTGCACTTAGATTGTTTTTTATTTACGGGGATTACAAAAAGTTAAAAAATTTAAACGGCTACTACTATACCGATGCACAAGTGCTTAAACTTTATGAGGGTAAGGGTAAAAAAAGGGATGCAACACTGCTAAAATTAAAAAGCGATAACGGATTGCAGTTTTATCTTTACACCTATAAAACCCCGCCCAAAAGGTTTGAGTGGGTCAGAGTAAAATTAAAACTTAAAAAAAACACCACTTATTGGGATTACTTAAAAGGATTTTTTGCTTACGGAGATATTATAGAAAATATAGAAAACGGTTTTGATGCAAAAGCTTTTTTGCGCAGGCAAATAGACAAGCAGCACCCAATAGACGGAAAAATAAACACATTTTACCACGCTATATTTCTTGCCGATCCGCTAGATAGAGGATTAAGAGAGAAAATCTCTTCTCTTGGAATTTCGCACCTGGTTGCAATAAGCGGCTTTCATTTAGGAATAATGTGGCTTATTATTTTCGGTTTTGCTTATATTCCATACAGATTTTTGCAGCAAAAGTATTTTCCGTGGAGAAATAGAAATATAGATTTGGGCTTTTTTACCCTGCTCTTTTTGCTCTTTTTTGTGCTGTTTGTAGGCGCGCCTCCTGCACTTGTCCGCTCTTATGTAATGCTTGCAATAGGATGGTTTGTGCTGATATTGGGCTTAGAATTAATCAGCTTTCAATTCCTTGTATTTGCAATGCTTTTAATTTTGGCAATCGCTCCTAAACTTATTGCTTCTTTGGGGCTTTTGCTTTCGTTTGCCGGAGTTTTTTATATATTTTTGGTAATAAAATGGCTGCGCTCTTATCCGGGCTGGTTTATTACGCTAATTGCAATTCCTATAGGTATTTTCTTGCTAATGTTCCCAATAGGACACTTCTTTTTTGGAAATACCTCAATTTGGCAGCTAATGTCGCCTCCGCTCTCTGTGCTTTTTATTATATTTTATCCAGTAAGCGCCATGCTGCACCTATTTGGCTTTGGCGGAGTTTTCGACAAAGCGCTTTATGCACTCTTTAATCTGCCGTCAAAAAGTATAACTGTCGCAATGCCTCTGCCTGTTATCATAAGCTATGCAGCTCTGTCTTTTTGGGCAGTCTTTAATAAAAAAGCCTTTTGGGCAACTTTGATTTATGCAGCAATTATAACTGCATGGTATATGGGAATTTATCTGCTTAATACATAAGGAGCAAAACAATGGGAAAACTGTTTATTACAATTGGAATTTTATTTATAATCATCGGAATTTTAATGGTCTTTGGCATCAAACTATTCAAACTGCCCGGAGATATTTACATAGAAAAAGACAATTTTTCATTCTATTTTCCAATAAGCACTTCGATACTTTTAAGTATTATTTTTAGTTTTTTATTTTATTTCTTTTCAAAATAGACTCGTTTTTTATATTAATCTGAGTTCGACAAAATACCATATCCTCAATTTTGTTAGATTTTTATGAATAGTGAAGCAATCTTATAATAGCTGCCTTAAGGGCAGCTAAATAAACATTGTATCATTCTAATACAGAAAATACAAGAATTTTATCTCTCTTTTCTTGCAATAGTAAACAGTGCAAATATCATTATAAATAATCCAAAAATACCTAACGAAGGTGCTTTTAACTCTTTGTGTTTTTCTGGATGCACCTTATAATCGTCGCAATCGCAGTAAATTCCTAAGTCGTTGCTGTAATCGTCTTTTACTGCTTTATTAACAGTTATTTCACCTTCTTCATTTGCATCGGAATCTTTATTATCGC
>JALWKP010000144.1 GCA_027081355.1 Campylobacteraceae bacterium
CTATTCCTACACTTATTGCTTTTGCTGTATGGTTTGCTGCGGCAAAAGGGCTTAAAATTTCATCTGTAGCTTCTCTTATTGCGCTTATTTCGGTAATTGCTGCCAGCAAATTTTTATATCCGCAAGGATTGCCGGGTCTCCACACCTTTGCACCGCTTTATCTGATTGCATTTATAATCTTTTATAAACACATTCCAAATATTATTAGGCTTTTCAAAAAAGAAGAAGGTGCAGTGGTTTGAGAATAGAGATAGAAAATTTAACCTTTAAATGCATTATAGGAGTGCTTGATTTTGAACGCACTAATGAGCAGAGAGTAACCGTAAATGCTATTATTGATTATAGTTATACGGAAAACAGTTATTTAGATTATGCAGAAGTTTGCAATTTAATTAAAACCAATTTAAAAAATAAAAAATTTAAACTTTTAGAAGATGCTCTGCTTGATACAAAAGAGCAGATTTTTAATAAATTTAAACCGGTAAAAAGCCTGTATCTTAAAATAAGCAAACCTGATATATTAAAAGATTGCACTGTTTCATTAAGCGGCAAATGGGAAAATAGTTACCAGCTGTCGTAAACTTCCACAACTATATAGCCATCTTTAGTGCGCTCAGGTTTTGGCTTTCGGTAAACTCTTCTTTTTGCATAATATTTTCTTTTTGAATATCTTCTTTTTGATTTTATTCTCTTTTTTATATTTGCTGCATATTTGGTTTTCTTTCTCTTTTTTCTCTTTTTTACATATTTAAAATCTGAAGCGTCTCCGTAAATAACAACTTTTGTACCTACTTTAGCCCATCTCCAAAGCTTTATAGCAGTTGATTTTGACACCCTGATACACCCATGCGATGCAGGATAACCAGGCAAAGGACCTTTGTGTATTGCTATCCCTTTATTTGTTAAGCGAAGCATATAAGGCATTTTTGCTCCGCCATTAGGTTCTGGATACTTATCGGAAACATGATAACGCTCTTTTTCTAATACTCTAAATGTTCCATTTGGGGTTCTATGCCCTGCTTTTCCCGAAGATATGCTTCCGCTAAATTTTATTTCGCCATTTTCTATTGCATAAATTTTTTGATTTGAAAGATTTATTTTTATTAATTTGCCGCCATTTAACAATGATATCGCCATAAATATAATAAAAACTATTTTTTTCATGCAAATACCCTATTTAATATTTCATTATATATTTTAACTGAAAATAGTTTACGTTGACAAAAAAATTCACTTTAATAAAGATTTTTTTTTAAAAATATGCAGAAATGTGCACAAATAGACTAATTTATGCTATAATTTAAGAAATTTTTAATATTGATGGGACACAACATGAGGATCTTGATTATAGAAGATGAAGTTACACTAAATCAGACAATCAGCGACGGCTTAAAAGAGTTTGGATACCAAAGCGACATTGCAGAAAATTTAAGCGATGCCAGATATATGATAGGCATAAGAAATTACGATTTGGTGCTGCTGGATTGGATGCTGCCTGACGGAAACGGCATTGACATTATTCCTGAAATTAAGCAGAAAAGCAGAAAAACTGCAGTAATTGTCCTCTCTGCGAGGGATGATAAAGAGAGTGAAATCGCCGCTTTGAAAATCGGAGCGGATGATTATATTAAAAAACCGTTCGATTTTGAAGTGCTTCTTATGAGAATCGAAGCAAAATTGCGCTTTGGCGGAAGCAATATTATTGAAATCGGCGACCTGATAATCAATCCTGAAGAGGAAAAAATCATTTATAAAGGCGAAAGTGTCGAACTAAAAGGAAAGCCTTTTGAGGTTTTAACCCACCTGGCTATGCGCAACAACCAGATTGTATCTAAAGAACAGCTTTTAGATGCTATATGGGAAGAGCCTGAACTCGTTACGCCAAATGTTATAGAGGTTGCTATTAACCAAATCCGCCAAAAACTTGACAAGCCGCTAAATATCACCACAGTTGAAACTGTCCGCCGCAGAGGATACCGCTTTTGCTTTACGGGCGAAGCATAAGAATTAACTTTCTGTTAAAACTTGTTGTCGCTATGGCGACACTTGTTTTAATCACCTCTTTTTCGTTTTATGTTTATATAAGATATGCATCAAACCGGCAGCTTGTAGATACCCTCATTAAACAGGCTTATTTTTTGCAAAAAGAGGGAGATTTGCCAAAAGCGATTGAAAAAAACAGAGAACTTTTAAAAAGCACTCTGGGAATTGATGCTAAAATTGAATACGCCCCGTATATCCATTACCAGCCAAATTTTTTTAGAACCATTAAAAAAGAGAAAAGATATTTTATTCAGGGTTTTTCCCTTACGAGTTTAAAAACCAGACATACCTGGTTTTAACCAAAGATATAACCGGCGAAATAAAAATGGAAAAAATGGTTTACAAAACTGTAATTTTTACAAATATAATTTCGCTGATAGTGATTATTATTTATGCTTTTTTCCTCTCTAAAATGTTAATAAAACCTTTAACAATTCTGGTTAATAAACTCTCTAAAATGAATGAA
>JALWKP010000145.1 GCA_027081355.1 Campylobacteraceae bacterium
TTTGCGACTATCGAAGCGGGTATTAAGCTTTTTGAAGAAGAGCTTGCAAAAACAGGCGATGTGTTTAGCGGCGAAGTTGCATTTAAACTTTACGACACTTTCGGTTTCCCGCTTGATTTAACGCAGGATATGCTGCGCGAAAAGGGCATTGCGCTAGATATTAACGGTTTTAATGCCAAAATGGAAGAGCAGAGAGCCAAATCAAAAGCCAATTGGAAAGGCAGCGGCGATGTTGTGGCAAAGGGCGAGTTTAAAGAGCTTAAAGAGAAGTTTGGCGTTAATAAATTTGTCGGTTACGAAAGCACAAAAGTTAAAACAAAAGTGCTGGCGCTAATGAGCGAAGATTTTAAACTTGTAGATAAGATTGACGGTAAAGGGTGGGTTTATCTGGAAAAGACCCCGTTTTATGCCGAAAGCGGCGGGCAGGTTGGCGATGAAGGGGTTTTAAAAACTGCCGACGGTCAGAGTGTAAAAGTGCTTGATACCAAAAAGTTTAACGATATGAATTTAAGCGAAATCGATGGGAGTTTAAGTGTCGGCGACGAAGTGGAAGCTATTGTCGATAATAAACGCATAGAAATTGCAAAACACCACTCGGCAACCCACCTTTTGCAGGCGGGATTAAAGGCGGTTTTAGGTGACCATATTGCGCAGGCGGGTTCTTATAATGACGATAAAAGGCTGCGCTTTGACTTTACCCATAAATCGGCGCTTACAAAAGAAGAGGTTAAAAAAGTTGAAGATTGGGTAAACGATAAAATCTTAAGAGGGCTTGATGTTTCTACCCAAATAATGGATATAGAAGAGGCAAAAAATAGCGGAGCGGTTGCGCTTTTTGGTGAAAAATACGGCGAGAGGGTGCGTGTTGTTGCTATGGAAGATGCTTCTGTTGAGCTTTGCGGCGGAACCCATGTTAAGAATACGGCTCAAATCGGGCTATTTTTAATAACTAAAGAGAGCGGCGTAAGCGCAGGAGTGCGCAGAATAGAGGCAATTTGCGGAAGAAGCGCGCTAGAGTTTGCAAAGAGCCAAAGAGAGCTTCTTGGCGAAATAGAGAACGAGTTAAAAAGCAAAGAGCCGCTTAAGGCTATTAGCAAATTAAAAGAGCAAATCAGCGGGCTTAAAGCAGAGCTTAAAGAGGCGCTAAATTCAAGCAAAAAAGAGCTTGCAGCAGAAGATATAAGCGGTGTTAAAGTTATTGTGGATAAAGTTGATGCCGGAGATATTAAGCAAATGATAGATGATGCAAAAAACCGCTTTGAAAAAGTCGCAATTTTGATAGTGCAGAAAAAAGGCGGCAAAGTGCTGCTGGCAGCCGGAAGCAAAGGGTGTGATATTAATGCGGGTGCATGGATTAAAGAGATTGCGCCGGTAGTCGGAGGCGGAGGCGGCGGAAGAGCCGACTTTGCGCAAGCTGGCGGAAAAGATGTTAGCAAAATAGACAGCGCAATAAAAGCTGCAAAAGAGTATGTAAAGGAAAAACTTGAAAGTTAAAAGTTTTTATGCTTTTCTTTTGCTGTTGCTTTTAACCCTTAATGCCTGTTCTAATTCTTTAACCGATAGCGAAAAAAGAGATATAAAAATATTCAAAAATAACCGTGACAGCGTAGTTTTTATCTCTACTAGAAAAAATATAATAGACTACAATACATTAACCAGATATGTTGTTCCAAGAGGAAGTGGAAGCGGCTTTGTCTGGGATAAAAATGGACATATAGTTACAAATTTTCATGTAATAGACGGGGCTTCGAGCGCTACGGTTAAGCTGCATAATGGAAAATCTTATAATGCTTATCTGGTCGGATTTTATAAACGGCGCGATATTGCTGTGCTAAAAATAGATGCGCCAAAAAATCAGCTAAAACCGGTTCGGCTTGGCAGCAGCGAAAAACTGCAGGTCGGGCAGGCGGTTTATGCAATAGGCAACCCCTTTGGGCTGGATTGGACTATGACAAAAGGAATAGTTTCGGCGTTAAATCGCAAAGTCCCATCAGACGACGGGCTTTTAATGAGCGGCGCAATACAAACCGATGCAGCTATAAACCCTGGAAACAGCGGCGGTGTTATGCTAAACAGCAGCGGTGAAGTTGTGGGGGTAAACAGTGCAATTTACAGTCCAAGCGGCGGCAGTGTGGGAATTGGTTTTGCTATACCTATTGATACTGTAAAAAGAATCGTCGATAAAATAATTAAATATGGAAGGTATATAAGACCATCAATCGGCATAGAAACCGATGAAAGAATGAATCGCTATTTAAAAGATACATTAGGAGTTAAAGGTGTAGCGGTTCTTGGGGTAATTAGAGGAAGCGATGCAGCAAACAAAGGACTTATTCCCGCCAGATTTTATGCAGACGGAACTGTTGATTTTGGTGATATAATAGTAGGAATAGATGGTAAAAAAGTAGAAAGCAGTTATGATTTGGATGATATTTTAGAACGCAAAAAAATAGGCAGCGAAGTTAATTTGAATATCTTGCGAGGCAATAAAAGATTGACTATTCCAATAAAATTAGTAGGATTGGGAAATTGATGTTCAGACTTTGTTCAAAATCTGAAACCAGAGCTAAAATATTACTAAATTTTGGTATTAAATTTATCCAAAGCGGTGTTGATTTTAATGAAGAGAGCATAAAAACCGCCGTGCCTAAAAGCTTTGCTTACGAAGCGGTTAAAGGCAAGCTTACAGCTGCAGAAGAGAAATTCGGGCTGGATATTCCGATTTTAGTTGCCGATACGGTTGTGGAAGCAGGCGGTGAAATTTTGCGCAAGGCAAAAAGCAAAGAGAATGCAAGAGAGATTTTGCTAAAACAGAGCGGCGGAAAAATCTCTATAATTACTGCTGCGGCACTAAAGAAAAAGGGACTGCTTTTTTGGGATATTTCGGCAACCGAATACTTTTTTAGCGAGTTTGAGCAAAACGATTTAGAAGAGTATATAAAAAGCGGGCTCTGGCAGGGAAAAGCCGGCGCTTGCATGGTAGAGGGTTTTTGTAAAAAGTATATTAAAGAGGTTGTCGGGCTTGAGAGCACTGCAATGGGGCTTCAGATAGAAAAAATAGCACCGTGGATTGGGCTTAATGTTTTACGATAGCGAATTAAAAGCCCTAAAACGGGCTAACAGGTTTAGAGAGTTAAAAATTTACGCCGGTGTTAAAGATTTGGCAAGCAACGACTATTTGGGGCTTGCAGGCAGAAAAAAGAGCCTTAAAAAAGCTTGCTCTCTGCTGCAAAAGTATAAAGTGTTTGCGCCAAAAGCGAGCCTTTTGGTAAACGGTTACCATCCGCTGCATAAAGAGTTTGAAGAGACTCTAGCAAGCGCTAACGGCTTTGAGAGCGGCTTGGTGGCAGGCAGCGGTTTTTTGGCAAATATCGCTTTGATAGAAGCGCTGGTGCGAAGCGAAGATGAGCTTTTTATCGACAGCGAATACCACGCAAGCGGGGTTTTGGCAAGCCGCTTGGTTAAAAGGCTTAAAGTTTTTGCCCATAATGATTTTAAAGATTTAGAAGCTCTTTTAAAAAACTCTAAAGCAAAGCGGAAAATTGTCGCAATAGAGGGTGTTTACTCTATGAGCGGCGATATTGCCAAAAAAGAGTTTTTTGAAATAGCTTTAAAATACGGAGCTATATTAATAGTAGATGAGGCTCACAGCAGCGGGACAATCGGGCGGAATCTGCTTGGGGTTTTTGATTATTACGGTTTGGAGATTGCCCCAAACTTCATTAAAATGGGAACTCTTGGCAAAGCTTATGGAAGTTACGGGGCGTATATTTTGTGCTCGAGCGAAATTAAAAGTTTTTTGGTAAACCGCGGCAAAAGCATAATTTACTCAACTGCTCCTTCGGTTTTCGATACAGCTTTGGCTTTGACAAATTTTAATTATATTTTAAAAAATTGCGGTAAACTATATAAGAAATTACAAAAACGGCGCGAAGCGGTTTGCGAAATATTAAACATTAAAAGCAATTCGCAAATTTTCGCCATTGAGACCGGAAGCAACAAGAGGGCGCTGGAACTGCAAAAAAAACTGCTGAATAGCGGCTTTTTCGTCGGCGCCATCCGCCAGCCCACAGTTGAAAAACCGATAATCAGGCTGATTCCGAGAATTGGAGTTAAAATTAAGGACATTAAGGAGGCAGCGAGGTTGGTGATTAGTGATTAGTGGTTAGTGAAGAGTTTTTCACTGGTTGCGAAACTCCAGCTTTGAGACGAGGGGTGCAGATTACGGATTTCAGAAGTAAAGTCAGCTATTATGTCATTTCTGCGAAAGCAGGAATCCACAGATTTTGTATATTGGTGTATTGGTTACTGGTATACTGGGAGAGATGTTAATTTTTTCCCCAATATACCAATACCCCAATAACCAGTCAACCAAAATAAAAGGAGAAAAAAGCTTTAAGCTTTATGCATTAAGCTTTACGCTTAAATATGGTAGAGATAAAAAGATTAAAAATTCATAGCAGTGAAAAAACTTTAGTGGATGTTAAGAGTTTGCCAATAAAGAGGGCAACGGCGCTTGTGGGGCAAAGCGGGAGCGGAAAGTCGCTTACGCTTAAAGCTATTTTGGATATGCTTCCAAGCTCTTTGAAAAAAGAGATAGAAATTTCTGCGCCGTTTGAATTAAAAAGAGGAAAAACCGTCTCTTTTGTGCCGCAAAACCCGTTTACTGCACTTTCTCCGCTTACTAAAATCTCTAAACAGTTTTTTGCCAGCGAGAGCAGGGTAAAAGAGCTGTTTGAAATGCTAGATTTACAGTGGCGGCTTTTTGATGAGTATCCGCCAAATTTAAGCGGCGGGCAGCTGCAGAGGATAATTTTTGCAATTGCGCTTGCAAACGAGCCAAAACTTTTACTTTTGGATGAACCGACAACCGCGCTGGATGTTCAGTTAAGAGACGAAGTTGTGCAAATTTTAAAGCACTTGCAGGCAAAATTTAACTTTTATATGCTTTTTGTAACGCACGACATAAATTTAGTTGCGAATTTTTGTGATTATATGGTAGTGTTAAATAACGGAAAAGTTGTCGAGCAAGGCAGCAGCAAAGAGATTTTAAACAGCCCCAAAGAGGCTTACACAAAGCTTTTAATTGAGTCAAATTTTGCAAACAGAGAGTTTAGAAAATGATAAACAAAATTTTTAAAACATTAATTATAGCAAGTTTTTTAATTGCTGCTTTGCTTATTGCAATATTTGCTTACGCTTATAATTCCGTAGATGCCGATGTAGAAAAATTACTTAAATATACTCCCGATACTTCGACAGAAATACTAGATAGAAATGGAAAAAGAATAGCATATATTTTTAAAAAACGCCATAGGCTTTATGCAACTTATAATGAAATACCGGTTTATATAGTCGAGGGTGTAATAGCTATGGAAGATACTAAATTTTTTGAACACAACGGGATAAACCCGGATGCAATTGCCAGGGCAGTTTTAAAGGATATAAAAGCAAGAAGATTTGTTGAGGGCGGCAGCACAATTACGCAGCAGTTAATTAAAAATATGTTTTTAACACGAAAAAAAACACTCTCCAGAAAATTAAAAGAGATAATTTTAGCTTTAAAATTGGAGAAAAAACTATCTAAAGAGCAAATTTTAGAGCGCTATTTAAACGAAATTGCTTACGGGAATAATTATCTTGGCGTAAAAACCGCTGCCGAGGGGTATTTTAGAAAAGATTTAAGCCAGCTTTCGCTTAAAGAGTCGGCAATGCTTGTGGGAATTCCAAATGCACCTTCTTATTATAATCCGCTAAGGCATTATGAGCGCACATTAAAAAGAGCCAATTTGATTCTAGCGCGTCTTCGCAAACTCGGATGGATAACTAAAAATGAATATGAAGAGGCTAAAAAAGAGCGCCCTAAAGTTTATAAAACCTCTCTGACTCAAAATATAGCCCCGTATATTGTAGATGAATTGGTTCGCCGCTTTAAAAAGAAATTTCCTGATTTAAAAACAGGCGGATATAAAATTTATACTACAATCGATTTAGATAAGCAAAATATGGCAAAAAAGGTGCTAAAACAAGGATGGAAAAATATATTAAAAACTACCGGCGAAGATAAAAACAGCACCGATTTAAACGGGGCATTTGTCGCGGTAGATAATGCAACAGGCGATATTTTGGCACTTGTTGGCGGAGTGGATTATAAAAAGAGCAAATTTAACCGTGCAACAATGACAAAGCGCCAGCCGGGCTCGGCTTTTAAACCTTTTGTTTATCAAACGGCTTTAGATTTGGGTTACAACCCGGCAACAAAACTTACAGATTTGGCAAGAACTTTTAAATATAAAGTAAACGGCAAAGTAAAAACTTGGACACCTCAAAATTATGAGCACAATTTTAAAGGGTTTATACCGCTTAGAGAAGCGCTTGTAGAGTCTAGAAATTTAGCAACGGTAAACTTGGTTTATGATATAGGAGTAGAAAAAATACGCCAGAGACTGGCGCTTTTAGATGTTAAAAATATCCCAAAAGACCTTTCTATTTCGCTTGGAAACCTGGCACTGAGCCCTCTTAAAATGGCGCAGATTTATACTGTATTTTCAAATTACGGGCATATGATTGAGCCTAGACTGGTAAGCAAGGTTGTATCTAAATACAATACCGTAATTTACGAAACTAAACCAAAAGAGATAGCCCATTTTACCAAGCCGGAACAGGCTTTTTTAATGACAAGCATTTTAGAAGATGTTATAAAACGCGGAACCGGTAAAAAAGCCCGTGTAGAAGGATTGGAGCTTGCCGGCAAAACAGGAACCACAAACGATTACAAAGATGCGTGGTTTTGCGGGTATTCTCCTACAATTACAACCATTGTATGGTTTGGGCGTGACAGATATAAAACAATTTATAAAGGTGCCACCGGCGGAAGGGTTTCTGCTCCTGTTTTTGCAGCATTTTATAAAAAGCTGCTAGAAAAAAACCCAAAAATAAAAAGGGAATTTGATATACCAAAAGGGGTTTATGTGGGCAAAGTTTCTTATGGGACCGAATATTATACCGCTATTTCGCCGCTTCCAAAAGTAAACAACAATGAAGATATGTATCAGCAAGCATCCGATTTGCCAACCGGTAAAACAAAACCCCAAAATTACGATACACAGGATGTGCAAGTAGTAAAAGAGACACGAGAGAGTGAAAATAACAGCACTAAAGATATGAATGTTATTGAGTTGCAAGACGATTATAAAGATACCACCCAAGAGCCAAAAGAGGAAGAAGACAGTGATGTTGAAGTGCTGTTTTAAGGGTTTCGCCTGCTCTTAAACCATTTTAGATATAATTAGCTAATTTTTATTTTGAGGGGATTGCTTTGATTTTAATTGCCGGACCTTGTGTTGTTGAAAGTCGGGATAATGTTTTTAAGATAGCTGAAGAATTGGCAGAATTTAATGCTGATTGCACAATAGATTTTTATTTTAAAGCCAGTTTTGATAAAGCCAATAGAACTTCGATTGAGAGTTTTAGAGGTCCCGGGATGGATGAGGGGCTTAAGATTTTACAAGAGGTTAAAGAGCAGTTTGGCTATAAAATTTTAACCGATATTCACGAATCGCACCAAGCCTGGCCTGTTAGCGAAGTTGCCGATGTGCTGCAAATTCCGGCGTTTTTGTGCAGACAGACCGACCTTTTGGTAGAGGCGGCAAAAACCGCTTCGGCTGTAAATATTAAAAAGGGTCAGTTTTTGGCTCCGCAGGCGATGGAACACTCTGTTAAAAAGGTGCTAAAAACAAGAGGGTATGAAGGCGAAGTTAGTTACGATATTTCGCAAAAATATAATGTATGGCTGACAGAGCGCGGCACAACATTTGGTTACGGCAATCTGGTTGTGGATATGCGCAGCCTGCCGATTATGAGAGAGTTTGCGCCGGTTATTTTTGATGCAACCCATTCGGTGCAAATGCCGGCAAGCGGCAGCGCAAGCAGCGGAGGCGACAGCTCTTTTGTGCCATATCTTGCAAAAGCTGCAAGTGCTGTCGGGGTTGACGGATTTTTCTTTGAAACCCACTTCGACCCAAGCAGCGCGCTAAGCGACGGACCGAATATGCTGAAGCTGCAACAGTTAAAAGAGCTTATTCCGGTTTTAAAAGCTATTGAGCTTTCAGCTCAATAGCGCTTAAAGCTTAAAGCTTAAAGCAATAAGCCCTTGGTGCGGCTGTGCCGCGTTTAATATTTGCGGCGCAGCCGCTTAAAAAAAGGCGAAGCCACTCTGTTAGCTTTGTGCTTTCAGCTTTTAGCTTTTAGCTTCACAAAAAAAGGATGAATATGAAAATAATAGAAGGAAACCTACAGGTTGATAAAAGCAAAAAGGTGGCAATTATAAGTGCCAGGTTTAACCATTTTATTACAGACCGCCTTGTAGAGGGGGCGAAGGATTTTTATGCGCGTCACGGCGGGGATATTAACGATTTAGATTTAATCTTGGTGCCCGGCGCGTTTGAGCTGCCTTTTGCGCTTGATAAGGCGCTCTCTACCGGAAAATATGACGGCATCTGCTGTCTTGGCGCAGTAATTAGAGGTGCAACACCGCATTTTGATTATGTTTCTGCCGAAGCAACAAAAGGTATTGCAAATACCGCATTAAAACACGGCAAAGCGGTAAGTTTTGGGGTTTTAACCGTTGATAATATAGAGCAGGCAATCGAGCGCGCAGGAACGAAAGCGGGCAATAAGGGTGCCGAAGCTATGGGCAGTCTGATAGAACTTTTAAACTTATACGGAGAGCTTAATTAATGGCAACTAGACATCAGGCAAGAGCCGCAGTTGTGGGGCTTTTATACGCTTACGACCTTGGCAACGAAGAGATTAGCAAATTTTTTGAAGATATTTTAGAAGAGAAAAAAATCCGCAACCGCCAAAGAGAGTTTTCGGCAAAGCTTTTTAAAGGCACAATCGATAATTTAGAGAGTATCGATGCTGAAATTAAAAAGCATTTAAAAGATTGGAGTTTTGAAGATTTGGGCAAAATAGAAAAAGCGATTTTGCGCCTTGGAGCCTTTGAAATTATGATAGACAAAAACGACAAAGCGGTGGTAATTAACGAAGCTATCGAGCTTGCAAAAGAGCTTGCCGATGATAAATCGCATCAGTTTATCAACGGCGTTTTAGATGCAATTAAGGGGTAGTTTTGAGTATCGAGCTGAATTTAAACAAGAGATTAAGCAAGCAAGAGGCGGTAGATTTAATTAAAAATGCCGACCTTAAAGAGCTTGGGCGTCTTGCGTATGCAAAAAAGCGCCAATTGCACCCAAAAGGGGTAACAACCTTTGTAGTTGACAGAAACATAAACTATACCAATATCTGCTGGGTAAATTGCGATTTTTGCGCATTTTACCGTGATGAAAAAGCTGATGATGCTTACATTTTAAGTTTTGACGAAATAGATAAAAAGATAGATGAACTTATAGAAATTGGCGGAACGCAGATACTTTTTCAAGGCGGGGTGCATCCGAAGCTTGAAATTGAGTGGTATGAAGATTTGGTCGAGCATATTCATAAAAAGTATCCTCAAATTACCATCCACGGCTTTAGCGCGATAGAGATTGATTATATCGCAAGACGCTCTAAAATCAGCATTAAAGAGGTTTTAAGAAGACTGCACGCTAAAGGTTTAAGCTCAATCCCGGGTGCGGGTGCAGAGATTTTAAGCGACAGGGTGCGCGATATAATTTCGCCTAAAAAACTGGATAAAGACACTTGGCTTGAGGTTCATAGGGAAGCACACAAACTTGGGATTAAATCGACTGCTACAATGATGTTTGGAACGGTAGAGAGCGACGAAGAGATTGTGGAGCATTTTGACGAAATTAGAAAACTGCAAGATGAAACGGGCGGTTTTAGGGCGTTTATTATGTGGAGTTTTCAAGGTAAAAACACCGCTTTAGCTGCAAAGCACCCCGAAATTAAAAAGCAAAGCTCCAACCGCTATTTGCGCCTTTTGGCGGTTGCAAGGCTCTTTTTGGATAATGTGCCAAATATCCAAAGCTCTTGGGTTACTCAAGGCAGCTACATCGGACAAATGGCTCTGCTGTGGGGCGCAAACGACCTTGGCAGCACAATGATGGAAGAAAATGTAGTAGCCGCTGCAGGTGCTAAAAATTCAATGAACCAGCAGCAAATGATTGAATTAATTAAAGACATAGGCGAAAAACCCGCTAAACGCAATACGGCTTATGAGATATTGGAGAGATTTTATTAGAGTTGAGGGTTTAGAAAATTGATAATTGAAAATGGATAATGGATAATTCCGTTTTCAGATTTCTGTATATAGGTGCGGCCGTGCCGCACAATTGACATAAAATGCGGGCAAAAAGCCTGAAACTAAGTCATTCTGAGCGAAGCGAAGAATCTCAACACCATCAGCTTTTAGCTTTCGGCTTTAAGCTTTCAGCTTTCCAAGAAGGAAGAAAAAATGAAAAAACTACTAACAATACTTTTAATACAAGGATACTTAATGGCGGCTAGTTTGTTGAAGGTTGATGTAAATTCAGTGGAGGTGCCTGTTGTTTTTGTTAAAGACAGCAGGCTGCCTTTGACAAGTGTGGAGTTTATTTTTAAAAACAGCGGGGCGCTGGCAAGCAGTAAAGCTGGGCTTGCGACACTTAGCGCAGATTTACTGAATGAAGGAACGGCAAAAGATGGTGCTATAAAATTTGCAAATGATTTAGAGAGCAAAGCTATTGAACTGA
>JALWKP010000146.1 GCA_027081355.1 Campylobacteraceae bacterium
GTATAGATGCAACCTTAGATAACAGACTACTAACCAAAGATGGACACAAAGCTATTAAAGAGGATTTTAAAAGAAATGAGATTTTAGTTAAATCTGTTGCAGATGTTACCAATAAAGGTGTAGGCTTAACAAAAAACCAAAAAGATGGAAAAACAGGCTTATTAGATCATATAGATGAAGACCAAAAATACTTTAGTGCAACTAAAAAATTTGTAAACGACCCAACAAACAAAGACAATGTAGCAATACTAAATAACCCAAATGCCACCCCAGAACAAAAACAACAAGCATATAGTGCATTAGCAAACTATATCTCTAAAGAGATGGGTGTAAGCCCTGCTAAAGCTAAGCTGATGGTAGATAGACGCTACTCTGGAGCTTTCCATAAAAATGGTAAAGCCGGAACTATCTATATAAATGACTTAGCACAAGAAAACTCCGCTAATGCAGTAAATACAATAGGACACGAAACAACCCACTCTATAGATTACCAAAAAGATAAAGATATAGCAAAAACCAAAAACTACGAAACAAACAGAGAAAGCCACGCAGTGCTTATGGGTGAGCATACCCAAGATTATATGGAGTATCAATATGCTGATAATGGATATGACTCTTTAAAATCTACTGCAAATAATAATATCGGAACAAATTACTATAATGGACATGGAGTTAGTAAAACAGTAATAGATAATACAAAAGAGTTTGATTCTTTAGATAGAAAAGATTTGGACTTCTTTACTTTACAAGAGGCACATGAACAACAAGCTAAAAATGCCGAGTTTGGCGTAGCAACAACTATATTACACGATTCAACATCTCCTGGCGGGTATATCGTAGTGCCTATTAGTAAAAGCTCACTTAGAACATACGATAAAGATGTTTCTAAAATGAGCAAAAAAGATAAAGAAGATATAGCCAAAGCAAACAACGATTTAGCATCACTACCAAACCCTGCAGAGGTAGTAGAGTATGCAGGATTCGTAAAAGGTGCACAAGTAATTTACAGTGGCGGTAAATATCTTCTTAAAAAGGGCAGCAAATATATAGAGGTTCCTAAAGAAGCTGTTGTTAAGGGGAGTGATGGTAAGGTATATATTGACTCTAGTAAAATTCGCCATTCTCAAAAGACTGTATCATATAGAAAGAAAAGAGGAAATACGGAATATACTTATGACGATATAAAAAACAGTATGGAAAAAGAAGGCTGGAAAGGTGAGCCTATTGATGTCGTAGAAATGCCAGATGGTGGATTGACATCAATAGATAATACAAGAGTTAGAGCAGCCAAAGAGACAGGTATTAAGGTAAAGGCGAATGTAAGAAAGCATGATGAACCTCTTACAAAAGAGGAACAAAAAAGGTTTAAACCTAAAAATAAAAAAGATAAAAAACCAGAAACTTGGGGCGAAGCTGTAACAAACAGAATAAAAAATCAAGGTTCCAAGTGGTCAAAAGAAAATCCACACGGGACTCATGAATTACCAAGAATTACTGGTAAAGACGAGGCTTCAAAATGATTAAGGTGACTAAAGCAGGTTTGCTTAACAATGGTTTTGTTCTTATATTTGATGAATATAAAGACTTTATATATCCTGACAAGTTTCTGAAAATTGTAAACACGGAAACCATTGAAGAAGTGCCATATTTTTCAAATTATTATTTTATAGGAACAGACCAAGAAATAATTATTTTTTGGTTCAATATTATCAAAAAACAATACCCGAAAAGAGTTTTGATTCCTTTTGCAAAAGACGAAAATACTGATGATGTCTTTTGCTTTGATGGTACCGATACTTCAGGTAATCCAAAAGTATATCAGGTGCATACTTATGCAAGTGAAGGCTGGGAAGATCGAGGGTATTGGGATAGCTTTGATGATTGGTATGAAGATATAAAGCAAATCTCACAAGAGTTTAAAGAAGAGATGGAAGAAGATGAGTAATACTGATACAAAAATAAGTAAATATTTAAGCTATCTACTAAGGCATAAACCCGATGCTATTGGTCTAAATATGGATAAAAATGGTTGGGTTTTAGTAGATGAACTTATTAAAAAGTCCGAGATGACATTGAGTAAGGAACTGATAGTAAAAATTGTTAAAAACAGTGATAAACAAAGATTTGAATTAAGAAACGGAAAAATAAGGGCTAACCAAGGACATTCGATAGATGTAGATGTAGAACTTGTTACTAAAAAACCACCTAAAATTTTATACCATGGAACAGCAACAAGATTTTTAGAAAATATTTTAAAAGAGGGATTATTACCTCAAAGTAGGCAATTTGTGCATTTAAGCAAAGATAAAGAAACCGCTATAAAAGTGGGTCAAAGACATGGAAAAGCTACTGTTTTAGAAATAAGGGCTTTTGATATGTTTGAAAACGGATATGAGTTTTATCTATCTAAAAATAGTATTTGGCTTACAAAATTTGTGCCTATTGAGTAT
>JALWKP010000147.1 GCA_027081355.1 Campylobacteraceae bacterium
CTGTAATTACCAAAACTTTTGTTTCCGGTTTTTTTTGCTTAATTTCGTTTACAAAACGCTCCATTGCGTATTTCATCTTTTCATCAACAATAATAATTAATTCGTAATGTCTAAAATAGGTAAAATTCGTTGCATCATAAAGATCTTCGGCACTGTCTAAAATACAGATAAAATACTCTGAAATCTCTTTTTCCAATTTTTTTGCAAACTCTTCTGAAAAGCCTATAGTTAATATTCTCATATCCCCGCCAATTCCCCTTATAATATATTGGGAGTAAAATGTATTAAATTTATTTCACTAGCATATTTATATCTAAATTAAGCTTATTTAAAAATAAAAGTGCCTAAATTAAATATTTTTTTATGGTTAATTTAAGGTTTGTAAGAAATAGAATATATTTAGTAAGATATGCATTAAAACAATTCCATTTTATGTTTTTTGTTTAACAATTACTCTTTTTGGTTCTAAAAACTTTATGAACTCTTGAATCATAGGCTCGTTAAGCAGTTCTTTTGGGTCTTTGTCTATGCTTGCTTCGCTGTCGCCCGGGGGCATTATGCAACTGTTTGTCTGTGGCTGGGAAGCGCTTTGAATTTCTTTTGTCTCTTTAATATTTTCCTCTTTAGCCGGAGAATTTAATTTTTTTTTTGATTCAATTTCTGTATTTATTCCAAACAGTTCTTGAACAAAAAGTTTAATTACATTCCACCCCTTTATAAGCCTTTTTTTATCTTCGCCTTCGGCTTCCGATTCCCAAGTCAGCTTGCCGTTTTCAAAGCTTATAAAATGTATGTTTCGTTCAAACACTTCGCCAAGTTCATAATTTCTGTCGTAAATTTTTTCTATTAATGTTTTAAATATCAATTCACCGCTGTTTTGTGCGGTTATATTTTGAATAGGCTTTTGCACTTTTTTTTCTATTGCTGTTTGCGGCTCTTGGCTCTGTTTTTGAATATTTTGCGTTATAGAGGCTGTTCTTTCGTTTTGCGTGACTCTCTCTCTTTTAGCAGAAGGTGCCGTTACTGCAGCGCTTTTTGAAACTGCCGTTGAAGAGTTGAGTTCGTTTTGCAATTTGTTTATCATATCGTCTATATCGTGAATATTTAGCGACTCTACCATTTTAAAAAGTGTCAATGTAAGCACAAATTCGCTATTGCTGCCGATACTTAAGAGGTTTTTACCGTCTGCTAAAATTCTAAAAAATCTATCTATTAAAAGAACCGATAAACGCCCTTTGCTATTTATGAGCTCATCCTGCAAATAGAGTGTTAATTCATCAATAATCATTTCGGCTTCAAATTCTGCATACTTTTGTATAAAATTTAAAATGGCCTCTTTATCTTTATTTAGTATGGAATCTACTAGCGAGCTTAGAGTATTTGGGTCCACAATGCCCAGCATATTGGTAACAGTTTTAGTATCTACTTTGCCGTCAGCATATACGATAGCCTGGTCTAAGAGTGTTAAAGAATCTCTTAAAGAGCCTTGACCGCTTCTTGCAAGAATATCAAGCGCTTCGTGCTCAAAATCGACACCTTCTTTATTTAGTATAAATTCCAGATGCTCGCTGACAGTTTTAATCGGCAGTTTTTTAAATCTAAAATGCTGTGTCCGGCTTAAAATGGTAGCAGGCAGTTTAAGCGGGTCGGTGGTTGCTAAAATAAATTTAACAAATTCCGGCGGCTCTTCTAGGGTTTTTAAAAGCGCATTAAATGCGGCGGTTGTAAGCATATGGACTTCGTCGATAATAAAAACTTTAAAACGCCCGATAGAGGGCTTATATTTAGTGTGCTCTATTAACTCTTTTATATCTTCTATACCGCGGTTGCTAGCGGCATCCATTTCGATAATATCGATATGCCGCCCCTCGTTTGCCATAACGCACTGCTCGCAACTCTGGCAGGGCTGGCTGGTTGGACCGTTTTCGCAAAGCAGCGCTTTAGCAAAAATTCTAGCTGTAGAGGTTTTGCCGCTTCCTCTAATGCCCGAAAACAGGTATGCGTGCGATAGTTTAGAACCGTCAAGCGCAAGAGAAAGCGTTTTAGAAACCGCTTCTTGCCCGATAAGTTCAGAAAATGTGGATGGTCTGTATTTTCTAGCTAAAGCCTCTGCCAAAACAAAACCCTTGTATTTATTTTTTACTATTGTATTAAAAAAGTGCTTAATAATAGGATTGAGGTTTGAGGGTTGAGGGTTGAGAAATTGATAGTGGGTGATTTTGTTTTTGTGCGGAGTGGCGGGATGTGCTTTTGGCGGCTTTATAAAAAAGTGCCAAAACCTCAATCCTTAGCCCTCAACCCTCATTTTTCTAAAGCGATTTGGATATAATTGCTTTTAAATTTTATTTGGAGAGAAAAAGTGAGTTATAATCCAAAAGATATAGAGAGCAAATGGCAAAAGATTTGGGAGGAAAACAGGGCGTTTGAGCCAAGCGGCGACCACAGTTTGCCTAAAAAGTATATTTTAAGTATGTTTCCGTATCCAAGCGGGCGCATACATATGGGGCATGTTAGAAATTATGCAATCGGCGACGCGCTGGCGCGCTATTACAGAAAGCAGGGGTTTAATGTTTTGCATCCAATAGGCTGGGATGCTTTTGGTATGCCTGCGGAGAATGCGGCTATTAAACATAAACTGCACCCTAAAAAGTGGACTTACGAAAATATCGATTATATGAGAGATGAGCTTAAAGCTCTGGGGCTTTCGTTTTCTAAAGAGCGCGAATTTGCAACCTGCGACCCTCTATATACGAAATGGGAGCAGGAGTTTATTATTAAAATGTATGAAAGCGGGCTTCTTTATAGAGAGAGCACAACCGTAAACTGGTGCGAAAGCTGCCATACAGTGCTTGCAAACGAGCAGGTAGAAGACGGCAAATGCTGGCGCTGCGATAATGAAGTGCTGCAAAAAGATATGCCGGGTTACTATTTGGATATTTTAAAATATGCCGAAGAGCTGCTGCAAGATTTAAAAAAGCTAGAGGGCAAATGGCCAAGCCAGGTTTTAACGATGCAGAGCAACTGGATAGGCAAATCGCAGGGGCTTGAGTTTGAATTTGAGCTATCTAAAGAGTCAAAAGAGAAGCTAGGCGGAAAATTCGACAAATATACCGTATTTACAACCCGCCCCGATACGATTTTTGGAGTTACTTACTCTGCATTGGCGCCAGAACACCCGATTGTAAAATATCTTTTGGATAACAATCTTTTAGAAGCCGAAGTTGCGGAAAAAATCGAAGCAATTTTAAATATGCCTGAAGTTGAGCGCGCAAAACAGGACAAAGAGGGGTATCCGCTTGGAATTAGCGTTATCCATCCGCTAACAGGCAAAGAGGTGCCTGTGTGGGTTGCGAACTTTGTTTTGGCAAGTTACGGCGGCGGGGCTGTTATGGCGGTTCCTGCGCATGACGAGAGAGATTTTGAATTTGCAACTAAATACAATTTGCCAATTGTGCGTGTAATTAGCGGCGGCGAGCTGCCGCATACTAGCGAAGGGGTGCTTGAAAACAGCGGCGAGTTTGACGGAATGCCTAATAAGCAGGCGCAAAAAGAGATTATAAAACTGTTTGAGAGCAAAGGGCTTGGAAAAGGAACAGTAAATTACAAACTTCGCAACTGGGGTATAAGCCGCCAGAGATACTGGGGCGCGCCGATACCTTTTGTGCATTGTAAAGTTTGCGGTCTTGTGCCTGAAAAAATCGAAAACCTGCCGGTAACTTTGCCTGATGATGTGGAGATTACAGGCGAGGGCAACCCGCTAGATACCCACCCGACATGGAAGCATTGCAAATGCCCTAAATGCGGTGCAGATGCCATTAGAGAAACCGACACAATGGATACATTTGTCCAAAGCAGCTGGTATCAGCTCCGCTACACTCTTGACCCTGCAAAATGGGAAGAGAGTGCGCTTGATAAAGATGACTGCAAATACTGGATGAATGTTGATCAGTATATCGGCGGAATCGAGCATGCGATTTTACACCTGCTTTATGCAAGATTCTTTACAAAAGCGTTGCGCGATTTGGGATACTGCGGTGTGGATGAGCCGTTTGAAAGGCTTTTAACCCAGGGAATGGTGCTAAAAGACGGCGCAAAAATGAGTAAATCTAAAGGCAATGTGGTTGATCCAGATGCTATTGTTAAAACTTACGGGGCAGATACCGCAAGGCTTTTTATGCTATTTGCAGCGCCGCCTCAAAAAGAGCTTGAGTGGAATGACAGCGCAGTTGAAGGGGCGTATAGATTTTTAAAGAAACTCTATTCTAAAAAGGATAAAGTTACACACAAAAGCTTGCCTCAAATAGAGCACAAATCGCTTAACCAAAAGGAGCAGGAAGCTCGCGCAAAAGTTTACGAAGCGCTGAAAAAAGGTGTTGAGGTTTATGAAAAGACATTTGCTTTCAATACCCTGATTGCTGCCTGTATGGAGGCGCTAAATTCCCTTGATAAGCAAAATAATGCAGAGGTTTGGAGCGAGGGAATTTACATAATTTTGCACCTTTTAGAACCAATTGTTCCGCATATTGCTTATGATATGAGCCAAAAATTATTTGACCTTAAGAATTTAGAAGGTAAAATAGAGATTAAAGAAGAGGTTTTTGTTAAATCGACAGTAACTTATGCGGTTACCATAAGCGGCAAAAAAAGAGCCGAAATTGCAGTAGATGCAAATTTGGGCAAAGATGAAATTATAGCTGCGGCAAAAGAAGCGGCTGCAAAGTGGCTTCAGGGTAAAGAAATTAAAAAAGAGATATTTGTGCCAAACAAATTGGTAAATTTTGTAGCGATTTAGGGGGATATATGAGATTTGTGCTTGCATTTTTGTTTAGTTTGGTGTTAATTGGCTGCAGTGATGGCGGATATGAGCCAACTGTAAAATATTCTAAAACAATTTTTAAAGAGCCGGTTTTGGTTCATGTAAAAATAGACCCGGAAGACCCCGATACCGGTGAATATTTGCAAGATGAAATTACCAAAATGGCAATAAACAGGCTGAATTTAAGAACCACAAAAGATGTAAATGAAGCCAAAAACTATATTTTGGTAAATATATATACTATAAACACAACACCTACGAATAAAGATGATAAAGGTAATGTAATAAGATACAGCGTTAATGCGGCAATTAAATTTGCAACACAAGATAAATATGGATTTTGGAGTAAAAATATAGTTGCAAGCGAATATGTTCCGGTTAAAGCTAAATCATCTATAAGCGAATCGGCAAAAGAGAAAGCTTCAAGAGTTGCTATTAAAAAAGCTTTAGATGAGTATGTTTATGCAGTAATTCAGCGCGGTCAAAAGATGGCAAAAAAGCATGCAAAAGAGGATAAGCAAGGTAATGCGCCTCAAAATAGCAGCAATACGGATACTCAAAATATGCAAAACAGCAATATGGATACACAAAGCAATTCTTTAGGACAAGAGAATAACGATTCGTCTTTATCTGATAATAGCGATATTTTAAATAGCAGCAGTGTTTCAGATACTAATATGGAAGATTCGGATGCTTTAAATATTAAAGTAGTAGATACACAAGATGAGTCTATGAAGCTTGTAATGCCAGATACCGATACAGATGAAAACAACATTAGCGAAGTTTCTGGATACTAAACCGATTTACTATAAAGAGTTCGACCCGACTCGCATAGTTAAAGCTTACGATTTAATAAAGAAGAAAATCAAACACCCAAAGCGGATGCAGTTAATCGGCACAAACGGCAAAGGAAGCACCGGGCGCACAATTGCGCACCTTGCAAGCAAAAGCGGTTTGAGCGTGGGGCATTTTAGCTCACCGCATATTTTGGATTTTAAAGAGCGCTTTTGGATTGACGGCAAAAATGCAAGCGAAGAGGCTTTGGAAAAGGCGCATATAAGGCTTTGGAATCTTTTGGGCAGTGAAGTTGCAGAATCGTTAAGCTACTTTGAATATCAGAGCCTTTTAGCTTTTGTGCTTTTTGAAAATTTGGATTTACAGGTAATAGAAGCGGGGCTTGGCGGAGAGTATGACGCAACAAGCGTTGCGGATTTCGAGCTTACAGTCGTTACGCCTATTGGCTTTGACCACAGTGACTTTTTGGGCAACAGTTTAGAAGAGATAGCAACAACTAAACTAAAAGCTATAGCCAAAAAAGCGCTTATTGCAAAACAGGAAGATATAGTTTACAAGGTTGCTGAAAAAATTGCTAGAGAAAAAGGCAGTAAGCTTTACTTTTATGAAAAAACAGAGTGCAAAAATAGGGCACAGATTGAAGCAATAGCAAAAGAGAAGGGCTTTGCGCCCTATTTAACCGAAAATATAATAAATGCCGTTATAGCGCTTGATATTTTGGGAATTGATTATAATATCGAAGATTTAAAAAGCCTCGAACTCTTTGGCAGATTTTACAAACTGCTGCCAAATGTAACAATAGATGTAGGGCACAACCCCTTAGCTGCAAAAGCCATTGTCGGCGCGCTAAAGAGCAAAGTAACCCTGATTTTCAATATATTAGGCGATAAAGATTTAACTCAAACCCTGCAGATTTTAAAGCCGAAAATCAAAGAGGTAGAGATAATAAAAATCGACACCCAAAGAGCAGCAGATTTAGAAAAAATAGAAAAGTTGCTAAAGAGCCTGGGGCTTAAACAGAGCTATTTTAACGGAGAGATTAAAGAAGATAAAGAGTATCTGGTCTTTGGCTCGTTTTATGTTGTGGAGGCGTTTTTGAAAAAAATAGGGTTGAGGATTGAGGGGTGAGGGTATAGGTTTTGTTTTTACTGTGAAAGTAAGAGAGTGGTTTTTGTATACTGGTGTATTTGTTATTGGTATACTGGTTATTGGTGTATGTTGGTTAAACTTTTCCAATAACCAATATACTAGTCAACCAGTCAACCAATTCCCGTTATTTCTTAAAATAGGAATTTAGAACATAGCACAAAGAACATCTAAACAAAAAAGGCAAATATGAATCAGGCGGCACTTTTTGAATTTTTGAAAAACAAAAACAGCACTAAAATATTGGTTGTGGCAGATAGCAAAGAGGCTAATGAGGCTAAAGCGGTTTATGACTATTTGGATAAAAAGGCGTTTGTTTTGCCAGATATAAGGCTTCTTCCGGGGGATGATACGCGAAGTTATTTAAGTGATATATCAAAAGCGTTTGCCAATTTAAAAGAGTTTCACAAATATGGCTCGGCTACGCTTATTGCGCCTTTTAGGACGCTGACTTTCCCGCTGCCAAAGCCTGAGTATTTAAAAAGTTTTACGGTAGAGTTTGGCGCCACTTTGGATATAGAGCAGCTAAAGCAAAAGCTTTACTATTGGGGCTACAATTTTGTAGATGTTGTTTCTGCCCCGACAGAAGTGAGCTTTCGCGGCGATATTATCGATATATTTCCAAGCAATTTAGAAGAGGCGGTGCGTATTTCGCTTTTTGATAACGAAGTGGAAGAGATTAGATATTTTGATGTATCAACCCAAAAGCGCCAAAAAGACGAACTGGATGAAATAGAGATAACCCCTGCGTTTTTAGCGCTTGAAAAAGAGCAGTTTGAAGCGCTGCAAAACAGGGTAGAGCGCTGCAGCTACGAGAGTTTTGTAAAAGATGCCGCCTCTTTGGGGCTTTGGGTGCTTGCCGATTTGGCGGATAATTACTTAAATATTTACGAGCATAAACTTTCGCGCAATTCGCTAAAAGAGGAGATTGCAGAGTTTTACGAAATTCACAGCGACAATGAACCGCTTATTGGAATAGAAAGTTTTGGCAGCGCGGCAATCCCCGAGCCCAAAGAATACAGAGAGTTAGAAGTCGTAAATTTAAACGCAATTATCGAGGCTAACAAAGATAAAAAGATAACTATAATCTCTAGAAACGAGAGCCAAATCAGAGCCAGTATGCTGCCGAATTTAGATAGCCTTAATTATAAATATATTGATGGAATCTTAAATATTGCAAGCAGCAAAGAGCTTATTTTATCGCTAAATAAAAAGCAAAAACAAAAACGCGTTAAAAAGCCGACCCTGATTTTGGACGAAATCAAACCCGGCGAATATGTTGTGCACGAAAATTACGGCATAGGTATCTTTAAAGGGATAGAAAAGCGCGAGGTTTTGGGGCGTTTTAGAGAGTTTGTCGCACTTGAGTATCAGGGCGAAGATATGCTTTATATTCCGGTAGAAAACCTTGAAGTAATCGACAGATATGTCGCTTCAAGCGGTTCTCTGCCGGCACTGGACAGGCTTGGAAAACAGAGCTTTGCCCGCTTAAAAAGCAAGGTTAAAGAGAAACTTTTTGCAATTGCGCACGAACTTATGGAGATAAGCGCAAAGCGGCTTTTGCAAGAGGGAATTAAAATTGTAATCGATAGAAACCTGCAGCAGGCGTTTTTAAACGATGCCGGCTTTATCCACACAGCCGACCAGATACGCGCAATCGAGGATATTTTAGACGAAATTAGCAGCGGGCGTATAATGGACAGGCTGCTTAGCGCAGATGTGGGCTTTGGTAAAACCGAAGTGGCGATGAATGCGCTTTTTGCCGTGGTAAAAAACGGTTATCAGGGGGCGGTTGTTGCGCCTACTACGCTGCTATCTTCGCAGCATTTTAAAAGTTTAAAAGAGCGGCTGCAGAAGTGGGATATTAAAATTGCAAAACTGGATAGATTTACTTCGGCAAAATCGAAAAAGGCTATTTTGCAAGGGCTGGCAGATGGGACAATAGATGTGGTTGTCGGCACCCATGCGCTGCTAAATGCCAAGTTTAAAAAGCTGGCTTTGGTTGTGATTGACGAAGAGCATAAATTCGGGGTAAAACAGAAAGAAAAACTGAAACAGCTTACAATAAACACCCATCTTTTGAGTATGTCTGCAACCCCGATACCGCGCTCATTAAATATGGCGCTGTCGCAAATTAAGACATTCAGCGAAATATTCACCCCGCCTGTGAACCGCAAAGGGGTTAGAACTTTTGTTAAAAATTACGACATTAAAGCGGTTGCCGAAGCGGTGCGAAGAGAGCTGCGCCGCGGCGGGCAGGTGTTTTATGTATTTAACTCAATCGCTGCAATCGAGCAAAAGCGCGACGAGCTTTTAAAAGAGATGCCAAATTTAAGGTTAAGCGTGCTGCACTCTAAAATCCCAGCCGCAACAACCGAGCGCGAAATGCTAAAATTTGAGCAGGGGGAATACGACTTGCTTTTAAGCACCTCTATTGTGGAGTCGGGAATTCACATACCAAATGCCAACACAATAATAATAGACGGAGCCCAAAATTTCGGAATAGCCGACCTACACCAATTGCGCGGACGCGTAGGGCGCGGCGGGGCAGAGGGTTACTGCTACTACTTTGTCCACGATAAAGAAAAACTAAACGAAAACGCCAAACGCCGCCTGCTGGCACTAGAGAGCCATAGCGACCTTGGCAGCGGGGCAGTGCTTGCAATGCACGATTTAGAAATTAGAGGGGGCGGAAACCTAATAGGCGAAGCCCAAAGCGGACACATCAAACAAATCGGCTATTCGCTATACCTAAAAATGCTAGAAGACGCCATAAAAACCTTAAGCGGCAAAACCGAAGAAAGCAAAGGCGTAGAGTTAAAACTGATAGTCGATGCCTACTTAAGCGACGAATTAATAACCGAAGACCGCTTAAGACTAGAACTCTACCGCCGCCTCTCCCAATGCAAAAACCTGCAAAAGGTTTACGAAATAGAAGAAGAAATCGAAGATAGATTTGGCAAACTGGATAAAATGACAAAGCAATTTATAGATTTAATGGCAATAAAAGTGCTGGCAACCGAGAAAAATATTAAAAAAGTCTCAAGCTACGAACAAAGAGTATTCATAGAATTCAACGACGAAAAAGAACGCGTAATCCTAAACTCCCCAAGCAAAGACAGCGACGACATTATCGCCACGGCTATGGGGTATTTGAGGGGATAAAATCTTTTAATATAATCAAGGAAAATTATATGCCAATTTTAAATGATATTAAAATAAATGTTGATCCTATTAAAGAGTGGCCAATGTATGCAATAAGAAAAACTCATTCTTATATATTGAGAGAATTTTTTATGTCATCTAATTATAAAATTTGTATAGAAAACTCTCAAGATTATTATGAAAAGAATAAATTTATTTTAAATGAAATAAAAAAGACAAATAAATCTTTAGGTTTAGATGAAGAAATTTTTTTGGCTAATGCTAAAGAAATATCAGATTGGACATTAGAAATGGAGAAAGAAGATTATAATGATTTGTATATACATTCATTCATAGGTATGTGGTCGGCATTAGAAACGGGTATAGAAAATATTTTTAAAGATTTTGTAAAAAATGATATTATTAGTGCGAAGAACATAATTACAAAATTCAAATTGGGTAAATATAATATAAATAATTGGCCATGGAATGATTCCACTTGTTATGAAATTGCTTCTAATTTAGAAAAAAGAGTTAGGCAACTTAATAGCAATAAAAATTTAGGAGTTAATTACTATGAAAGAATTAAAATTGTTTTTTCTTGGTTCGAGTTGGAATACAATTTAAATAATGAAGATATTTATTATTTAAATGAAGCAAATAGGGTAAGAAATATAATACTACATCGATATGGAAATATTGAAGAAAAAGATATATCGGATTTCCCGAGATTGAGACAATATAAAAATAGATTAATTCATATTAATGAAGAACTTTTTAATAGATATTATAGTGCAATTATGAATATGTTAATTGAAGTTTAGAATAGTATAGTTGAAAGAATATCAAGAGATAAATTAATTGAAAATTGGGATTAAATTTATTCTCCACTTGCTCCCAAATTGCATTTGGGAGTGTATAGGGCTTATCTGTCAAATAAAGCTTGTAATTGGTGGGCAATTGCTCCCAATATAATTTGAGAGCGAGTAAAAATTACATATCAAAAATAACCGTAGGGTCGATTTATCGACTATAAATAATAATGTAATTGTTTCAATAATTTATCGTTTACCAATTGGTCGGTAAACCGACCCTACATTTTTCAATATGATGAATATTCCTAATAAATTATATTCTCTCTTATTTCATATCTCCTGATATGGAACATAAACCTTACTGCAATTTATGACTGTATGTATTCCGCATCAGGAGATACGGAACGAGGAAAAAATCTCAAATTGTGCAGGAACAGCAAATAAATTTGCCGTAAATCGAGTAGCTTTCCTATTTTTTTACCAATTCACCTATTTCAACAGCTTTAACAAATCCAGAATTTAACAGCTGTTTATCTGATGTTACTAAAATTGCACTGTTGCATAAGGAGCTAGCTACTATTATGCTGTCTGGCAGTTTGATTTTGGAGTTTTTTCTTATTTCGATGGTTTTATCTTTAATACAATTGGTAATGTTGACAGTTGTGAATTTAGATAAAACCTCTTTTAAAACTTGCTCATCTTGCGATGATAGTTTGCTGTAAGAAAGTAGTTCGATTTCTGTAATAATGGATATTAGATATTGAGCTTTTGGAAGAGAGAGTTCTTGATTTATAGCATAGATAATGCTGTTTGTGTCTAGCAGATATTTTCGCATTATCTATCCCATTCACTGCGCAGTTCTTGTTGCCATTTGACCGGGTCGGTTATATTTTTGAAAGAGTTTATTTTATATTTAGAAAAAGATATTTCGCTATTTACGTCTTCATTAATAAAAGGGTTTTGTTTTTCTTTATTCTTTTTTAAACTCTCTTTAATAAATTTTGTAAAGGCTTTAATATCGCTTTTAAACTCATTAATAAAAATAGCTTCTATTTGAGGATCGTTTATTTTTATTGTCATTTTTATCCTTTTTGAGTTTTGTTTATTATAACATATTTTTTGCAAATTTACTGCATAATAAAAAGTGCCAGTTCGTCGCTTAGGAAGTATTCTTTGTTGTAGTAAGCGCCGTTTTGGAAGCATAGTTTGTTTTCTTTTAGTAAAATATCGGCTTGGGTTTGCATTTTGTCTGTTAAGATGGATTTCTTTACTCCAACGCATGAGCGCAAGCCTAAGAAGATTTTTTCGGTTAGCAAGTCGTTGGGGCTTAGGTTTTCGGTTTTGGCAAATTTTGGGTTTTGGATGTATTTTTCTACATTTGCGTGCGGATAGTAGCGGGTGTTATTTATAAAGCCCACGGCTCCGGCGCCGACTCCTAAATAGTTTTTGTGCTGCCAATAGCCTAAATTGTGGAGGCTTTTGTATTTGCCGTAATTTGAAACTTCATATTGTATTAAACCTAAACTTTGCACCTCTTCGCGAAAAAAATACCCCAACTCTTCGCTTTCCTTTTTAACGCTTGGGTTTTTGCTGAAATTTGTGCCGCGCTCGATTGTGAGTTCGTAGCTTGAGAGATGGTTAATAGGCAGTTTGGAAGCAATTTGCAAATCGTTTTTTAAAAGCTCTTTGCTGTCTAAATAAAAGTCGTAAATTATATCTATGGAGATATTTTTTATTCCTGTTTTTGCGGCGTTTTCTACCGCTTGAATTGCCTCTTTGGCGCTGTGGGCGCGGTTTAGGGCTTGCAGTTTTTTATCGTTAAAGCTTTGCACCCCGAAACTGATTCGGTTTACGCCTAAATTTTTCATATCTTTTAGCCACTCTAAGTTTGCCGAATTTGGATTTGCTTCGCTTGTTATTTCTATATTTTTTTGCATATACGGCGTTAAAATTTCAAAAATTTTTTCATAAAATTTCGGCTCTACGCAAGAGGGGGTTCCTCCTCCGAAAAAGATTGTTTCTATTTCGCCTTTTTTAATATTGAATCGATTTAAATCCCATTCTAGCTGAGTATATAAAGCTCTCATATAATCTGCAATTTTATCTTGCAAATTGGCATAAGAGTTAAAAGAGCAGTAAAAACATTTCGAATCGCAAAAGGGGATATGAATATATAAAAGCATTAGTAATCTTTTTGTAATTGGATTTTAGATAGAATTCTATCAAATTTTAGATAAGTTATGAATAGCAGGGGTAAATTATGAATATTAAAAAAGATTATCGCCCCAATGTTGCAGCAGTTATTTTGTCACCCGATTTTGAAAACGATAGAAAATTTCTCTTGGCAAAACGAAAAGGAATTAGAAGAGCTTGGCAATTTCCGCAAGGCGGTATAGACGGCGAAGAAACGCCTAAAGAAGCGCTTTTAAGAGAGTTAAAAGAAGAAATCGGCACAAATGATGTAGAAATTTTAGCTGAGTTTCCCGAGTGGATAAGCTATGAATTTCCAAACAGTAAAAGCGATAAAAAATATCCGTATAAGGGGCAGAATCAGAAATATTTTTTGGTTCGGTTGAAAAAGAGCGCTGTTATAAATTTAAAACTTGACAAAACACCAGAGTTTGAAGATTATATGTTTGTAACAGAGGCAGAACTCTTTAAAAAAGCGCTTTATATGAAGCGCCGCTCATATAAAAGGGTTATAGAATACTTTAAAAAAGAGGGATTCATTTAATGTTAATTGTTCAAAAATACGGCGGAACAAGCGTAGGCTCTTTAGAGAGAATAGAAAATGTAGCAAACAGGGTTGCAAAAGCGCGCAAAGAGGGGAAAGATTTAGTAATAGTCGTTTCTGCGATGAGCGGCGAGACAAATAAACTTATTGAGTATGCTCACCATTTTTCTAAAACTCCAAGCAAAAGAGAGATGGATATGCTGCTTAGTTCGGGCGAGCGGGTAACTGCTGCGCTGCTGGCGATTGCACTTAACGAAATGGGGCATAAAACCGTTGCATTAACAGGACGGCAAGCCGGTATTAAAACTGATAATTCTCACACATATGCCAGAATAGAATCTATTAATACCGAAAGATTGAAAAAAGAGATTAATGATGGCAATATTGTAATAGTTGCAGGTTTTCAGGGTATTAATAATAACGGCGAAGTTACAACACTTGGGCGCGGCGGGAGTGATTTGAGCGCGGTTGCATTAGCCGGTGCATTAAATGCCGATGCGTGCGAAATTTACAGCGATGTTGATGGTGTTTATACAACTGATCCTCGCATTGAACCAAAAGCTAAGAAACTGGATTTTGTATCTTATGATGAAATGCTGGAACTCTCTAGTCTTGGGGCAAAAGTGCTGCAAAACCGCTCGGTTGAATTGGCTAAAAAGATGGGCGTAAAAATTATTGCAAAAAGCAGTTTTACCGACGGCGAAGGAACAGTTATTGCAGATAAAGGAGATAATATGGAAGAGGTTTTAGTAAGCGGCGTTGCTTTGGATAAAAATCAAGCCAGAGTTTCTTTAAGAGATGTTGAGGACCGCCCCGGCATTGCGGCAGAAATTTTTAATAAATTGGCTGATGAAAATATAAATATAGATATGATTATTCAAAACGCAAGCGAAAACGGAACTACAAATTTAGGCTTTACTGTGCCGCAAAGCGATATAGAGAGAGTAAAAAAAGTTATGGATAGCTTTAAAAATGAATTTGGCTCTTGCGATTACGACGAAAGCGTTGCGAAAGTTTCTATTGTGGGCGTAGGTATGAAAAGCCACAGCGGAGTTGCAGCAAAAGCGTTTGAAGCGCTTGCTAAAAACGGCATAAATATAGAAATGATTTCTACTAGCGAAATTAAAGTATCTATGATAATAGATGAAAAGTTTGCCGAGCTGGCAGTAAGAGTTTTGCACGATACATTCGGGTTAGATAAATAATGGATTTTAAAGATTGGACTTTAAGCGCAATCAGGGAAGAGGGCACTTGCTTTAGCTGGATGGAGGAGTTGCGCTTTAGCTGGATTCCGCAAGTTCAAGGGGCGATTAAGAAAATTTTAGAGGGTTACAGCGTAATTATAATTACCGACAGAGAGTTTAAATGGTTTGGTGATTATATTTTAGACAGAATTAATAAATTGGAAAAAAACAGACCCTTTATACCGATATATAATATAGACGGAATCTTTCCTTCGGCTTACAATCTGCAAGATGCAAACGAGCTTGACTTTTTGTATGATATGTTAGATATTTCTTTTGTAAACGGTTATCTGTTTTGGTATATCGGGCGCGGAGAGCATAAACATTACGAATATATCGAGCAGGATAAAAGCAGCCTGATTTGGCGTTTGAATAAAGAGATTGAGGGACTTTTTAGCCTTAACGGAAATGACCCGCTTATAGATATTAAGCTGATTCAGGCATTTAGGCTCTTTGAGGGGGCTTTGGATGCTGCGCTTATTGGAGAGATAGAGCTTTGAGAATAGAGCCTGTAAGCCAAGTTTTAATTACCGATGACTTTTTGGGCGCAATAGATAAGTTAAAAGAGGTTGCGCCTTCTGGCAGCGGGTTTGAATTGTTTATAAGAGATGAAACCAATTTTATAGTTGCCGATGCAAATGAAGTGATAGCAAAAGCTCACTTAGCTTCGCAAAATAAAATTTTTTTCTGCCTTGCAACCAAACAGTTTAGCGATGTTGTGCAAAACAGGCTTTTAAAAGTTATAGAAGAGCCGCCAAAAAATAAAGAGTTTATACTTATTACACCTTCTAAATCTTCGCTTCTGCCCACTATTAAATCGCGCCTGCCTGTTAATGTTTTGCAAAGTAATACGGAAACTTTGGATTTGGGCTTGAATTTTAACAATTTAAGTCTTGATGAGGTTTACAATTTTGTGCAGGAGAATAAGCGCCTAAAGCCTAAAGAGGCGATGCCTGTTGTTGAAGAGATAGTAAAAGAGGCGATAAAAAGCGGGGCGTTTAATTTAGATGCCGCTTCGTTTGATTTAATGCAAAATGCAAGAAAAGCGCTGGATGTCGGCTCGCCTGCGGATTTTGTAATTACTACGGTTTTACTGAAGCTTTTAGCAAGAAAGAAAAAGGCAAAAAGATGATAGCTTACGAAATTAGCAAGCCTGGCGATGTGTTAAATCACCTTACGAAACTTGGGGCAGATAGAAGCGGTGCGCAGATAATGGCGCAAAAAGCCGATATGATTTTTTTGAAAATAAAAGATTTAAAAACCCCGGCAGTTAATATTTTAAAACAGGATGCTTTGAGTGTCGGGGCGGAATTGGCGGTTCCAAGCGGTGTAATATTGTGCGAAAAAGAGAGATATGACTGCCTGCTTTTTGGAACAAAGCGGCAGCTTGCGCGTTTGGCAAAAAAAGAGAAAGCGCAGCCTTTTGGTTTAAAAAATATTGCTTCGATTTTAGAGAGCCTGCTAAATAGCAAAAGTTTTGAGCTTAAAATTATGGGCGTGATAAATGCAAACAGCGACAGCTTTTACAGCGGCAGCCGCTTTTTGGGCAGCGAAGCGGTTGCAAAAATCGAGCAAATGATAGAAGATGGAGCAAAAATTATAGATATAGGCGCGGTATCAAGCCGCCCCGGTTCTAAAGCGGTCAGCGAAGATGAAGAGCTTGCAAGGGTGCAAGATATTTTACAAGCTATTAAAGAGCAGAAACTTTACGAAAAAGCCGATTTTAGCATAGACTCTTACACTCCAAAAGTTATTGATTTGGCACTTAAGAGCGGATTTAAAATAGTAAACGATATTACGGGTGCAAGAGACGGCGAAGTTGTAAAGCTGGCAGTAGAATACGGCGCAAAACTTTGCATAATGCATATGCAGGGAAGCCCCGAAAATATGCAAAAAAATCCGCACTACGAAGATGTTGTAAGCGAAGTAGATGATTTTTTCAAAAAACAGATAGCCAAATGCGAAGCTTTGGGTTTAGGCAGAGATGATATTATTTTAGATGTAGGCATAGGCTTTGGCAAAACGCTGGAGCACAATTTGGCGCTTTTAAAATCGCACCGCCACTTTACCCGTTTTGGCTGCGAACTACTAATAGGCGCAAGCCGAAAATCGATGATAGATATGATAACCCCAACCCCGACCCAAGAGCGCCTGCCCGGAACCTTAATAATCCACACTAAAGCGGTAGAGAGAGGCGCCAGTATTGTCCGCTGCCACGATGTTAAAGAGCATTATCAAGCATTTAAGGTTTTAGAAAAATTGTAATAAGATTTGGGATTTGGGATGCAGGGGCAGACCTGTGTGCCTGCCCGTGCAAGTGTAAAAGTGTGGAAGCTTATAACGGCAAATAGTTACTCTCGCGGGGCGACACATCGATTGCCCTCTACAATTTACTCTTTTTCCAATAGATAAATAAATTTTCCACTGCTGCCTATACTTGGGTGGATGTTGGACTTTTGGATTATTTTGAAGTTGTTGTCTTTGGCGTAGTTTTCTATTAGGGTTGTTGTTTTTAAATTGACAACTCGGTTGTATTCTCTAATTAATGCTTTTAATTTATATATAATTTCTGCATACATTTTTATACTATTGGCGTATTCTATTTCTAGTTTTAAAGATTTTAGTAAAGTTTCAACGGTATTTATTGCCAAGGTTGTTTCTTGGTTTTTGGCAAAATAAAATGCCCTTGGAAGCTGTTCTCTTATTTTTGTATAAATTTCCAACTCTTCTGTTGTCATTTCTTGCTCTTTAAATTGAAACATTAACTCCAAAGCACGGTATAATTTAATAGCTACTGATAACTTTTTAATATTGTGGATATTCTCTTTTGCATCAATTAATTCATCTATTAGAATAACTCTTTTAGATGTTTTAAACTCTTTTCGGATTAAATCTTTAGCTTCTATACTTTCTGCCCGGTTTGCTTTTGAAATTGCCAAAAAAGTTAAGTTTTCTATTCTTTCAATAGGATTAAAATCTATATTCTCAAAATCTTTTTTAAGAAGTTCATCTTCTTTTGTTGCTTTTTTTATAAATTCTAATAAAACGTTTAACTTTTTATCGGCTTTTATATTAGCTTCTTTTAGCGTCTCATATATTGAGCCTGTAAAGCCTGTTAATGTGGTCAGAATGTAGTAATGAACCTCTTTTTTTGTTAAACGCTCTATGATTTGGGTGTATTGTTTTTTGGGCGGGTGTTCAATCGGGTAAATAGAGCGGAAAATTGCTCTTGATATGAGTTCCGATTGTGTTGATTGTGCAACCGAATTTATTATATTTGCAGTAGGTTTATCGTAAAAAAGGTCGCTTTTTATATAGACATTTTCATCATTTTCCTTGATTTTTACAATTGCCGTAGCACCCTTGCTTAAAGCTTTTATTTTAGCTTTAGAATCCAGTTTTACACTGTCATTTATATCTAAAATTTTAGAATCATTCAGCGAAACCAGACTGCCGTTTAAAAGCTCCAGCTCTATTTGACTGTTGATTTTTTCGTTAAATTCAAAAAACTCTTGCGCCAGCAGAGTCAATTTATAAATAGAGGTTGAGCTTTGCTCATCTTTGCTGATTAGGGTAAAATTTACTCTGCTTTCGCTGTCGCCGTCGTTATCTCCAAGCAGTTCTGTAAGCTTAATATTAAGTGTCTGCGCTATATTTATAAGCGTAGAAATAGTAGGGTTTGAACGCCCTTCTTCTAAACCAAAAAGTGTAGATTTAGAAATTTTTGCCTCTTTTGCCAAACTTGAAAGTGAAACATTATTTAAGTTTCTGTAGTATTTAATTTTTAATCCTATATTATTAATTGTGTTATCTATGTTATTCATCATTCTATCCTGAAACTGCGTCATTTTAACTCTTTGCATTGTTTTTTTATAATAAAAATACACCTCTATTATAACAATGAAATTAAAATTTGATTTAAAAAATAACTATATGAAATTTGAATTTTGATATAATTTCAGCAGTTTTTTTAAAGGGTGTCCATAAAATGTTTATTGATAAGGTTGAACTGACAGTTAGCTCAGGAAAGGGCGGAGCAGGGTGTGTTTCGTTCCATACGGAAAAATTTGTTGTAAAAGGCGGTCCCGACGGCGGAGACGGCGGAAGAGGGGGGTCTGTATTTTTTGAAGTTGACGCAAATACAGACACACTCTCTTACTACCGTGGAAAACGCCATTTAAAAGCTAAAAACGGGCGTCCCGGGGAGGGCAGAAAAAGAACGGGCAAAAGCGGCGAAGATTTAATTTTGACAGTGCCGCCGGGAACTCAGGTAATAGATGCCCAAACCGGTGAGCTTTTGCTTGATTTAACTGAAAATAAGGCAAAGGTAGAATTTTTAAAAGGCGGAAAAGGCGGGCTTGGAAATACACATTTTAAAGGTCCTTCAAATCAGCGTCCGACTTATGCGCAGCCGGGTTTGCCGGGTGAAACAAAAGAGATTAGGCTGGAGTTGAAATCGATTGCAGATGTCGGGCTTGTCGGATTTCCGAATGTTGGAAAATCAACTCTTATCTCTTCTGTTTCCAATGCCAGACCCGAAATTGCAAATTATGAATTTACAACGCTGACGCCAAAGCTTGGTGTTGTGCAAGTTAGCGAGTATGAATCGTTTTTAATGGCGGATATTCCCGGAATTATAGAAGGGGCAAGCGACGGCAGAGGTTTGGGGCTGGACTTTTTGCGTCATATTGAACGGACAAAAACTCTGCTGTTTATGATAGATGCAACAAATTATCGCGAGATGAAATATCAATTTGAGAATTTAAAAGCAGAACTTAAGCGATATTCAAGCGAGTTGAGCGGCAGGGCTTTTGCAATTGCAATTACAAAAATCGATGCGCTCTCACCCGATGAAGCAAACAGTAAAACCGAAGAGTTTATTACCGGTTTGGGGTTAAGCGCAAACTCTGTTGCTGCAAAATTCGGTGCCGATAGTAAATTGAAATCTTTTGTGCAAGAAGTGGAAGAGTGGGAGAGGTTAGATTTAAGTAAACCGCTTTTTGTTTTGCCTGTATCTGCAGTTTCTCATGTAAATTTAGATGCTTTGAAATATCTGTTGTTTGATTTGGTTAAAAAGAGTAAGGAAGAGGGATGAAACGGATAGTAATAAAAGTAGGTTCGCATGTTTTAACCGAAGAGGGTAAAATTGCAACTAAGCGCCTTAGCGCTTTGGTTGAAATGCTTGCAAAACTGCATAGTGCAGGCAAAGATGTGATTTTGGTAAGTTCAGGCGCGGTTGCAGCAGGATTTACCAAAATACATTTAGATAAAAAAAATATAGCGCAAAAGCAGGCTCTTGCGGCAATAGGGCAGCCTTTTCTGCTAAAAGAGTATCAAGATAGATTTGATAAATTCGGAATTTTAACAGCACAGGTTTTATTGACTGCAGACGGTTTTGATTCAAGAAAAGTTACAAAACACGCAAGAAATGCAATAGAAGCGCTTTTGGCTAACAATATTTTACCTATTATAAATGAAAATGATGTAACAGCAACCGAAGAACTTCTTTTTGGCGATAACGACAGATTGTCTGCACATGTTGCATACTATTTTGATGCCGATATTTTGGTTATACTTTCAGATATAGATGCTTTATACACAAGCGACCCGCATAAAAATGCCGATGCAAAACCCAGAAAGATGGTAAATAAACTTTTGCCTCAGGAATTGGAAGATAAATGCACCCCAAATGGAGAATTTGCAACGGGCGGAATAGTAACAAAACTGCAAGCTGCACAATTTTTGATGGAAAAAGGAAAACAGATGTTTTTAGCAAGCGGATTTGATTTGAGTGATGTTTATTCGTTTTTATTAGAAGGCGAGCATAAGGGAGGAACGGTTTTTATTAGCAAATAGCAAATAATGAAGAGTGATAGTGGGGAGTGATAGTGATAGTTTTGAAATATTGCTTTGCGATATTTTTTTAATTGAGGTTTGAGGTTTATGTGTTGTTCAACTTCAATTATACCAATAACCAATAACCAATACACAAAAGGAACCGAATGATAAATATAGTATTTATGGGGACGCCGGAGTATGCTAAGGTAATTTTGGAAGCGTTGATTAATTATAAAGAGATTAATGTGACTTCGGTTTTTACTCAGCCTGATAGACCTGTGGGCAGAAAGAAAGTTTTAACCCCGCCGCCTGTTAAGGTTTTGGCGCAAGAACACGGCATAGAGGTGTTTCAGCCTTTGACTTTAAAAGATAAAGAAGTTGTTTCAAATATAAAGAGCCAAAAGCCTGATTTTATTATAGTTGCGGCATATGGGCAGATTTTGCCTAAAGCGGTTTTGGATATCGCGCCTTGTATTAATTTGCACGCTTCTATTTTGCCAAAATACCGCGGCGCATCGCCAATTCAGCAAGCTTTGCTTAACGGAGACGAATATAGCGGAGTTACGGCAATGCTTATGAATGAAGGGTTGGATACCGGCGATATTTTAAGTTTTAGTTTTGTCCAAACAAGCGAAGCTCCAACACTTGATTTGATGATGAAAAGACTAAGTTTTTTAGCCGCAAATTTAATAATTTACACAGTTGAAGAGTTTGATAATATCAATCCAATTCCACAAAACGGAAGTATGTCATCAAAGTGTCAAAAAATTAAAAAGCAAGACGGTTTAGTGGATTTTAGCAATGCGCAAAAATTATATAGAAAATATTGTGCTTTTTTAGGATGGCCGGGAATTTTTTTGGAAAACGGAATGAAACTGCATGGAGTTGAACTCTTAGAAAACAGAAGCAAAAACAAAATGGGAGAAATATTGGAAATTAATGACAAATATATTACAATCGGTTGCAGCAAAGGTTCTATAAAAGTAGAAAAACTGCAGCCGCCATCAAAAGCAAAAATGGATGCAAAAGCATATTTAATAGGAAAAAGGCTTAAAATTGGAGACTATTTGGTATGAGTGTTTAGATTCTACACAAAAATATTTGCTAAAAGCGATAAAAAGTGGAAAATTGAAACCAAATATTGCAGTTGCAGCTAAAAAACAGACAGCAGGAATAGGAAGTAGAAATAACTCTTGGAGCTCGGATACAGGGGATTTGACAGTATCTTTTGCTATAAAGAAAGAGGAACTTCCAAGCGATCTTCCGCTAAGTTCTGCTTCGATATATTTTGCATATTTAATGAAAGAAGTGCTGTCAAGTTTAGGGCAGGAGTGTTGGTTAAAATGGCCTAATGATATTTATATAAAGAACAAAAAAGCAGGAGGTGTTATAACCCAACTGACAGGGGGAATCTATGTAGTCGGGATGGGTATAAATTTTACAAAAAAAAGCAAAGAGTATGCGTCGTTTAAAATAGATAAAAGTGTAGAAAAAGTGTTAGATTCATATTTTATACTATTGAAAAAGAGGATAAAATGGCAGGAAATTTTCAGTAAATATAAGGTAGAATATGAAAAGATAAATGGGATTGTAACTACAATAAACGGAAAAAAAATCAAACTTACAAATGCTACACTTTGCGAAGATGGAGCACTGTTAATAGAAAATGAAAGGATATACAGCTTAAGATGAGTGAAATAATAAGTATAGCCAACCAAAAAGGCGGAGTAGGAAAAACAACAACTGCTGTTAATTTAGCTGCATCATTAGCTAGAAAAGGGAAAAAAGTTCTATTAATAGATGCCGACCCGCAATCAAATGCGACAACAAATTTAGGCTTTAAAAGAAGCGATTATGAATTTAATATTTATCACGTTCTTATGGGAACTAAAAAATTAACTGATATTATTTTAAAAACGGGTATTAAAAATTTAGATTTAGCACCGTCAAATATCAGTTTAGTCGGTATCGAAAAAGAGTTTTACGATAAAAAAAACAGAAAAAGGGAATTAATCCTTAAAGAGAGCTTGGCAAAAATTGAAGATGTCTATCATTATATAATAATAGATTCTCCTCCGGCGCTTGGACCTATTACAATAAATGCATTAAGCGCTTCAGATTCGGTAATTGTTCCTATTCAGTGTGAATTTTTTGCTCTTGAAGGGCTTGCCCAGCTGTTAAATACGATAGGACTGATTAAAAAATCAATAAATCCAAAGTTGAAAATTAAAGGCTTTTTACCTACAATGTATTCGGGGCAAAATAACCTTTCTAAGCAGGTATTGGCAGATTTAGAGTATCACTTTAAAGATAAGCTTTTTAAAGTAAAAAAAGACTATATTGTAGTTCCTAGAAATGTTAAAATTGCAGAAAGCCCAAGCTTTGGCGAACCTGTTGTGACTTATGCTCATAAGTCAAAAGGATCTATAGCATACAGAGCGTTAGCAGCTGCAATACTCAAGAGTTAATGATGGCAAAAAAGACAGGATTGGGTCGCGGACTTGGCGACATACTTGATGAGATAGGCTCTACTTACGAGACTCAAATCGAAGAGGTTCCAAGCGAGGAACTTGGAGAAATGGTGGCAGAAATCGATATAAACAGTATCGAGCCAAACCCTTACCAGCCAAGAAAACATTTTGACGAAGAGAAACTGCAAGAGCTTTCTGACTCTATTAAAAAGCATGGGCTGCTTCAGCCGATTGTTGTAATTTCTCATGAAGACAGATATATATTGATTGCCGGCGAAAGAAGACTTAGAGCTTCTAAAATGGCACAATTTGAAACAATTAAAGCCATCATTGCGCAAGTTGAACTTGATGAACTGCGCCTTCGGGAATTGGCGCTGATAGAGAATATTCAAAGAGAAAATTTAAACCCAATTGAACTTGCAGTGTCTTATAAAGAGCTTATTGAAGTGCACAAAATTACACATGAAGAGCTTTCTAACATTGTGCATAAAAGCCGTTCGCAAATTACGAATACTTTAAGATTGCTAAATTTAGGAGATTACGCTCAAGAAGCTGTAATTGCAGGCAAAATATCACAAGGTCATGCAAAAATTTTAGTCGGATTGGAAAAAGATAAGCAAAAACTGATAATAGACACAATTATCGGGCAAAAATTAAGTGTTAGAGAGAGTGAAGATTTAATTAAAAAAATAAAAGCAAAAGATTTAAAAAACACAAAAGAAATAGAGAGTGTAACGAAAAGTAAATATAAAATTCCAAAAGATAAAATTGCCGAAATAAAGGAATTACTTCCATTTGATGCGAGAGTAAAAAAATCCAGTGTAGAAATTCTGCTTCCTTCAGAAGAAATTTTAATACAATTTATAAGCTTCCTTAAAAAACAGGGCTAATTTAACCCCCCTTTAAAAAGCAAAATGATAAAATTGCGGATATTTTTACAGGAGGGCGAATGCTAGATCTGATACCGTCGTTGATGCTGATAGTTTTGCTTGTTTTTTTAGGATTAATTTTCTATTTAAACAAAGCGCTTTATCAGCCGCTCGTTAATTTTATGGAACAGCGCGACGCTACTATTTCTAAAAATCGCAGTGAGTCCGAAGCTTTAAGCGGCAGTGCCGATTCTTTAAAGCAAGAGGCTGATGAGATTTTAAATAGAGCTAAGCAAGAGGCTATTGCGCTTAAACAGGCTGCAATTGAGGAAGCAAATACTCAAGCTGCTAAAATAATCAGCAGCAAAGAAGCTGAGTTGGAAAAAGCTTATGAAGAGTTTTTAAGCAAATTGGAAGTTGAAAAAGAAGAGATTAAAAACGGTGTTCTTGCTCAAGTTCCTCAGCTTAAAGAAACTCTTAAAGCTAAATTTTCACAGCTGTAAAAGGATTGACATGGGTAAGTATTTAAAAATATTTATTGCATTGGCAATACCGGCTTTGCTAATGGCAGGAGAAGGAGAAGCGGCTCAAAAGTATTTTGAATTAACCGGAAGACATACAGATTTTGTTCCTAGAGTTTTTAACTTTATTCTCTTGGCGGGGCTTTTGGTATATCTTTTAAAAGAACCTCTTAAGAAAATGCTGCAAGAGAGAACCGATTTAATTGCTAGTGAATTAAATGAAATAGAAGCTAAAAGGCAAGCTGCCAAGGATGAAAAAATCAAGGCAGAAAAAGCTTTAGAAGCAGCAAAAACAAGAGCAGCTGAAATAGTAGAAGATGCAAAAAAAGAAATTGCATTAATCAAAGATAACATTCAAAAGCACACAGAGCAAGAGTTGCACTCTTTAGAAAAAATATTTAACGATAAATGTGAAATCGAGAGCAGAAAAACAATTAGGGAAACCACTTTAAAGGTTTTAAATGAAAATATCGGTGCTGAAGATATTCCTTTAGATGCGCAGAAAATCGTTAATATAGTTACGAAAGAGGTGGCATAATGAATTTAATTGCAAAAAAATATGCTAAAGCTCTTTTGGAGTTAAAAGATATTGATTTAAATAAGACACTGTCGGAACTTTCCGCTATTGCTAAAGTCATAAACGACAATAGCGAAATTGAAACTTTTTTAAACTCTCCATTGGTAAAAAGCGATAAAAAATACGAAGCTTTGATTGCCCCTATCGAAGATAAATTAGATAGTAAAGCGGTTAATCTTCTTAAGCTGATGGCTCAAAAAGGAAGACTTGCTTTAATTCCGGATTTGGCTAATATTTTATCTAAAGAAATTATGTTAAAAAGCAACGAGTTTACCGGAATTGTAGAAAGCAATGAAGATATCGACTCTTCTTTAATTGAAAAATTAGAAAAAAAACTAGCTGCATACAGCGGTTCTTCAATTAAGCTAGAGAGTAAAAAAAGCGATTTAGACGGCATTAAGGTAGAAGTTGAAGATTTGGGCTTAGAACTGAGCTTTTCAAAACAGAGTGTCAAAAATGCACTTTTAGAGCATATTCAAAAAGCACTGTAAGTTAAGATTGAGAAAGGAGAATTTGTGGCAACTAAACTGCAAGCAGACGAAATTAGCTCTTTAATTAAAGAGAGAATTGAGAATTTTGAAATTCAAGTGGATATTAATGAGGTAGGTAAAGTAGTTTCTATTGGTGACGGTATTGCAAAAGCTTATGGCTTAAGCAATGTTATGGCCGGTGAAATGGTAGAATTTGAAAACGGTGCCAAAGGTATGGTTCTTAACCTGGAAGAGTCTAGCGTAGGTATCGTTGTTTTAGGTAAATACGAAACTATCCGCGAGGGTATGAATGTTAAAAGACTAGGTCAATTATTAAAAGTGCCGGTCGGAGATGAAATGGTTGGGCGTATTGTCAATCCTCTAGGCGAGCCAATTGACGGCAAAGGTCCAATTGATGCTAAAGAATTTAGATTTGTTGAAGAAAAAGCCCCTGGTATTATGGCTAGAAAATCTGTTCATGAACCGCTTCAAACAGGTATTAAAGCTATTGATGCGCTTGTTCCGGTCGGAAGAGGGCAAAGAGAGCTTATTATCGGCGATAGACAGACAGGTAAAACAACTTTGGCAATTGATACAATTATCAATCAAAAGGGCAATGGTGTAACTTGTATTTATGTTGCTATTGGTCAAAAGCAATCAACTGTTGCTAATTTAGTTCAAAGATTGGAAGAAGCTGGTGCTATGGAATATACGATTGTAGTGAATGCAGGTGCTTCTGACCCTGCGGCAATGCAATTTTTAGCTCCATATTCCGGTGTTACAATGGCTGAATATTTTAGAGATAACGGCAGACATGCGGTTATTTTCTATGACGACTTATCTAAACACGCAGTTGCTTACCGTGAAATGTCTTTGATTTTAAGAAGACCTCCGGGACGCGAAGCTTATCCGGGTGATGTTTTCTATCTACACTCAAGACTGCTAGAGAGAGCTGCAAAACTTAGCGATGAGTTAGGTGCTGGTTCTATTACTGCATTTCCTATTATCGAAACTCAAGCAGGGGATGTTTCTGCTTATATTCCAACAAATGTTATATCTATTACAGACGGTCAGATTTTCTTAGAAACTGACCTATTTAACTCAGGTATCCGCCCTGCGATTAATGTTGGTTTATCTGTTTCTCGTGTTGGGGGTGCTGCGCAGATTAAAGCTACTAAGCAAGTTTCAGGAACATTAAGACTTGATCTTGCATCTTATAGAGAATTGCAAGCTTTTGCTCAGTTCGCAAGCGACCTTGACGAATCTAGCCGAAAACTGCTAGAGAGAGGTCAAAGAATGGTAGAGGTTCTTAAACAGCCTCCGTATTCTCCGATTCCAATTGAAAAACAGGTAGTTCAAATTTATGCGGGAACAAAAGGTTTCTTAGATGATATTCCGGTATCAGCAGTAACAAAATTTGAAGAGGAATTAACAACATTTATTGATTCAAAATATCCGCAAATTTTAGAAGCAATTAGAACTTCTAAAAAATTAGACAGTGATGTAGAAGAAGAATTAAAAAGCGCTATTGAGGATTTTAAATCTCAATTTGTTGCGTAAAAGGCTAAAGTATGGCTAGCTTAAAAGATATTAAAAGAAAAATAAAAAGCGTTAAAGGCACAGAGAAAACAACTCGTGCTATGAAGCTGGTATCATCTGCAAAGCTAAGAAGAGCTGAGCAGGTTGCAAAAGCTTCTAAAGCGTATGCTGTGAAAATTACGGAAATGATTGAAGAGATTTCGGCTAATTTAGCTAAATCTAAAGACAGTCTGGATAATCCTTATTTTAAATCTGTTGCAAATCCTAAGACTGTTGATATAATTGCAATAACTTCAGACAAGGGTTTGTGCGGTGGATTTAACTCTCAGACAATTAAGCATGTAAACAGCTTAATTGAAGAGTTTGAAAAAAAAGGTGCAAAAATCAGACTGAGGGTTATAGGTAAAAAAGCTATCGGTTACTACCGTTTCCAAAAAAGAGAAATGGCTGATGAGATAGAAGGTTTAAGTTCTGCACCGAATTATCAAGATGCTGCAAGCTTTATTAAAGGGGTTGTAGAGTCTTATTTAAACGGTGAAACAGATAAAGTTGTTATGGTTCATAACGGTTATGTAAATATGATTACTCAAGAGATTAGAATCGATAATTTGTTGCCGTTAGACCCTGATGAATTTGATGTAAAAGCGGTATCAACTTCAGAACTCGAAATGGAGCCGGATGACGACTCTTTATTAGAAGAGTTGGTAAACAGATATATTGAATATTCAATGTATTACGCTTTAATTGACTCTTTAGCTGCAGAGCATGGGGCTAGAATGCAAGCGATGGATTCTGCAACAAATAATGCCAAAGAGATGGTTAAAACCTTGACTGTTGCTTATAATAAGGCAAGACAAGAGGCGATTACTACAGAATTAATCGAAATAATCAGCGGTGTTGAATCGTTGAAATAAGAAAGGGAGAGAATAGATGACAGGTAAAATTATTCAGGTAATGGGTCCGGTAATAGATGTTGAATTTAGCGACTATCTGCCGGAAATTAATGAAGCTTTAGAAACAATTATTAATGTTGATGGACAAGAGAAAAAACTTGTGTTAGAAGTTGCAATTCAGCTTGGTGATAACCGTGTAAGAACAATTGCAATGGATATGAGTGAAGGTTTGGTTAGAGGTCAGGAAGTTAAAGCTACCGGTGCTCCTATTAAAGTTCCGGTTGGAGAAGAGGTTCTTGGAAGAATCTTTAACGTTATCGGCGAAACTATTGATGACGGCGAGTCTTTAGAGGCTAAAGAAAAATGGTCGATTCACAGAGCGGCTCCTCCTTTAGATGAACAGAGCACTAAAGCAGAAATTTTTGAAACAGGTATTAAAGTTGTCGATTTGCTGGCGCCGTATGCAAAAGGCGGTAAAGTAGGACTGTTTGGCGGTGCCGGTGTTGGTAAAACCGTTATTATTATGGAGCTTATCAACAACGTTGCAATGAAACACAGCGGTTACTCTGTGTTTGCAGGTGTTGGTGAGAGAACAAGAGAGGGTAACGACCTTTATAATGAGATGAAAGAGTCTAACGTTCTTGATAAAGTTGCACTGTGCTACGGTCAGATGAATGAGCCTCCGGGAGCAAGAAACAGAATTGCTTTAACAGGTATTACTATGGCAGAATATTTCCGTGATGAAAAAGGTCTTGATGTGTTGATGTTTATCGACAATATTTTTAGATTTGCGCAATCTGGTGCGGAAATGTCTGCGCTTCTTGGGCGTATTCCGTCAGCTGTTGGTTACCAGCCTACACTTGCTAGCGAAATGGGCAGATTGCAAGAGAGAATTACATCAACTAAAACAGGTTCAATTACATCTGTTCAAGCAGTTTACGTTCCGGCAGACGACTTGACTGACCCTGCGCCTGCATCAGTTTTTGCTCACTTGGATGCTACTACGGTTCTTAACCGTGCAATTGCGGAAAAAGGTATTTACCCTGCGGTCGATCCGCTTGATTCAACTTCAAGAATGCTTGACCCTCAAATTGTCGGGCAGGAACATTACGAAGTAGCACGCGGTGTTCAGGCGATTTTGCAAAAATATAAAGATTTGCAAGATATTATCGCAATTCTTGGTATGGATGAATTGAGTGAAGATGATAAATTAACAGTTGAAAGAGCAAGAAAAGTTGAAAAATTCTTATCTCAACCGTTCCATGTTGCAGAAGTATTTACAGGCAGTCCGGGTGTTTATGTAACACTTGATGATACAATTAAGAGCTTCAAAGGTTTATTAAACGGCGAGTACGACCACTTACCTGAAGCGGCATTCTATATGGTAGCAGGAATTGACGAAGCTATTGCTAAAGCAGAAAAATTAAAAGAGAAGGCTTCTTAAGCCTAAAGGAGCCAAAATGAGCACATTAAAGCTTGAAATTGTAACACCTCAAGGTGTTATTTACGAAGGTAACGTAAAAATCGTTACTTTATGCGGCAAAGACGGTGAATTTGGTGTTTTACCTGGACATGCTGCAGTTGTGAGTCTTTTAGATGCGGGAACAATTTCGGCAACTACCGATGATAATAAAGAGATTGTAGTTGCAATTAACGGAGGTTATGCTAAAGTTTCCGAAGAAAAAGTCAGCTGTATAGTTGATGGAGCCGTAGCAATTACCGATGAAGAAGGTGATTTATCCGCAAGCTTAAAAAAAGCTAAAGAACTGTTAAAGAGTGCACAGGCGGCAGATACTACAATAGCAGCGACTGTCAGCAAAGTGGAATCTATCAAGAAAAAAAGATAATGGGTATTGCAAACTATTTATCTCAAAGCAGTGCGATAACTATATTAGTTATAACCGCACTGTCTATTTATTTTATTGCTACATTTTCTATTTTTATTTACCGTTATAAAATTGTCAATAGGCGTTTAAAAGTCGAGCATAAATCTTTGGCTAAGCTTTATACGTCAGATGAAAATATGCCTGCGGATGATTCTATTCTTTATAGTTATATTAATAGGTCAGAAGGAAATTTATCAAAAATTTTACAAGCGGCAATTAACGATACTATAAGAGTCAGCACACAAGGTTTAACCCAGCTTTCTATAATTGCATCTACTTCTCCGTTTATAGGATTGTTTGGAACAGTTGTAGGAATTTTAGATGCTTTTGGAAAGCTAGGTAATTTAAAAAGTGCATCATTAAATATAGTTGCACCCGCAATTAGCGAAGCTTTGATTGCAACTGCAGTAGGCATATTTGTTGCCGTGTTTGCTTATGCATTTAATTTACTTTTAAAAAGAAAGGTTTACGAGTTAAATTCTACCTTGGAATCAGCTGCAGAAATTATAGTTAGCAGGAATGAGTAGTGAAATTCAATTGGGACGATAATCCGGATTTAAATATTACCCCATTTGTTGATGTTATGCTTGTTCTAATGGCTATACTTATGGTTACTGCTCCGACTATGACTTATCAAGAGCAGGTAGATTTGCCTCAAGGCACCCAAACAAAAGAAGCAAAAAAACTGGCTGATATTACTATTAGAATGGAAGCTAACGGCAGAATTTCACTTTATATAAACGGTAAAAAAAGAGACAGTTATGACTCTGTTCGTGATTTTAGAGACAATTTTATGTTAAAATCTAATGAATTTAATCTTAATTCTACTGTTTATATCGATGCAGATAAGCGCTTAATTTACGAAAAGGTTATGGAGCTTTTAAGAAGTGTAAAAGATGTAGGGTTTACCAAGGCTTCCCTTATAACGCAATGAGCAGGTTAAAACTAGAAGCAATAGCGTATTCAGTCGCACTGTATTTAATAGTTGTTGTTGCAATAATGTTTGGCATAATTTATGAGCCAAGCACACCTAAAGCCAAAACTTATGTTGCAAAAAATAGCGAAATTATCGAAGTATCACTAGGAAAGCCACTTGCTCGTAAAAGTTATAAACAATCAAGAAAAAAGAAATCTGCAAAATCTAAAAAAAATAAAAAGCAAATTAAACCAAAAGAGAAAAAAAGAAAAAAAATACCTAAAAAATTGCGCAATATTGCAGACAAGAAGCCGGTTAAAAAGATTGTTAAGAAAAGTAAAAAAGCTAAGGCTAAGGTAATCAAAAAACGTGCAAAAATAGATGCAAGTTCTCTTTTTAGCAAATTGCCTAGTAATATTAAAGCTGATTCTCCTGTTCAAAAAGCACAGCCAAAAGGGAATGCCGGAAAATCTCTTAAAAAATCCGATCGGGCAAAGGGCATAGTAAATAAATATTTTGCAAAAGTTCAAAGCACCTTGCGCGGATGGCCTGCACAGAGTAATTTTGTAGGTGAAACTATTAAAGTCGAGCTTACAATTTACAATAATGGAATGTTCGATTACAAAATATTGCGCCGCTCCCTAAACCCGGAATTTAATAATGCCCTAAAAGAGTATTTAGAGCAGTTAAAAAAATTCGGTTTCGGACCGCATAATAACCCTACACCTTATCATATTATTGTAGAGTTTGTGGCTAAAGGGTAATTTTGGTGAATAGTGAAAAGTGAAGAGTTTTGGTTGCGTTATTTTATAACACTTTTGTTTAGCGGATTAAGAAAAAACAGATTATATGTTTTTCAGTATTCCGTATTCGGTATGTAGGGGCAGACCTATGTGTTTGCCCGCTAGCCATAAAATAAATACCTTAATCTTTATCTATATATCAAGATATATTGATATAATTACAGTTATGAATAAAAAAACAGAAGAACTAGAAGCATTGGAGGATTTTTTAAGAACCACCGGCGCTTTGTATGATGAAACTAGAGTGAAACTGCTGAAATTTATCGATAAGCACGGCGCACTATGTATTTGCGATTTGCAAAATTCGTTTGATATGCTCCAATCGCGCCTTTCGCGTCATATAAAGATACTTAAAGAGAGCGGTTTTTTAACTGTCAAAAAAGAGGGCAGATGGGCTTATTACTCTATCCGCACTCCGATAGACAGATTTAGGCTGCAGGCAATAGAAGAGATACGAACCCTGCCGATAGAACTGCCGGAGCTTAAGAGGTTATCAGATAGCTGTAATATAGATTAAAAGGAGAAAAAATGAAAATAGAAATTTTAGGAACAGGCTGCGCTAAATGTAAAGCGTTAGAGAAAAATGCAATGGAAGCGGTTGCAAAAAGCGGTAAGTTTGCTTTAATTGAAAAGGTAGAAGATATTACTAAAATTATGGAATACGGCGTAATGAGCACTCCCGGGCTCGTGATTGACGGCAAAGTTGTAAGCACGGGCAAACTTTTAAGTCCTGATGAGATTGTTGGGTTGATTAGTGATTAGTGATAGTAGTGTGCGGTGCCTCACCGCACCAAAGCTCTAAGCTCTAAGCTTAAATAAGGATTATAATGTTTGATTGGTGGCAAAAAATAGTAGATAGTCTAGTTTACGGCAAGCTTGGACTCGATAGCAAAAGCGCGCTTGGGAGTGCTTTGGATTTTTTTCTTTTCGATACGGCAAAGATATTTTTGCTTTTAACGGTAATTATATTTGTTGTAACGGTTATTAGAAGCTATTTCCCAACCGAAAAGGTGCGCGATTACCTAGAAGGTAAGCATCCGCTTGTGGGGCATATTGCTGCAGCGCTTTTTGGGATTATAACGCCTTTTTGCTCTTGCTCGGCTATTCCGCTATTTTTGGGCTTTATTCAGGCTAGAATTCCGCTTGGGGTTACCTTTAGCTACCTTATTTCTGCGCCGATGAATAACGAAATTGCAATAGCGATGCTCTTTGCGCTATTTGGCTGGAAAATTACGGCGCTTTATATCGGCTTTGGGCTTTTAGTTGCAATAGTTGCAGGTATTGTTATTGGCAAAATGGATTTAGAAGATGAAATTTTAATAAAACCGCCCGCAGCCAAACCGCCAAAACTAGAAGAGGTAAAAATACCATTTAAAGAGCGCGCCAAAGAGGCTTGGGATTACACCAAAGATATACTCAAAAAAGTGTGGCTTTATATTATAGCCGGTGTAGGAATAGGCGCATTTATCCACGGCTATGTGCCAACAGAGACAATTGTAAAATACGCTGGCGGCGATGCTTGGTATGCGGTGCCAATTGCCACAGTTTTAGGCGTGCCGATGTATTCAAACGCAGCCGGCGTTATGCCGCTTATTGAAGTTTTAACCCAAAAAGGAATGCTGCTAGGCACAGCGCTTAGCTTTATGATGGCAATAACTGCACTAAGCCTGCCCGAAGCGATGATATTAAAAAAGATTTTATCGATAAAGCTAATTAGCATATTCTTTGGCGTAGTAGCGCTTGGGATTATGGCGATTGGGTTTATATTTAATGGAATATTGGGGTGATTGGTTGACTGGTTACTGGTTACTAGTGACAGAAGCAGTTATATTTGTTCCTCTAATCAGCCAGTTCACCAGTATACAAGTTAACCAGTATACCAGTCAACAAATACACCAGTTAACCAGTCAACCAACATCAAAGGAGAAAAATGAAAAAGGTCATTATTTTATGCACAGGCAACAGCTGCCGCTCAATTATTGGCGAAGCGGTTATTAATAAAGAGTTAGGGGCGCAAGGTGTTAGAGCATTTAGTGCCGGTTCAAGCCCGAGCGGACGGGTTAATACTAACGCTAAAAAGGTTTTAGAAGCAAATGGCGCTTGGGATGAGAGATATTACTCTAAAACAATCGAAGAGGCAGAGAAAGAAGCGCCGTTTGATTTAGTAGTAACGGTTTGCGACAATGCCAAAGAAGCGTGTCCTATGTTTCCTGGAGCAAAAAAACAGATCCATCTAGGTTTTGAAGACCCCGATGGCAAGCCATATGAAGCATTTGAAGAGACTTACAAGCTAATTAAAGACAAACTTGTAAATCTTGTAAAAAAAGAGTTGTTCTAATGTTGGCTTTTGCGCTTTTTTAATTGTTTTGGTGCTGGTAATTACTCAGCCAAGGGGGTTGCAAATTGGCACAACGGCAGTAATTGGCGCAGCGGCTGTTTGGGCTTTGGGGATTGTCCATATAAATGATGTTCTGCTCGCTCCCAAATTACATTTGAGAGTGTATAGGGCTTTTCTATCAAATCAAGTTTATAATGAGACCACTGCACAACAGTAAGCCCAAATTACGGCACTATAAAATATCATAAATCAAAAAAATTCCTCTGGGCTTAGCTTTGGTTAGGCTTTCGAGTAATTTTATTTAATTTCTGATACTTTCTATTACCATACTTTGGAACTAACTATTGTGCAGTGGTCTCATAATTAGTCGGTAAATGCTCCCAAATACAATTTTGGATAAACTAATAGAGTTTTGCAACAAGTTTTTATTACCAATTTACAAACAAGTCTAAGCAAAATACTCCCAAAAACTAACCACGCGAACCCCCTCGCTCTCTTCATTTTGATTATATGTTAAAACAATTTTTTCATCCACTTCAAAAGGCAGTTTTTTTAAGCCGTTAAACTCTCGTTTTCTATTTTGACTGGTTAATTCATAACAAACTTGTATAGCAATTATTCTGTTCTCTTTTTGGGCAATAAAATCACACTCGAAATTTTTATTATAAAAGTAAACTTCATACCCCTGTTTTAAAAGTTCAGTAAAAACCAAATTTTCAAGGAGTTTGCCATAGTTAGATAAAAACTTAAAGCTTAAAAGCAAAAAGCCATTATCGCTAAAGTAAAGCTTTTTCTTTGCATTCTGCTGCTCTTTGAGTGAAAAAGAAAACTGTTTCAACTCGCTGCAAAGATAACACTCTTCGAGATAAGAGACATACTCTTTTGCACTTTTATCATGAATAGTCACTGCCTTAGCCAAAGAGCTGTATGAATAAAGAGAACCAACATTGCTTAAAAGATAATAACTTAACTCTTTAAAACTTTTAATATCGCGAATAGCATTGTTTGCTACACCATCTTTAAGCAAAATAGTTTGATAGTAACTCATTAAAATATTACGCTTAAAAGCTTTGTCGCTTTCATAAACTTCCACAAAAGAGCCGTATTCCATTATATCATCAACCAATTTTAATACCTTTGGCTGCTCTTTAACAAGCTGCATATAATTAGAAATATTGTTAATTTTCAGTATCTCTTTAAAACTCAAAGGGTAAACTTGCACAGATAAGAAACGACCTGTTAAAAGAGTGGCTAACTCCCCCTCTAGCAGTGTAGAGTTTGAGCCTGTAACAAAAATTTTAAGAAAAAGTTCGCTATCGTAAACACTTTTTACATAACGCTCCCACCCCTGAATATTTTGCACTTCGTCTAAAAATAGGTATTTTATCTCTTTTTGGGTCATTTTTTGAGCTTCGGTAATAATATCATAAAATTTAGTTGCATCTTTTTGATAAGGGGTAAAAAACGGGTCGTCAAGATTAATATATAGTATCTCTAAAGGGTCAACATTTTTGCAAAGATAATTAATGAGCAATTTAAAAAGAGTCGATTTTCCGCTGCGTCTTATACCTTGAATAACTTGTATATGCTTAGTTTGCAAATTTTGCACAAGAGTTTTAAAAACATCACGCTCATAAAGATTTTTATACGGCTCGCTCCAGTGTCTGTTTTGCGCAAGTATAACATTTCTCATATTATAATCCCTAAAATAGCTTCTTTTTATACATTATAATACGAGAAAACTCTATTTTTGCTTAAAATTGCTTATAATTTTCCGCTCCGCTCGCTCCCAAATTGTGAGACTGTGAAAAAACCTTCTTAACCAAACCTTAAGAAGCAATAGTTTCACAGTCTAATACTGCCTGTAAAATCACTAAAATATAACCAAATATATGCTATAATAAATTA
>JALWKP010000148.1 GCA_027081355.1 Campylobacteraceae bacterium
TGCCGAAGTTGCAAATTAAATCATTTACACACATTGCAACCAAATCGATACCGACACTGTCTAGTTTTTTACTCTCTATTGCAATTTTCAGCTTCGTTCCAACCCCGTCTGTCGCGCTTAAAAGCACCGGTTCTTTATAACCTTTTGGAAGTGCGTAAGCTCCCGCAAATGAGCCGATTCCGCCGATTACATTGCTGTCGAAAGTCGATTTCACATCTGCTTTAATATCATTTATAAAGCCGTTTCCGGCATCTATATCTACACCTGCATCTTTGTAACTTAGCTTGTCGCTCATTATCTATCCTCGCATTTTGGTAATATATTTTTAAGAATTAATCTAATTGGGCAAAAACCTGTAAAACCGTCAATTAAAAGCGCAATTAAAAGCACTAAAAAAATAATAAAACTAATTTGCATATTTGTCGCCGCAGCACCCATTGCCAAACCTATAACTATGGCAAGTATAATACTTCTCATTCTATCCGCACACATAAAGACTCCTTGTGGAATTATGAAATTATATCCAAAAGAGATAAAAATGCATCTAAAGGGCACTTCCAACGCCAGTAAGTTAAGGATTTTATATCCAAAAATGCAATAAGCTTAAAGCTCAAAGCCAAAAGCCAACAGAGAAAGGCATCTTGATATAGATTACAAAAAACAAATTTCTCTAATCTCTCTTCTCTAATCTCTAATTTCTAATCTCTCTTCTCTAAAATAGCATCTTTATGCTTTGTGCCAAAAAATGGAAACTTTCGTGCTTAACTTAATAGCATTAGAGCACATCTTTAATCTTATCGATTTTCTCTTGAGTTGTTTCTATTTTATAAATAACTTTATCGCTTAAAAAATCTCTTTTAATATTTTCGATTTCGAGCTCTTTTAAAATATATTCAATTTGGCGCTGGCGGTTGTAAAATGCTTCTATGACAAACGGCAATAGCTCTTGATACTCAAGTAAAACGGCGCTGTTTATAACTTTGTTTGCGCTTGCCGAGTATGCCCTTGCCATTCCGCCCACACCCAGTTTTATACCGCCGAAATAGCGGACTGTCAAAATGGCGCAATTTATCAAATTAGCTCCGCGCATTGCATTTAAAGTAGGCACGCCTGCACCGCCTTTTGGCTCGCCGTCGTCGCTGCTGTTTTCTACAATTTGCTTAAATTCGTTAAGCTCTCTGTAAGCCCATACAATATGGTTGGCTTTAGGGTGCTTTGCTTTAAGTTCGGAATGAAAAGTTTTAAACTCGTTAATCGGCACTAAAAAAGAGATAAATTTTGATTTTTTTACTTCTATTTGAGTTTGGAAAGCTTTGTTTATGTAATTCATTTTATCCATATTTAATTATGAGGTGCGGTAAGGGCACCGCACCCTACACAATTACCATTAACCATCAACTATCAACTATCAACCATCAGCTAATTCCCCTCTTCGGCTGCTTTAAGCGCTTCGGCTTGGGCATGGGCTATTAGGGGGTCTATTATTAAATTTAGGGCGCCGTTATTCATAACATCATCTAGCGCATAGATGGTTAGTCCGATTCTGTGGTCGGTTATACGGCTTTGGGGGTAGTTGTAAGTTCTAATTTTTTCGCTTCGATCGCCGCTTCCCACCTGCATTTTTCTAGCTTCGGCATTTTGTGCCAGCTGCTCTTGCATTTGGGCTTCGTAAACTCTGGCTTTTAGCACTTTCATTGCTTTATCGCGGTTTTTATGCTGAGATTTTTCATCTTGAATAGATACGGTAATTCCTGTCGGCAGGTGTGTTAAACGAACCGCCGAATCGGTAGTATTTACGCACTGCCCGCCGCATCCGCTCGCACGGAAAACATCCATTCTTACATCGCTTGGTTTTATCTCTACCTCTACATCTTCAACTTCAGGCATAACCGCTACCGTAATTGCAGAAGTGTGCACTCTGCCCTGGGTTTCGGTTGCCGGAACTCTTTGTACGCGGTGGGTTCCGCCCTCAAATTTCAATTTAGAGTAAACATTTTCGCCTTTTATCAGCGCAATCAACTCTTTGTAACCGCCCGCAGTTCCTTCGCTCGAACTTACAAGCTCAACTTTCCACCCCTGTTTATCGGCGTAACGGACATACATTTTAAATGCATCTTCTACAAAAAGCGCGCTCTCGTCTCCGCCTGTTCCTGCGCGAAGTTCTAAATAAATGTTTTTATCATCATTTGGGTCTTTTGGAATCATTAAAATTTTTAACTCTTCTTGCAGTTCTTTTAATTTCGGCTCAAGTTCGGCTAACTCCTCTTTTGCCAATTCGCCAAACTCTTCGTCGCCAAGCATAGATTTATTCTCTTCAATCGCTTCGGCAATTTCGATAATCTCTTTTGCTTTTTGATAAATTGGCTCTAAATGCGACTGCTCTTTG
>JALWKP010000149.1 GCA_027081355.1 Campylobacteraceae bacterium
CGTGGATAATTTCGGCGGTTTTTCTGGTTTTGTTTGCATCTTTATTGCTTTGTAAAATTGCTTTTTGGGCTTCGTTTAACTCTTCGCCTTTAAAGAGTTTTTCGATAATTGTAATCTCTTCGAGTTTTTCTTTTGCAAACGAAAGCCATGTTCTGACATCGTTATTTAGTTTCTCTTCGTAAGCTAAAGTAAACGGCGAATGAAGAAGCGAGCAAGAGCTTCCTACGCATATGTTTTCTTTATCGATTTTATCGGCAATTTCTTCCAAAAGTTTTACACTTTTTTCAATATCGTTTATCCAGATATTTCTGCCATCAACTACCCCTGCAAAAAGTTTTTTGCCGCTTTTTGCGATTGTATCTATAATTTGCAAATTGTCTCTGCCGTGCACAAAATCCAGCGCAATACCGGTAATTGGTGTATTTACCAATACTTTAACCGCTTCGCTTGCATGTTCAAAATATGTAGCAACTACTATTTTTAAATTATCGGCAACATTTGCCAATTTGTCGTAAGTCGGTTTAATTAAACTTAAATGTTTTGGCTCAAGGTCTTTTACAAAAAAAGGCTCATCTATTTGAACTATTATATTCTCGTCAAGTTTAGAAATTTCGCTTAAAAGTTCTTCGTAAATAGGAACTATTTTACCTAAAAGTTCAAAAGTGTCGCCTCTGTCGCCCCTTTTGGACAGAGCTAAAAATGTTATTGGTCCAATGATATTTACTTTTATCTTTTTTAAACCAAACTCTTTTGCCTCTTTATACTCGTTTATAATCTTATCAGCATTTAATTTATACTCATCGTTTAGAGATAATTCCGGCACAATATAGTGGTAATTTGTATTAAACCATTTAGTCATTTCCATTGCTACGGCGCTTTTATTGCCTCTTGCCATAGAAAAATAGAGTTCTTCTCCCTTTAACTCTTTAAATCTTGCAGGAATAGCCCCCAAGGTTACAGCCATATCAAGCATATTATCATATAGCGAAAAATCATTTACGCTTATTAAATCAATACCTGCATCTTTTTGGTATCCCCAGTGTCTGGCTCTTAGCATTTTTGCTGTTTTTTCTACTTCGCTAAAATCGCTTTTGCCGCTCCAGTAGCTTTCTAATGCAAACTTTAACTCTCTTTTTTCCCCGATTCTTGGGAATCCGACAACATAACTAGACATTGTTATCCTTTTAAAAAATTTGATTGAGAATTATATCGCAAAAACTATAAAAGCTAAATTCTAATGCTTATTAATTAATAAATTTTTTATCTCTTGTATTTCTTTTTTTAATATTTCAATCTCTTCTTGCAAGCTCTGGAGTGTAGGTGCTTTTTTTGTGTTATTTTGAAAAGGAAAATCTGCGCTGTTTTTAATAAAAATTTGCTCTTTTCCATTAACAATTTCGGTTTTGGTTTCTACCTTGCCGCTTTTTGCAAGTTTAACGGCTTGAAAGATACTGATTTTATGTTTTCTGGCATACTCTTTAATGCTTAAAAAACCGCTCATTCAAGCTCCTTTAAAAAGGTTTCAAAATTTGCATCGCTTGGCATCCGCCAGTTGGCTCTAGGGCTTAGGCTGATTGTCCCTACCATTACGCCGTCTGGTATGCAGTTGCGTTTAAACTGTTGGGTAAAGAACCGTTTTATAAACACCCTTAACCACTTTTTAATTGTCTCTTCATCGTAATTTTTAAATGCCAAGGTTGCTAAAAAGAGTATCTTTTTGGGGCTAAAACCGTGGCGCACAAAGTGGTATAAAAAGAAATCGTGCAACTCATACGGACCGATGATATCTTCGGTAAGCTGTTCGATTTTACCGTTGCTGCCCGGCAAAAGTTCAGGGCTTACTGGCGTATCTAAAATATCGTACAAAACTTCGCTGATAGCGCTGTTTGTATCTGCAAAATAGCCTATAATATAGCGCACCAGGGTTTTTGGTATCCCGCTGTTTAAGCCATACATACTCATATGGTCGCCGTTGTATGTGCTCCAGCCAAGCGCTATTTCGCTTAAATCACCCGTGCCGACAACCAAGCCGTTTTCTCTATTGGCTGTATTCATTAGTATTGCTGTTCTTGCGCGCGCTTGCACATTTTCGTAAGTTACGCTGTGGTCGTTTACATCGTGTCCGATGGCTTCAAACTCTTTTAGGGCAATATCTTTTATGGAAACCTCTCTTAGCGTTACCCCCAGGCTTTCGCAGAGTTTAACCGCATTATTGTAAGTTCTGCCGGTTGTTCCAAAGCCCGGCATTGTAATTGCGATTATATCTTTGCTCTCCCAGCCGGCGATTTTAAACGCTTTGTGGGTGCTTAAAAGCGCCAAAGTAGAATCCAGCCCGCCGCTAATACCGATAACTGCGCGTTTAATGTTTGC
>JALWKP010000150.1 GCA_027081355.1 Campylobacteraceae bacterium
CTATGAATGCTGTATTTAAATCTCTGGCAAGCGGTGCAAACCCTGTTGCTATGGAGTTTTTAGACTCTTTGGTCGTTAAAGCGGTGCAAGAAAAGCTGGGTGTGGAGCTGCCAAGCGATGCAGGCGCGCTGTTAATTGGCGATGTGGATGGAAATGTGCAAGAAGAGGTTGGGTTTCAATTGGAAATTTTGCAAGAGTCATTTAAACAAAACGGTGCCGTGGATTTTAAAATTGCAAGTTCAAAAAAAGAGCGCGACGAACTCTGGCGTGCAAGAAAAGGCGCTTCGCAATCGATTACAATTTACGGAAGCAAAAAACTGAACGAAGATATTTCGGTTCCTAGAAGTATGCTCCCAAAAGCTTTAGAAGAGATTTACAAAATAGGTGCAAAATACAATTTAACCGTTCCGTGTTTTGGGCATGCAGGCGATGGAAATATACATGTTAATGTAATGGTTGACGGCTCAAACAAGAAAGAGTTAGAAGACGGGCACAAAGCGATAAAAGAGATTTTTCAGCTTGTAGTCGATATGGGCGGAACTTTAAGCGGCGAACACGGAATAGGCTTAAGCAAAGCTGAATTTATGGATATAGCTTTTAGCCCTGAAGAGTTGGCTCTTTTTGAAAAAATAAAACAAGCCTTTGACCCAAACTATATATTAAATCCGGGGAAAATGGGGCTTTGAAGAGTTAAGAATTAAGAATTAAGAATTAAGAGTTAAGAGTTATGGAAAAGGGAATGGTTGCAAAATAAAAGAGGGATAAAAAAGCTTTTACTTTTAATATTTAAATTGACAAAAAACTTTGTTGTCGAATTGTTTGACCCCAAACTTAGTTTCTACGCGGCAAGTATGAGCTGGGCGACACTGTTTTTTATTATTCCGCTTTTGGTAATTACACTTTCTATAATACTGCATACCCAGTTTTTTAGCAAGTATTACGAAAAAATACATACATTAATCGCTCAATCTTTAGCGCCTGCAAGTTCTGCTCAAATTATGAGCTGGATAGATACTTTTGTGGCAAATGCTTCGCAAATGGGGCTGATTGGAACAATATATGTAACAGTTGCTGCAATTTTGTTTTTTAAAGATTTTGATTATATAGTAAATGATATTTTCGGCGAAGAGCGGCGCGGAATATTAAAAGCCTTTTTGGTTTATGGCGGACTGTTGCTGTTTATTCCCATAGCAATAGCAGCTTCGATATGGTTATTTACAATTTTAGGCAGTAGATTTCATTTAGCCCCTATCATTTTGCAATTTTTTATAATTTGGGCAATAATTTTAATAATATTTAAATCGACCCCCAAAGAGAGCATCCCTTTAAATGTGCTGGCTATGAGCTCTTTTATCACAACGCTTGTCTGGTTTATTGCAAAAAATATTTTTGTTTTTTATATTATATATAATAAAACATATACTACAATTTACGGAACGGTTTCTATTGTTTTGTTTACCTTTTTGTGGATATATATTTCGTGGACAATATTTATTCACGGATTACAGCTTTGCAGTATGTTAATGCGGGAAGATGAGAATGAAAATTTTAAATAAAGAACCTCTTCTTTTTGAATATAAACAAAAAATTTGCAGAGAGCTTTTTGAAACTGTAAAAATAGAAAATGGCAAAATTTACAATTTAAAGTTTCATCAAAAGAGGGTTGAAAATGCTTATAAATATTTTTTTAAAAGCAAATGCAAGCTAAATTTAGCCGAAGTTATTCAAGATTTTCCAAAAAAAAATTTATACCGGGCAAAAATTATTTACAATATTCAAGGGTTGGCTGATATTTCTTACTATATATATAGTAAAAGAGAAATTAAAAATTTAATGCTTATAGAAGTGCCAAATATTGATTACAGTTACAAATATTTAAATAGGGAAATTTTTGAAAAAATAAATAAAAAGTTTAATGCAGATGAGTTTATAATTACAAAAAACGGATATTTAACAGATGCAACAATAGCAAATACCGCCTTTTACCATACTCAAAAGCGTCAGTGGCATACTCCAGATAAACCTTTGCTTTATGGAACAACGCTAGATAGGCATATTAAATCAAAAAAGCTAAAACCAAAGCAGATTCATTACAAAGATTTAAAAAATTATAGTAAAATTGCACTATTAAACGCTATGGCGGGGTTTTGGGAATGCAGGATTGAGGGGTGAGGGGTTAGGATTGAGGATTTAGAGAGGAGAATATTATAGATTCATCTTATCCCTCAACACTCAATCTTAACCCCTCAATCCTCAACCTTTTTGAAAGGGAAAATTATGAAAAGCGGCAAAGAAGAGATTTTTCAATCTAAAGCATATAAAGAGTTGATTAAAAAGAACAATTACAATACTATTGAGTTTTTATTAAAAGAGAATCTTGAATTTATGGTTCTTTGTTACACTAAACCTATATATTTTAATCCTCCTGTTCCTGAAGATATTATACTCTTTGACGAAATTGCAATGTTTATAATCAGCGGTTACACTTTTGAAACTGCATCGATAGATAAAGACTATTTCTATTTTGAAGCCGGCTTTGGGAGTGAAAATTACGGCTCTGTTTTGACTGTTCCTCTTGAAGCGGTAGGACAAATTGTATATAGCGAAGATATATTGACAATAAGCCACTATGAACCTAAAAATCAAAACGAAAAAGAGTTAAATTCTATGGAAATATTGCTGCAAAACCCTGAAAATTTAAAACTTTTAAAAAGAAAAAAGCAGTAAATAGCATAAAAAAGTAACGAAAAGTAAACAATTTAGTTAAATTATTAATTTTTTGTTTACTTTTTATTAAATATTTGTAATTTTTATTCACTTTTTTAATCAAGCTATGTTATACTTCTATTGTAAGAAAAAAACAAGGAGATTTATTATGAAAAAAGGTTTATTACTTTCAGTAGTAGCTTCAGGCTTAATTTATGCAGGCGGCGATATCGCTCCAGCTCAACCAGTTGCTCCACAACAAGCAGCTCCAGCAGCATGTGATTTCTGGGGAACTTTAGCATTAAGATATGATGCTAATAAAGATGATGCAAGTGGTTATAATTTTGGTGACAGTGAAAATAACTATGCTGTTGGCGCTCTTGCAATGGGTGTAGAAAAACAACTTGGTTATGGTTTTGGTTTCGGCGCTGAATTAGATGGTGTATATGTTTTAGACGGTAATTTTAATAAACGTGGAGAAGCTGCTGATTTAATGCAAGCTTATTTGACTTATAAAAATGGCAATACAGCAGTTAAAATGGGACGCCAGGCTCTTCCAAAAGCAATAAGTCCATGGGTATTTACAGATAGAGATGCATTAGGCGGTATTCCTAATCAAACATATAACGGAATTACTGTTGTAAATACAAGTTTACCAAATACTACTTTAGTTGGCGGATGGGTAGCAAGCGTTCATGATTTTATTGGTGGAGACACACAAATTACCGGTGATGATACAGGACTTTGGGCTTTAGGAGCTGTTTATAAAGGTATTTCTAATACTACATTAAGCGGTGTTCTTTACTATATTCCAAGCAAAAACGGTAATGGAAAAGCTTATTCTGCATGGGCAGCTGCTGAATCAAAAATTAATAGTGTAAATGTAGGTTTACAATTGGCTTATGCTAAAGCTGATCCATATAGCATTGCTAGTTTAAATGATAATGGTAATGATGCATCATACGGTATAGCAGCTTATGCAGGAACTAAGTATAATGCATTTGATGTTAAATTAACATTAGCTTACTTGAATGATGGTGATGCATCTTTATCTTTGAATCCAAAAACAGCAGATGAATTAATTAGCGGATTCTGGGGTGCTAGTTATCATGTAATGGGCGGTAATGTAATTTCTGGCAATAAACAAAAAATTGCTAGATTAGATATGGGTTATACCTTAGCTAATAAAAGCAGAATTTACGGCGGTGTAGCTGTTGATAAACCAGATACAGGTTCAACTGGTGTAGCAGCAAGAGTTGGCTATGACTTTACAGTCAAAGGTGTAAATGCAAAAGTTGAGTATAGATACCACAAAGGTTTCGATGGTCTTAAAGATCAAAGAATCAGAGTTCAAGGTGTATATAAATTCTAATAAGAATTTAAATTCTTACTCTGCTTAATTTTCACGGCTTTTGCCGTGGAATATTCTTCTTTTATATTCTTTTAAACTTCTAACTTATTATTTTATCGTTTACTATAGTTGCTTTTTATATTAATCTGCTTGGCATTAACAAAAAATTAACAATTCTTTATTATACTTATAGTTAAAAGAATTAAAAGGGGTTTAATGAAAAATGTTTTATTGCTTTTGGCGACAGTGTCTGGCATAATTTATGCAGGAGGAGATAATGCTTTAGTGCAATCTAATGCTTTGCAAAAATCTTTAACAGGCTGCAGCTTTTGGGGGAGTTTGGCTTTTAGATACGATGTTAATAAAAAAGGTAAATACAATTTTGGCGATAGCGAAAATAATGTTGCCCTTGCCGCATTGGCAATAGGCGCAGAAAAAAAGCTGGGTTACGGCTTTGCTTTTGGTGCTGAAATGGATTCGCTTTATATGTTGGACGGTTCTTTTAATAAAAGCAACGGGGTTAATCCTATATTAGGGGAAACTTCGGGTTTAATGCAGGCTTATTTAAGTTACAAAACCGGCAATAGTGTAATTAAAGCAGGGCGTCAGGCACTTCCTAAAGCCCTTAGTCCTTGGGCATACAGTGAAAGACCGGCTTTAGGCGGCATTGCACAAAGAACATATAACGGTATTACCATTATAAACAGCGATATAAAAAATATGACTTTAGCTGCTGCGTGGATTGCCGGTATTACTGATTTTTTGCCTAATAAATTGGGCACACATAATTTAAAAATCAACGGTTCTAATAAAGGTTTATTTGCTTTATCTGCGATTTATAAAGGAATTTCTAATACAACATTAAGCAGCGCACTATATTATATGCCAAAAAACGGGACAAAAGGCAAAGCTTATTCTGCTTGGGCAGCTGTTGAGTCAAAAGCAAACAGTGTTAATTTTGGTTTGCAAATGGCTTATGCTAAAGCAGATGCCGGTTCTTTAGCACTGCTTGGCAGACCGGGAACAAAGGCATCTTTAGGTATTGCTGCTTATGCAGGAACAAAACTTGATGCATTTAATCTTAAATTAACTTTAGCTTACTTAAATGACGGTGATGCCACTTTAAATTTATCTAAAACAGGCAGCAAACCAAATCCCGGCAGCGCTTTCTGGGGTGCAACATATAAAGTTATGGGAGAAAATACAATTTCTGGCAATAAACAAAAAATTGCCAGATTGGATTTGGGTTACACTTTAGCCAATAAAAACAAAATTTATGCCGGTATAGCTGTTGATAAGCCAGATACTGGCAAAACCGCATATGCTGCAAGAGTCGGTTATAAATTTAAAATTGCCGGTGTTGCCGCGAAAGCTGAATATAGATACCATAAAGGCTTTGATGGTAAAAATGATCAAAGATTCAGGGTTCAAGGTATCTATAAGTTTTAATAAAAGTTTAAGAGACCACTGCACAATAGTTAGTTCCAAAGTATGGTGCTAGAAAGTATCAGAAATTAAATAAAATTACTCGAAAGCCTAGCCAAAGCTAAGCCCAGAGGAATTTTTTTGATTTATGATATTTTATAGTGCCGTAATTTGGGTTTACTATTGTGCAGTGGTCTCTTTAAATAAATATCCTGCTTAATCTCTACGGCTTTTGCCGTAGAATTTCTTCTATTAACCTTAGTTCGATGGAATAACATATTCTTTACTAATTACTAATTTGATATAATTTGGCATTTATTAATTAAGGAAACTTTTTGAAACTTTACGAAATAGAAGCAATTGCCAAATATCTTAAGAAGTATAATTTTATTAAATTTGCAAGGCGGGTTGCCAATAATGTTATAGAGGTTAATTTTGGCGAAGATGAGTCTGTTTTTTTCGACTTAACCCGCGGTAATTCTACTATTTACAAAGCGCCGACTCAAAGAGTAAACAGGTTTAACGCTCCGTTTGATTTGCAGCTTCACTCTCTGCTTTCGCACTCTAAGCTGCTGCAAGTTAGCGTGCCAAAAGGGGATAAGGTTATTGTTTTTAAAATAAGCCCAAAAAGTCAATATAAAAATATGATTATCTACGCCCGTTTTGAATTAACAGGGCGATACACAAACTTAATTTTAACTAATGAAGAGAATATCACCATTGAAGCTCTTCATCATATAGATGCAAGTAAAAGCTACCGCGTAGTTAAACCGGGTGTCGAGCTTGCTAAGTTAAAGCCTTTTAAAAGCAGATACAGCGGCGAAGTTAAAGATGTTGAAGCGCTTTTAAAAGATAATTTTCAAAAAGTAAATAGCGCTTTGGTTAAAAGATTAAAAGAGCAAAAACTAAACACTATAAATAAAAAAATAAAAAAATTAAAGCAGTCGCTAAAATCTTTGCCAGACGAAGAAAAATTGGCGCAAGATGCTGCTAATTACAGTAATTTGGCAAATATTGTGCTGGTAAATTTGCATAAAATTAAACCGTATGATACAAAGCTTGAAACTTATGATTTTGAAGGCAGAGAAATCACAATTAAACTGCCGAAAAATGTAGTTAAAAACAGAATAAGCGAATATTTTTTCAATTTGGCAAAGCGCTCAAAAAGCAAAGCAGTAAATATTAAAATAGAGCAAGAGAATTTAGAGTCTAAACTTAATTTTTACCAAAATATCAAAAGCGCAATAGAGGCTTCTAGCAACCCTTACGAATTGGAGTTGTTAGCTCCCAAACAGGCACGCTCGAAAGCGAAAAAAGAGAAAAACAGAGTAGGCGAAATATTTTGGATAGAGGGGTATAAGGTGATGGTAGGGCGCAGTTCCAAAGAGAACCAGGAATTGCTTTCTATTGCAAAATCAAACGATATTTGGATGCATGTGCGCGATATTGCAGGTTCGCATGTTTTTATAAGAACCGATAAGCAAAATCTGCCTCAAAGCGTTTTAGAGAGCGCTGCAAAACTATGTGTGGATTTTACAACCAAAAATCCGGGTAATTACGAAGTGGATTACACAAAAAGAAAATTTGTAAAAATTCAAGAGGGCTCGAATGTGGAGTATGATAAATATAAAACAATACAAGTGCTAAAAGAGGGGATTGAAATTAGAGAATAGTTAAAATTTTACAAAATATTTTACTCTTCTTAAGAATAAAATCAATATAATAGTAACAAATATTAACAAGGCGGGTTTATGAGTTTAAAAGATGAGTTAAATGTAGTAAAACAGGAACTTAGCAGTGATGAAAAACTGCTGGAGCAGGCGTTTCATTTAGAAAAGTTTTTTAAGAAAAATAAAACAATAATTATCGGGGGAGCGGCTTTATTAATAGGTGCATTTATTGGTTATAAAATATATGATTATGTGCAAAATTCCAAATTAGAGGCTGCAAACAGCGCACTTTTGGCTTTGCAAAAAGACCCAAAAAACAGTGCTGCCATAAGTAAATTAAAAGAAAACAATCCAAAACTTTACAATTTATATGAATATTCTATTGCCGCAAACAGTTCTAATGCCAAAGCTCTAAGCAGTATTAAAACCGGAGATGATTTTTTAAAAGATGTAATCGCTTATCATAAAGGTGTGATTGCAGAAAAACCGGCAGATTCTGTTTATTATAAAAATTTAACACTTGTGGAAAAAGCGTATAAATTAATCAAAGCAGGAAAGAAAAAAGAGGCTAAAAATATTTTAGAAACGATTCCTAAAAATTCTGCCGTCGCTGGTGTTGCAAGCTTATTGGAGCATTTTACAATTAAATAGCTTACAGTGTGAAATAAAATTTTACAAGGAAATTAATATAGTGTAAAATACAAATAAAAAAGAGGCTACTATGAAAATAAAAGTTACCCTGGCAATAGCTTTTGCATTGCTGGTAAACGGATGTTCGTTTGATACTACAAAATTGGTTCCGGATATGTTTAAGAGCAGTGCAGGAATAAGCACCTCTGCATATACTGAAAAAACAGGCAAGCAGGCATTTAATGTAATTAGAGACGGGGTGACTTTTACTGATGGAAGTTATATAACGCCTCAAGGCGAGGGCAGCATAGTTTTGCCTAAAGGGTATTATTATGTGAGTTCTTCGGGAGACCGCATTTTGGCGGCAGATAAATTAGGCGATATTATGGTTTTAAAGTCTAACGGAGACGAGATAGCCCGCACTAAATTAGAAGCTCCTTTGGTTACAGGTGTGGCATATTACGGCGGTATTGCTTATTTGTTGCAGGGAAACAGATTTGGGCTTTACGACCCGTTTAAAAACAAAGTTATTTATCAAAAAGAATTTGCGGGAGGCTCGGTAGTAGATAACCGCTTGGCAAACCCGATTGTTACGCAAAACTTTTTGGCAATACCGACGCTTGACGGCAAATTGGTGTTTATCAGTTTGCATACTTACAGAGCTCCTGCTGTTTTGCCTGTTGGAACACTTAAAAATTACGGCAATATTATTTTCTTAAAAGCGCTTGGCAATAAAATAATTGCGGCAACGCCTACAAATATAATAACAGTTTCCAGTGCCGGGAAACAGACATATAATGCCAAAGTTGCCGATTTGACAATTCATAACGGCAATATTTATTTGCTCACAAGAGACGGTATAGCAGCTAAGTTGGATTCCAATTTGCAATTGATTGAGAGCAAAAAATTTGCGTATGCCGATTTTGCTACAATAGCTGCAAAAAACGGAAAAATTTATGCCTTTGCAAAAAGCGGTTCGCTAGTGGTTATGGATGATAATATGCAAAAACAAAAGGTTTACAGTGTAAAAGCTGCAGACAGTTATAGTTATGTTTCGGGTGACTGGCTTTATATAGATGATATCAGAGTCAAATTAAGCGCGCTTAATTATGAGTGATTTAATAGAAGCTTTTAGGGAATATTTAACTATAAACAGAGGGCTTAGTAAAAATTCAATATCTGCATATATTGCTGATATTGAGCAATTTGAAGCTTCTCTTAAAAAAGGGCTTTTGAAGGTTGATAGCAGTGATGTTATAAATTTTTTAGGGCGCTTTAAAAATGCACGGACGCTTAATAGAAAATTATCTTCAATAAATACTTTTTATAATTTTTGCAAAGAGTTAGAGTTTGCAAATATTGAATTAAACTTACAAAGTTCAAAAATTCCGGCATCTTTGCCAAATTTTTTAGAGCATAACGAGATTATGAAAGCTGTAGAGTCTATAGAGGCAAAAAATTGGCTGGGATTGCGGGATAGGGCACTGCTTTTATTTTTGTATGCTACGGGGGTGCGTGTCAGTGAAGCGGTAAATGCAAAGCGTCAAGATTTAGAAGGCAACTGGCTAAAAGTGCGCTTTGCAAAAGGTGAAAAAGAGCGCTTGGTTCCTATTGCAAGAGTTGCACAGTTTGCTTTGGAGCTTTATCTAAGAGAAAGAAGAGACAGTGAACCGTATCTATTTGTAAACTATTTAAAAAAGCCGCTTAGCCGAATTAGCGTATTTAAAATTACAAAAAAATATTTAGGAGTTTCACCCCATGTTTTGCGTCACTCATATGCAAGCAGTTTAATAATAGGCGGCGCAGATTTAAGAGTGGTTCAAGAACTTTTAGGGCACAGCTCTTTAATTACAACCCAAATTTACACACATATCCAAAAACCGCATTTAAAAGAAACGATAGAAAAATATCATCCGCTTGGAAAATTTGAAAATTGAGTATAGATTTTACAGCACTTTTATTATAATGAGACCACTGCACAATAGCAAGTCCAAATTACAGCACTAATAAAATATCATAAATCAAAAAAATTCCTCTGGGCTTAGCTTTGGCTAGGCTTTCGAGTAATTTTATTTAATTTCTGATACTTTCTAGCACCATACTTTGGAACTAACTATTGTGCAGTGCTCTCATAATATCAAATTTTAAAAGACCGTTGCTTTGCAGCTGTCTTTTTAAGCAAAATATAAAGAAAATCTGTTAAAATTAAATTGACCGACGGTCAGTCATAATAATTTAAGGAGAATTTATGGCGATAATTGTCGATAAAGCAAAAAAGCGCCAAACAATTGCGTTAGCTTGTAAAGATTTAATTATAAACGAAGATATCCGCTCTTTGACTATTAGTAAAATCACTTCTCATGCCGGGATTGGCAAGGGGAGTTTTTATGAGTATTTTGAGAATAAAGAGGATTTGGTTTTTGAATTGGCGCAAATATT
>JALWKP010000151.1 GCA_027081355.1 Campylobacteraceae bacterium
AAAGGGGAATAATGTTATTAACAAGAGCTAGTGAATACGCTTTATTATCGCTGGATATTATAATAAAATCCGATAAACCTTTAGGTTCGGAGCAGTTGTCGAAAGAGTTAAACATACCAAAAAGTTTTTTGGCTAAAATTCTGCAAAATTTAGCCAAGAGTGATATATTGGTTTCTCATAGAGGTTCGCAGGGCGGATATACTTTGAAAGCAAATGCAGAAGATATTTCTCTTTATGATATAATTTTTTCCGCAGAAGGCAAAAGACCGGCGGTTTTTGATTGCATATCATATTCCGACACCTGCCCGATGGGTGCAATAGGAACATGCAATATATCGCCTTTTCTTGGTAGGTTTCAATTTAAAATAGATAATTATTTAAAAAGTTTAACACTGAAAGAGTTATTTGATGAAAAGTGATTTTGATTATGTTTTTCACCTCTCGCATATAGATTTAGACGGTTACGGATGCCAGTTTTTAACCACTAAAGTTTTTGAAAATATAAAATGCTACAATGCAAATTACGGTGCCGAAGTTAATGAGAGAATAGAGCAGATTTTTAGTGATATTTCAAAGATTGAGGGTATTAAGCCGCTTATTTTAATTACCGATTTAAACCTTACAACAAAAGAGTGCAACGCTTTAGAAAAAAAGGCGGTAAGCGCGGGGGCTAAATTGGCGCTTTTGGACCACCACGGAACAGGCGCTAACGCTGCAGAGCGCTTTGCGTGGTATTATTTGGACACTTCTAAATGTGCGACCGTAATAACTTACGAATGGCTAAAAGAGAACTTTGGGTTTGACAAAGAGGGCGTTTTTGAGCCGATTGTGCAGGCGATTAACGCTATTGACATATGGGTGGATGAGAGCAAATACTTCCCTTACGGCAGGGTGCTTCTTGGGATGATTAGCGGTGCCAGAGAGGTAAACCGCGTTGTTTTTGCAAATGAAGACAGAGAGTATAAGCTTAATCTTATTGCCGAGGCGGATAAAATTTTAAGAGAAAACCCGCTTGATGATGCGCCGATAATTTTAGACGATGCGTTGCATCAAATTAAAAAAGGTTTTTTTATTCAAGAAAAAAATGACACAAAAGATAACTTAGTAGCCGATTTTGTAACCGAAATTTTAAGCAAAAACCGCGATGAAATGACGGTTTATTACAAAGGTAAAAAGGGTATTTTAACTTACTCAACCGGCAATACTTCGTTAATTGGAAATAACTTTTTGCTAAAAAACGAAGATTACGACTTTTATATGGATATAAATTCCCGCGGAGGTTTTAGCCTGCGTTCGAATAATAAAGTCGATGTATCTAAAATTGCCGAAGAGATAGGAAACGGCGGAGGGCACCCAAATGCCGGAGGCGGAAAAATAGAGGGGTATAAAGATAACTTTGTTTACGAAAAATTAAGGGAGTTTGTGCAAGCATATCTAAAGGAGAAAGAGTGAGTAAAATGGAAACAATGCTGAAACTTCAGCAAAAACTAAACGACAGCACCAACGGCAAAGGGTGGGAAAACGGCGTTACCAAACAGGGTAAAATTATTGACTGGAAACGCTGTATATATATAGAAAGCGCCGAACTGGTCGATAGCTACCCATGGAAACACTGGAAAAGTATAAATGCAAAAGTTGATAGAGATAATATAGAGGTGGAGCTTGTGGATATTTGGCACTTTGTTATGAGTGAAGTGCTGCGCGTAAACAGATTAAATGATAATTTGCCAATTGAAGAGCTGGCTATTCGTTTAAATGATGCTATTGGCAAAATAGATACACAAAAAATTGAAGGCGATTATTATAAAGAGATAGAAGCGGTAGAGGAGTTTATGCGCAAACTTTTTTGCCATTTTGAGCTTGTAGATTTTACAAAAAGCTTTTTTGAACTTTGTGCGAAACTTGGTTTGAGTTTTGAAAGACTCTATCAGCTATATGTCGGCAAAAATGTGCTAAATATTTTCCGCCAAGACCATGGCTATAAAGAGGGAACTTACATAAAAGAGTGGAACGGCAAAGAGGATAATACAGTTATGCAAGAAATCTTAGCCGCAAACAGCGACATTAGCGCAGATGACCTGTATGAAGAGTTAGAGAAGAGATACCCTAGTTAGGATTTAGGATGCAGGATTTAGGGGTGAGGGGTTAGGAATTGATAATTGAGAATTGATAATTGAGAATTAAAATTCCGTATTCTGTAATCCGTATGTAGGTGTGGCTGTGCCGCACAATTAGTGATTAGTAACAGTGGACAGTGACAGTTTAGATTGTGTCATTCCCGCGAAAGCGATACTGCGCAAAAACTTGGTATTTCTTGGAGGTGAGACTTTAGTCTTACAAAAATATTACCAATAAATAGTAATAACAAGATGAGGCTAAAGCCTCATTTCCGTTGTTTTCTAAGTTTTTGCGCACTCTCAAGCGGGAATCCAGGGCTCAAATAGAGAAGAGAGATTAGAAATTCCCTCGTCCCAAAGCTCCGGCTTTGGGATGCATACTAAAGGTTGCAGGTTTAAGGAGTAAGGTTTGTTTTTCCAATATCCCGGCTTGATTGGGAATCTATTCTAAAAACCAGAAACCGGTATCGCTTTCGCGGGAATAACAAGATACTTAATTTAATAACCTGAATTCGATGGGATACCATATCCACAAAAACCTAAAAATGGGTAAGGTTTTCAAAATTCAATTCGTAGCACTAGCCAAAGCTAATGTAAGAATTTAATTTTGGAAAGATTGCCCATTTTTAGGCTTCCCTTCGGGTTTTATGAGGTTTCCCATATGCTTAGACAGATTTTTTTGGTGTAACCCCGCAGCGAAGCGAGGACAATTAACTAGTTAGTCCTGCAAAAATCTGTCGTTGCCTATGAAAAACCTCATAAAATTGTGAATATGGTATCCCGTCGAACTCAGGTTAATAAAACATTTTGCTATAATAAAACAATTTTTTTACAGAGGAAAACGATGAATTTAGAAACAATAGATAAAGAGTATGTTCTGCACTCTTACGGCAGAAATTATACAAATTTTGTTAAAGGCGACGGGGCGAAGCTATATAGCAGCGACGGCAAAGAGTATATAGATTTTGGCAGCGGTATCGGGGTTTGCAGCGTAGGGCACGGCAATAAAAGATTGGCAGATGCTGTGTGCCTTCAGGCAAAAAATTTGATACATGTATCCAATTTATGGGTAATTGAACCGCAGGCTCTGCTTGCAAAAAGAATAGTGGAGCTTAGCGGTTACGATATGCGCCTTTTCTTTGGAAATTCGGGTGCAGAGGCAAATGAGGGGGCTTTAAAAATTGCCAGAAAATACGGGCAGACAAATTTTGAAAATAAAAGATACAAAGTAATTACGCTAGAGCACTCTTTTCACGGGCGCACAATCACAACTGTAAAAGCAACCGGGCAAGATAAAATGCATACCCCCAACTTTTCACCGTATCCAGACGGTTTTATGCATGTAAAAAATATAGATGAAATTTATAAAAATATCGATGATAAAACCGTGGCGGTTATGATAGAGCTTGTTCAGGGCGAAGGGGGCGTTCAGCCGTTTCCCAAAGATGAAATTAAAGATTTGGCGAAATTTTTAAAATCACAAGGGCTGCTTTTAATTGTAGATGAGGTTCAAACAGGGGTTTACAGAAGCGGCGAGTTTTTAGCAAGCAATTATTACGGCATAGAGCCGGATATCATCACCCTTGCAAAAGGGCTTGGCGGCGGTTTGCCAATAGGTGCTGTAATGACAAACTTAAAAGATATTTTCTCTCCTGGAGACCACGGCAGCACATTTGGCGGAAACTACTTAAGCACAAGAGCCGCTCTGGAGGTGCTTGATATTTTGGAGCAAGAGTATAAAGCAAAAGATATAGATAAAAAAATAGCAATTTTCGATACCCATTTAGAGCGCATTGCAAGCTCTTTGCCAAGATATTTTGAATACAGCGTTGGGCTTGGTTTAATGAGAGGCTTAAGATGCAAAAGCGCACAGATTCAGAGCCAAATTATCCAAAAAGCGTTTGAACATGGTTTAATTGTATTAAAAGCAGGCAGAAACACAGTCCGCTTCCTGCCGCCGCTGACAATCAGCAAAGAAGAGATAGAAGAGGGCTTTAAGCGCTTAGAAATGGCGCTTATGGGGCTTTAAGCACTTTAGGTGCTTAAAGAGCTAAGAGCTAAGAGCCGAGAGCCAAGAGCTAGAGGTGCGGCTTACGCCGCGTTTTGAAAGAGCTAAAAGCTTAGAGCGGAGAGCTTAGAGCTAACAAGGTGGCTTCGCCTTTTTTTAAGCGGCAAAGCCGCAAATATTAAACGCGGCGTAAGCCGCCCCACTAGCTCTAAGCTCTAAGCTCTTAGCTTTTTTTAAAACGCGGCGCAGCCGCACAATTGGCTCTAAGCTCTAAGCCCTTAGCTCTTAGCTTTTTTCAAAACAATGGAGATTTAAAAGTGAAAAAACTACTTATTGCAGCACTTTTTAGTTTGTCGATGCTTGGCGCTTCTAATTTGGAAAATTTGCTTAATAACAATTACAACGAACTGTTCGATTTAGAGCTGCAAAAGAGTTTAAAAGATAAAGATTACAATTCTTTAAGCTGGATTTCGCCTGTTATGCTTACATTTCAGCGCACTTGGAATACCCAGGTTCCGCACACTACTCAGCCTTTTAACAGTTACTCAATAAGCATAAACCAGCCTATCTTTAAAAGCGGCGGGATATATTACGGCATAAAGTTTGCAAATGCAAATTACGGTTTGGCAAGGGCTAATGTGATTAAAGAGAAAAATGCCCTTATCGCCAAAGCGGTCGAGCTGCTTTTTAATATCAAAAAGACAAAACTCTCTATCCAGAAAATGCGCTTGCAGATTAAAAATGCCAAAATAGAGATAAAAGCAAAGCAGGAGCTTTTGGATGCGGGGTTAAGCGACAGCATAGATTTAGATAACGCTTTAGCAAAAAAAGACGAAGCCGAAATTGCGCTATTGCAGCTAGAGGCAAGCTTGGCCGAACTTAAAGGAGCTTTTGCAAAAATAAGCTCTAAAAACCCCGACACTCTGCGCTTGCCCCGTTTAAGCCTTATTGGCAAAGATAAATTTTTAAATTCAAATATAGAGCTTGACATTGCGCGCGCAAATGCAAAAAGCAAAGAGTATTACGCTAAAATGACCCGCTCTAAATATCTGCCGACAGTCAGCGTTGGCGCAAGCTACACCAAAGTTTCAAAAGCCCAGCCCTTTATGCGGGATAAATTTGCCAACTATTCGCTAACCGTCTCTGTGCCGCTTTCTATAAATGCAGGCAACGAGATAGAATCGGCAAAGTTAGACAGCATGATTGCCAAAATCAAAGTTAAAAACAGCCAAAAAAGCGCCGTGCAAGATTATAAAATTACAGCTAAAAAGTTAAGCTTAATAGAGCGCAGAATCGCTTTGGCAAAAAAAGAAGCAAGAGTTTACGCGCGGCTTTTAAAATCTACAAAAAACCTTTACAGGGCAGGGCAAAGAAGCATAAATGATGTCAAGCTTATTAAAAACTCTTTAAAAATTAAGCGTTTAGATGCAAAAATTTACGCAATAGATAAACAGATAGAACTTTTAAAACTTTATGCAAAGATGAGGTAGTATGCGTTTTAGTGAATATATGCAAGAGTGGCTTTATGGCGAAGGGGGCTACTATAAAACTTTTAAGAGAATCGGTAAAGAGGGCGACTTTTACACTGCTGTGAGCACAAGCGCATTTTTTGGCGCATCGATTGCCAATTATCTTTATGGGCAAATTAGCAGCGGCAAATTGCCAAAAAGCACTGCTTTGGTAGAAATAGGCGCGCATCAGGGGTATCTGATGGGCGATATGATACGCTGGCTCTATACTCAAGATGAGAGCCTGCTTGAGAGTATGCGCTTTTGCATAGTTGAGCGGCAAGATGATGTTATAAAAGCGCAAAAGGCTTATTTTAAAGAGAATTTCGGCGATGCGGTTAAGATAGAGTATTACAAAAGCCTAAATGAGCTGAATTTAGATAGCGCATTTTTCATAAGTAATGAAATTTTCGATGCCTTCCCGTGCGAACTTTACAAAGACGGCAAAATTGCCGTGGTAAACGAGCATAAAATAATCTGGCAGGATGCCGGCATAAAAGAGCTGGAATTTGCAAAAAAACACCGCTTAAAAACAGGCGAAATAGCCGTAGGTTACGAAGAGTTTGCAAAAGAGGTTGCAAATGCAGCTAAAAGTTTTGAATTTGTAAGCTTTGATTACGGCGAAAAGTATGTTAGAAACGATTTTTCTATAAGAGTTTACAGCAAACATAAAACCTGGCCTTTGTTTGACGAAGAGCTGAATCTGCAAGAGCAATTCAAAAAGAGTGATATAACTTACGATGTAAACTTCGCCCATGTAATAGAAGCTTTTGAAAATGCCGGCTGTTCGCTTGTAAAATACCAAACCCAAGCAAGAGCCTTGGTAGAGTTTGGAATTATAGATATCTTAGAGCAATACCACAAAATAGCCACCCAAGCCCAATATTTGGTTCAAGCCGATAAGGTTAAGACTTTGATTGCTCCTACTATTATGGGAGATAGATTTAAATTGGTGCATTTTAGGAAAGAGTAGAGGTAATAGGTGCTCCAAAATATAATTTTGGGCTAAATTGTATTGTGAAAGAAAATACATGAATATAAAGAGAAAATTTAATTCCATTGATAGCCATATTGAAAAAATAGAAAGTATTACTAATAAGAATCATATTTTATTTATAAGTAAGGAAGATAAAAGAGAATATCATTTATTAAGAAAGAAAAATAGGCTTATACTTAAAAGAAAAGTATTTAAAGAAGAAATGTTTAAATATGGTAATATACATTTGTCACATTTAAATAAAAAAGTTTTTGTATATGGTAATGACACAATTTATATTACAAATTCACTTTTTTCAGAAACAGATTTACAAAATTTTATTTCTTTTAATATTTATAAATTCGAAACTAAAAACTTTAAAAATAAACATTACTTTCAACTAATTTTTAAAGGTGCTAAAAAATACCCCAGATTAGATTTTGTATTTGAAAATTTGATTAATGTATCAACTGAAACATTTATAGCTCCTCGAAATGGAATATTATTTGATATAAAAAATATTAAGTTTAATTTATATTTTGTAAATCAAAAATTTGTTATTGAAAACATAGATAAAATTAATTTTGAAGAGTTTGATAAATATAGTAAAATAATTAGATTATGTTTTGGTTTGCTAACTGGATATGCGCCTGGAATGAAAGGATATTATTTTGCTTATGAAAACAATAAATTTGAAGAATTTTGTGAATATGCATATTCTGATAGCTTTGCTGATACTTATCAAACTCATCTAAAACCAATAGATACTGCTTTATTTATGAGTTTTTTTCCTTCAACTTATAGTGAAGTTGAAAGAGAAAAATTAATAATTGAATATAAAAATAATTTAATTTTAATTTCTAGAAAAATATTTTCAAATTTATGTAATTTGTGTTTAAAAGAAAATAAAATTCGTCGTGCTATTGAATTAATTATGGAAGGAAACCAAACTACAATAGAAGCACAAGGTATAGTATATTCAGTGGTTTTAGAAAATTTAACCTCTTATATTAGTAGTGCTAAAAATATGAAATCAATTAAACCAATAGAAAAAAAAGCTACAGAGAGGGAGATGAAAGAAAAGCTTCATACAGTTGCTAAAAAATATGTAGATAATTATCAAAATAGTGCAATTAAAACAAGAATTGATAATATAAATGCTCCAACAAATAAAGATAAACTAATAAAGCCATTCGAATTATTAAATATAACTTTAAATGAAGAAGATAAAGAAATAATTAACCATCGTAATGATTTTTTGCATGGAAATGATTTTATTAAAGTAGATACTTTAGTAGATTTTACTAGGAAGCATGTATATATTAATCATAAACTTCATTTTCTTATTCATGCATTATTATTAAAACTTATTGGACATTATGGGAAAATTTTAAATATAGTAAAATTGTATCCTGTAGAAGGTTGTATAAAATGTGAAGATGAAGAAATTTACAGAGATATAGGAGAAAAATCATTACTATTAGATGATTCTACTATGTAATGCATACAAATTTAATTTTCCTAGTTGCCATCGTCTCCGATGAAAACTCATATTTCGGTTTATTATGATTAGAGTAAGCGTTCCAATTGGGACAATTGGAATGAGAGTAAACCCTCAATTCTACATCCTCAAACCTATTCCTCCAATATGCATCCCAAAGCTGGAGCTATAGGATGAGGAGAAATTTAAAAAATATATGTTATAATAACGCAGGTTATTATAACAGGAGTTATTATAATGAAGTTTTATAATAGGGAAGATGAATTAAAGATATTAAAAAGGGCGGATAGATTAAAGAGCAAGCAGGGGATTATGAGTGTGCTTATTGGGGCAAGAAGGGTTGGTAAAACTGCTTTGGTGCTTCATTCGTTTAGCAAAGAGCCGGTTCTTTATTTTTTTGTTTCGAGAAAAAACGAAGCTTTGCTTTGCGAAGAGTTTATTATTGAATTACAGAGCAAATTAAATGTCGAGATTTTTGGAAGAATAGAAAAATTTGAAGAGCTTTTTGCATATCTGCTAAAGCTTGCAAAAAAGAACCCATTTACTTTAATTATAGATGAGTTTCAAGATTTTTATAAAGTTAACGAGTCGGTTTTTTCTGCTATGCAAAAACTTTGGGATATGCATAAAGCAGAATCTAAAATGCATTTAATAACCTGCGGTTCTGTTTATTCACTCATGAAAAAGATATACGAAGACAGCAAAGAGTCGCTTTTTGGCAGGGCTGATTTTAAAATAGAGCTAAAACCCTTTAAAGTTTCGGTAATAAAAGAGATTTTAAAAGATTACAATAGCTACAATCCCCAAAATTTGCTTGATGTTTATACAATAACGGGCGGTGTTGCAAAATATATCGAGCTTTTTGCACTTTATGAGAGTTTTACTTTAGAAAAGATGGTAAATGAAATTTTTACGCCGTATTCGCTTTTTTTAGAAGAGGGAAAAAACAGGCTGATTGAAGAGTTTGGCAAAGATTATACAACATATTTTTCTATTTTGGCTCTTTTGGCATCTTCTAAAACATCAAAAAAAGAGATAGAATTGATTTTAAATAAAAATGTTTCGGGTTACCTGCACCGGTTAGAGAGCGATTACAGCATTATTAAAAGCATTAAGCCAATAGGCGCCAAAGCAAATGCAAAAGTGCAAAAGTATGAAATTATTGATAACTTTTTAAGTTTTTGGTTCAGGTTTATTTATAAATACAGTTCATTAACAGAGGCTGAAGCGTTTGACAGGTTAAAAGAGATAGTATTGCGGGATTTTTCTACCTATAAAGGCAAATTTTTAGAAAAACTTTTTATAGAGCTTTTAAAAGAGCGGGGCAGATATACGCAAATCGGCAATTACTGGGAAAGAGGCAACAGAAACGAAATAGATATTGTGGCAATTGACAATATTGAAAAAAAACTTCTTGTTTGTGAAGTGAAATTATCTAAAAAAAGGTTAAATTTAGAGACACTTATAGAAAAATCTCTTAATTTGGTAAAAAAATATAACGGTTATAAAGTTGAATATAAATTGTTAAGTTTGGAAGATATTGATAATTTTTAAAAGCAAAGCTAAGTTTTAGCTAAGATTGATATTATCTCTCAAAAAAGGATACAGTATGCAAAATTTAAGGACAAACAGATATTTTACAATCATTTATCTGCTTATTTTGGGTGTGGTTTTTGGTGCCAGCTTATATGCGGGGGCGGTTGTTGCGCCTGTTACTTTTCATAGCGAAAAGTGGCTAGGAAGCGAACTTTTGAGCCGTTTTCAAGAGGGGCTTATAATGACGCACAATTTTATCGGGCTTAAATATTTTATTTTAGCAGGAGTGCTTGGCGTTGCGCTTTATGAAGGATATCAGTATAAGCGTTTTAACAGAGATTTAGTTAAAACTTTAAGCGCGCTGGGGTTTATTATGAGTTCTATGCTTTTTAACTATTTTTATATGAGCAGCATAATCCAAATGCAAGCTCAGGGCGAAAAGGCTGTAAATAGCCATATATTTGAAAATATGCATAAAGGGAGTGAAATAGCTCTGGTTTTTGTTATGCTTTTTGCGCTTATTTTGTTTGTTAGAACTTTGCAGAAAGAAC
>JALWKP010000152.1 GCA_027081355.1 Campylobacteraceae bacterium
ACAATCGAATCGCCCTGCTTAATCTCTTCGCCGTTTTCGACAGGAATAAACATTTTATTTTCGATATTGCCCGAAACACCGGCTAATTCAATCGCTTTTGCCACATCTTCTTTTCTAAGAGTGTATTTTTTCTCATCTTTTTTAGATTTAAGGGTAACTATGATTTCATCGTGCGTATTTTTAATAGTTATTTTTCCGTCAAATAGCGCTTTTATTTTTGGTTCAACTAATAAAATACCTGCATTTCTTCGGTTTGCTGCAATTAAAACGCCGTCTCTTCTTCTATATGTATCGAGGTTGTAATATCTAATGAAACCTTCTTTTGTAGCAATTACCTGGCGCTCTTCTTTGCCCGCAGTCGCAGTTCCACCGGTGTGGAATGTTCTAAGCGTAAGCTGGGTTCCGGGCTCCCCGATTGATTGCGCTGCAATTACGCCCACTGCTTCACCCGGTTTAACAAGGCGGTTTTCTGCCATGTTTAATCCGTAACATTTAGCGCAGATACCTTTTTTAGCTTTACAAGTGGCTGCACTTCTAATTGTTACGGTTTGAACCATTGCATCTTTAATAGTTTTTGCCGCCAACTCGTCAATAAGCGTGCCCTCTGGCAGTAAAATTTCATTGTTAATAGGGTCGATTACATCTTTTACCAGCACCCTTCCGTAACATCTGTCGGCAATAGATTCAATCAATTCGTTACCTACAACAATATCGCTAACTTCAATACCTTCGTGTGTGCCGCAATCTTCGATTGTTACTTTTGTATTTTGCGCAACATCGATAAGTTTTCTTGTCAAATACCCTGCGTTCGCAGTTTTAAGCGCAGTATCTGCAAGACCCTTTCTCGCACCGTGGGTTGAAATAAAGAATTCAAGAACATTCAGCCCTTCACGGAAGTTTGAAGTAATAGGCGTTTCGATAATTTCACCGCTAGATTTTGCCATCAAACCACGCATACCCGAAAGCTGTCTAATCTGAGCCGCAGAACCCCTTGCACCTGAGTCTGCCATCATATAAACAGAGTTGAAACCGTTTTTATCTTGCTTAATAAGTTTCATCAACTCTTCTGCAATTCTATTGTTTGCATCGGTCCAGATATCGATAATTTTATTATATCTTTCCTGCTCTGTTAAAAGCCCGCCTGCGTATTGCTTTTGAACTTCGTAAACTTTCTCTTTAGACTCTTGGACAATTCTGTTTTTGGCATCTGGAACTTTAATATCATCAATAGAAATAGATACACCCGTTGCGGTTGCGTATTTAAAGCCCATATCTTTTAAGTTATCTAAAAATTCGGCTGTTTGGCTGACTCCTGTAATTTTATATACATAATCAACTAGAGCGGCAATATCTTTTTTCTTCATAACTTTATTCCACATGCTCTCAGGCACGAAATCGGGAATAATAGATTTTAAAATCAATCTGCCAGCAGTTGTTGTAATTACCTGACCGTTAATCAGCGTTCTTACTCTTGCATTTAAATCAAGCGCTCCTTGGTCAAGAGCCATAAATACTTCGTCGATGCTTGCAAAAAGTTTATGCTCGCCTTTTACATCACTCTTTTCCAAAGAGAGATAGTAAAGCCCCAAAATCATATCTTGCGAAGGAACTGCAATCGCTTTACCAGATGCTGGAAGCAAAATATTCATAGAGCTAAGCATCAAAATTTTTGCTTCTGCAATCGCTTCGTCCGAAAGAGGAACATGCACAGCCATCTGGTCGCCATCGAAGTCTGCGTTAAATGCCGCACAAACTAGAGGGTGAAGCTGAATCGCTTTACCGTCAATCAATCTTGGGTGGAATGCCTGGATTGAAAGTTTATGCAGGGTTGGCGCACGGTTTAGCATTACAGGGTAATTATCAACCACTTCTTCTAAACACTCCCAAACTTCCGGCACTTTTTTCTCTATCATCTTTTTAGCAGATTTTAGAGTCGTTGCGTAACCTTTCTCTTCCAATTTTGCCATCAAATGCGGTTTAAACAATTCTAACGCCATTTTCTTAGGCAATCCGCACTGATCCATTTTTAAATCAGGACCCACAACAATTACCGAACGACCCGAGAAATCAACCCTTTTACCAAGAAGGTTTTGGCGGAACCGCCCCTGCTTGCCTTTAATAATTTCAGAAAGCGATTTTAAAGGTCTTTTATTTGCACCTTTTACCGAATTTCCGCGGCGACCGTTGTCAAACAGCGCATCTACCGCTTCTTGCAGCATTCTCTTTTCATTTCTAACAATAATTTCAGGCGCATTAAGCTCAACCAATCTTTTTAAACGCTGGTTTCTGTTAATTACTCTTCTATATAAATCATTAACATCACTAACTGCAAATTTACCGCCATCTAGCGCAACCAAAGGTCTTAAATCAGGCGGAAGAACCGGCAGGTATGTAAGCATCATCCATTCAGGGCGGTTATCCGAATCTAAAAACGCTTCGATTACTTTTAGTCTTTTAATAATAGTCTTTTTCTTTGCAACAGCTTTGGTGTTTTTAATATCCTCTTTAAGCTGAAGCATAATTTCAACCAAATCGAGCTCTGCAAGAAGTTCTTGAATTACTTCACCTCCCATTCTTGCATCAAAGCCGGTATGCTTGAAGTATGTATTTAAGTGCTGATACTGCTCTTCGTTTAATACATCGTATTTTTGAACAGGGTTTTCGCCGTTGCTGTCGTAACTTGCATCGCCCGGATTTTTTACAATGTAAGCTTCGTAATAAAGAACTCTTTCTAAATCTTTCATTTTAACATTTAGCAAAGTTCCTATACGGCTTGGAAGAGAACTTACATACCAAATGTGAGCAACAGGGGTTACAAGCTCAATATGCCCCATTCTGCTTCTTCTAACTTTAGAGCTGGTTACTTCAACACCGCACTTTTCGCACACAACACCTTTGTAGCGCATCTTTTTATACTTACCGCAAAGGCACTCGTAATCGCGGATTGGTCCAAAAATTTTAGCGCAAAACAGACCGTCGCGCTCAGGCTTTAGGGTTCTGTAATTTATAGTTTCGGGTTTTTTAACTTCGCCGTAACTCCAAGATAAAATTCTCTCCGGAGATGCTACGCGAAGTCTTAAAGCCTCAACATCTTTTGGGCGCTCTTCACTATTTAAATCAATTGGCGTTAAATTTTCTAAATAACTGTTACTCATCTTCACCCTCTTTCTTTGTGTAAAGTTCTACATCTAATCCTAAAGATTGCAACTCTTTAGTTAAAACGAACATGGTTTCTGGAATTCCCGAAGCAGGAACCGACTCGCCTTTTGTAATTGCTCTATACGCTTTTGCACGGCCTTCTACATCATCCGATTTAATTGTCAGCATCTCTTTTAGAACATGAGCCGCACCGTAAGCTTCCAGTGCCCAAACTTCCATCTCTCCGAATCTCTGACCTCCAAACAGCGCTTTACCGCCCACAGGCTGTTGAGTTACCAAAGAGTATGGTCCGGTTGAACGGGCGTGAACTTTCTCATCAACCAAGTGGTGCAGTTTAAGCATATACATATACCCCACATTTACGCGCTCTTTAATCTTTTCGCCTGTTTTACCGTCATAGAGCTGAGTTTTGCCGTCTTTATCCATTTTTGCCAATTCAAACAGTTTTGCAAACTCTTCTTGATTAACCGATTCAAATGGAGTTACTGCAAATTTAACCCCTTTTGCCCAATCTCTTGCATATTTGATTAAATCTTCATCACTCATAGTTTCAAGTTCGGCTTTAGCTTTCATCAATTTAGCCGTATAAGCGATATCAATCATTTTTTCTCTTAACTGCTTAACAAAATCTTTCTGTTTTTTATCGAAAATTTCTTGAATTTGCTCACCCAGTTTTTTACCTATTAAACCTAAGTGAACTTCCAAAATCTGCCCGATATTCATACGCGAAGGAACCCCAAGCGGATTTAGAATTAAATCTACAGGCGTTCCGTCTTCCATATACGGCATATCAACTTCGGGAACGATGTTTGAAACAATACCTTTGTTACCGTGGCGCCCCGCCATTTTATCGCCCACTTTTATTTTTCTTTTTGTTGCAATATAAACTTTAACAACTTTCGTAACGCCGTTTGGCAAAATATCGTCTTTATCTAAAATATCAAGCTTCTCTTCGTGCTCTTGTTTTAATTTCTTTTTCTGTTTTAAGAAACTGTTTTTTAATCTTTCATACTCTTTTTGAACTTTATCAGAATAAGATTTTACAAGCGAACGCAATGCGAAGCGGTTAACGGTTTCGATTACCTCTTTTGGAACTTTGCTTCCTGCTTTATAAGTCTCTTCTCCGATTTGTGCATCTTGTGCTAACTCTTGTTTTGCTAAGAAAGTTACAATTTGTAAAACCTCTTCTTTATCAATCATTAGCAAGCTGTCATGATGCGCTTTATCAAGTCTTGCTTTCTCTTCTTCGTAAGCTCTTTGGCTTCTGGCATCTCTTGCATAACCTTTTTTGGTAAAGATTTTTACATCTACAACCACGCCTTCCATAGAAGCCGGCGTATATAGAGATTTATTTACGACATGCCCTGCTTTATCGCCGAAAATTGCTCTTAAAAGTCTCTCTTCGGGTGTAGGTTTAATTTCGCCTTTAGGGCTTACTTTACCAACCAGAATCATTCCCGGCTTAACATAAGTTCCAATTTTTACAATACCGCTTTCGTCAAGATGCGTAAGCTCGTCTTCGCGCACATTCGGAAGCGCTCTTGTAATCTCTTCGGTTCCGTGTTTAAGCTCTCTAGCTTCTATCTCTTTTTCGTAAATATGCAAAGAGGTAAATGTATCTTCGCGAATTAATTTTTCGGATACAATAATCGCATCTTCATAGTTATATCCGTTCCACGGCATAAATGCCAATAGAATATTTTTACCTAAAGCCAGCTCTCCTTGGTCGATGCTAGAGCCGTCTGCAATAATTTCACCTGCTTTAACCTCTTGCCCTACTGTTACAATAGGTGTTTGATGGAATGCGGTGTTTTGGTTGGTTCTTATATTTTTTTCCAATCTATAATGGTCAATAAATACGCCGTTTTCATCTTCGCCGATAATATAAATATTTCTTGCATCAACTTTCTCTACGCGCCCTGCTCTTTTTGCTTTAACCGCTTCCCAAGCATCGCGCCCTGAAATTGCTTCCATACCTGTTCCGACCATAGGCGCTTCCGTCCAAATTAGCGGCACCGCCTGGCGCTGCATGTTTGAACCCATCAATGCACGGTTTGCATCGTCGTGCTCTAAAAATGGAATTAAAGAAGCCGCTGCACCGCTAACCATTGTAGGCGCCAAGTCGATTAAATCAACTTTATTTGCATCTTGCAATCCGATATCGCCGTTTAATCTTGCTTCTATCAAATCATCTACGATATAACCGTTTTCATCAACATTTGTAGATGCTGGCGCTATAATTTTATCTTCTTCTTGCGTTGCGGTAATATAAACGATTTCGTCGGTTACTTTTCTGTCTTTAACCACTTTATACGGCGCTTCGATAAAGCCGTGCTCATTTACTTTTGCGTAAGAAGCCAGCGTATTGATAAGCCCGATATTTTGACCTTCCGGCGTTTCAATAGGACAGATTCTTCCATAATGCGTAGGGTGGACATCGCGCACTTCAAAACCTGCTCTCTCTTTTACCAAACCGCCCTCACCTAAAGCAGACAGCCTTCTTTTATGCGTAATTTCAGATAGCGGGTTTGTCTGGTCCATAAATTGGCTAAGCTGTCCGCTAGAGAAAAATTCTAAAACTGTATTTGTAATCATTTTAGAATTAACCAAATCGTGCGGCATCAAATCGTCAATAGAGCCGCTAAGCGTAGTCATTTTATCTCTAATTGCTTTTTGCATTTTAATCAAGCCGTTATGCAGCTCATTACCCAAAAGCTCCCCGATTGAGCGGATTCTTCTGTTGCCCAAATGGTCTCTGTCATCTATATGACCAATGCCTTTTTTAACTTTAATTAAATATTTAATTGTTGCAATAATATCCTGGTTTGTTAAAACCGTAACATAATCAGGTGTATTTAAATCCAATTTATGGTTCATTTTCATACGACCTACTTCTGTTAAGTCGTATCTTTCGGGGTCAAAGAATAGCTGGCGCAAAAATGCCTGCGCAGCTTCGGGTGTAACAGGCTCTCCGGGTCTCATTACTTTATGCACGCGGATTACTGCAAGAATATTTTCGTCGTCTATCCCTTCGCTCTGTCTTAAAAGTCTTAAGCTCTCTTGCTCAGCAGCAAACGCTTTAATAATAGATGCATCGCTCTCTTCAGATAAATCATCTGCGATTTCAAAGCTTTCTACTCCAAGCTCAATAATTCTTTTTAATCTGTTTTCATCAAGCTGCGCTACGGTATCGTAAACAACTTCGCCTGTTTCTTGGTCGATTATCGGCTTAGCTAAATATCTCTCCATTAAAACTTCTAACGGATACTCTAACCACTCCAAACCTTGCTCTTGAAGCTGAGCCATTTTCTTTTTGGTAAGTCTTTTACCCATATTTACAATAACATTGCCGTCTGCATCTTTGATATCATACTCAGCACGCCCTTTTAAGCGGCTTGGGTCAAATTTAACCAAAAATCTGTTATCTTTAACGATAACTGTTTGTGTAGGATAGAAAATTTTTACAATATCCTCTTTTGTGTAACCTATTGCCCTTAAAAGAATCGTAATAGGTATTTTTCTTCTTTTGTTAATTCTGGCAAAAAGTATATCTTTTGCATCATACTCAAAATAGAGCCAGCTTCCTCTGTTTGGAATAATTTGAGCAGAATAAATCAATTTGTGAGCTGTTGTTTTAGATTCATCTACTTTAAAAATAACTCCTGGGCTTCTATGAAGCTGATTGACTATAACCCTCTCAACACCATTTACGACAAAAGATGTTCTATCAGTCATTAAGGGAATATCTCTTACATAAATACTTTGGCTTTTTACCTCTTTGGGGTCTAGTTTTTCACCGGTTTTTTCATCTCTGTTCCATATGATTAAATCAATTTTTAATTTTAAAGAAACAGAGTAGGTTAAACCTCTTTCCATACACTCTCTAACGGTATATTTTGGCATAATCACTTCGCTTCCGCGGTATTCTAGCGTAATTCTGTTCTGCTGGTCGTGAATAGGAAAGGCTGACTTAAAAGTCTTTTCTATAATACTTTGGGACCTGTCTTTAGCATAAGCCATTAAAAACTGGTCATAACTGCTTTGCTGAAGCTGTAAAAGATTGGGAATCTCTATCTCTTTTGGGGTTTTTGAAAAATCTATTCTTAATCTGTTTCCAGAATGTAGGGAGTTTAGCATTATTCAACCTTATAATTTGGTTTTATGCATCTTTTAAGCTGCTGCGACTTTTGTTTAGTGCGCTTTAATACAAAAGTCTAAAAGATGCCGTTTGTGAGTTGTGGAGTATTAGCCATAGAAGGCTAAAAATAGGTAAGTTAAATAATTAAATATTACTATACAACAGTTATAATTTGCCCATTTTTAGGCTTCTATGAAAAAACTGTAAGGCTCTGCATATAGCTTTGCGCATTTTGCTATATCTTGAACCGAAATTTAAAAAATACTCCCACAACTCATCACTAGTGATTCACAAATAAATCATTAAATAATAATTATAGTAAAATTTAATAACTTATTTATAAATCAAGGCATTTTGCAATATGCGGCAAGATTACCGCATTTGCATTAAAAAGCTTACTTAAGCTCAACAGAAGCGCCGGCTTCTTCAAGCTGTTTTTTAAGCTCTTCTGCTTCTTCTTTAGAAACACCTTCTTTAATTGTTGTAGGAACATCTTCAACTGCGCCTTTAGCCTCTTTAAGACCAAGACCGGTAATTGCTCTAACAACTTTAATAACATTAATTTTCTTAGCGCCTGCACCTGTTAGAACAACATCAAATTCTGTCTGTTCTTCTTCTGCAGCACCTCCGGCAGCACCTGCAGCTGCAACAACAGTAGCTTGCGCAGATACACCAAATTTCTCTTCGAACTCTTTAACTAATTCAGAAAGTTCTAATACGCTTAAATTTGAGATATACTCTAATACATCTTCTTTAGTAATAGCCATTTTCCTATCCTTTTGTTTTTCTTTTTACTTTTAACTTTAACGATTAACCATCAACTATAAACCATTAACCATCAACCAGCTTACGCTTCTTCTTCTTTTTTCTTTCTTAATGCGTCAAGACCGATTGTAAAGTTGCGAATCGGCGCTTGCCAAACATTAAGAAGCATACCAAGAAGCTCATCACGGCTTGGCAATTTAGCCATAGCCATAATAGTATCTAACTCAACTGCTTTGCCTTCTAGCGCACCGGCTTTAATCGAAAAGGTATTCTTGAATTCAGTTGCAGCTTTGTCAGCAACTTTACAAGTTCCTATCTGATCTTCGCCCCACACCAAAAGGTTGGTATCTTTTAGCTCTAAGCCTTCGATACCCGCATTTTTCAGAGCAATCATTGCCAATGTGTTTTTAACTACACGAACTTTTGTGCCGCTCTCAGATGCGAAAGCGCGAACTTGTTCAAGTTCTTGACACTTAGTCCCTTTGTAGTCGCAAACCACAATAGCATTCGACTCTGAAAAAGAGGCTGCTAAGTCAGCTACCAGTTGCTCTTTTTGGGCTCTTGTCATTTTTTCTCCTTTCAGACCTTACAAAAGGGTTGTTAAGCAGTGCTTAACAGGATTTCTCCAATTTTAAGCTTTACGCCCCTGATGTCTTCGTCTAAGATAAACGCGCTAAGCGTAATTAAAAATTATTTAATTTCCATTAATTCTTGAGTATCCATTTTAACAGACGGACTCATAGTCAAAGAGAGCGCAGCATTAGTAATATATCTGCCTTTTGCGCTTGCTGGTTTTAATTTATTAATTTTATTAATAAAAGTTCTTAAATTCTCTTCTAATTTTTCTGCGTCAAAACTGGCTTTACCTATACCTGCGTGGATATTTCCTTTTTTATCGGTTCTAAAATTAACCTGCCCGCCTTTTGCATTTTTAACAGCTTGAGCAATATTTGGAGTAACTGTTCCAACTTTAGGGTTAGGCATTAAACCTTTTGGTCCTAAAATTCTAGCAACCCTTCCCAATACACCCATCATATCCGGCGTAGCTATTACAATATCGAAATTAATTTCACCTTTTTGGATTTGCGCTAAAAGTTCATCATCACCTATAATATCAGCGCCTGCTTCTTTGGCTTCATCTATTTTTTCACCTTTAGCAAAGACTGCAACGGTAACTTTTTTCCCTGTTCCGTGAGGCAGGACAACTGAGCTTCTAATCATTTGGTCGGCATGTCTTGGATCGACATTTAAATTTAGTGCAACCTCTACTGTTTCATCGAATTTTGCCGATTTTAACTCTTTTACGGTTGCAACTGCTTCGCTTAAAGAGTAATTTTTATTTTTATCTATTTTTTCTAATAGTGCTTGTTTTCTTTTACTTATTTTTTTTGCCATATTTTTCTCCGCGTATTTTTACTGCCACATTATTTTAAATCCTGCGGTAAGGATTATCCTTCTACTTCGATACCCATACTTCTGCAAGAACCTTCGATGATTTTTGCAGCCTGGTCTCTGTCGTTTGTATTTAAATCTTCGATTTTTAAATCTACGATTTTATAAATTTGCTCTTTGCTCAATTTTGCAACTTTGTTTAATAGAGGGTTGTCGCTGCCTTTTTTGATGCCTGCCTCTTTCATAATCAAGTCTGTTGCAGGCGGCTGCTTTGTAACAAATGTAAAACTTCTGTCTGTATAAACAGTAATTTCAACAGGAATTTTAAATCCCATTTTATCTTTTGTTTTCTCATTAAAAGCTTTACAAAATTCCATAATGTTAATACCTCTTTGCCCCAAAGCAGGACCAACAGGAGGTGATGGATTTGCTTGACCAGCTTGAATCATTAGCTTAAATTTGCCAGCTACTTTTTTAGCCATTTTATTTCCTTTTTTTGATTTAAATAATTTTCTCTACTTGAGAGTAAAGAATTTCAACAGGTGTATTTCTACCAAAAATTGATACATTTAACTTTAACTTTCCGTGGTCTAAGTCATATTCTTCTACCACGCCTGTAAAGTTGGCAAAAGGTCCTTCTATAATTCTGACCATTTCACCGTTTTCAAAATCAATTTTCGGTCTAGGCGGCGCTTTTTGCTCCATTTTCTCCAAGATAACATCAATATCTGATTGACTAAGAGGAGTTGGAGTTTTTTGCTCCCCGATAAATCTAGATACTTTCGGCAAAGATTGAATCTTGTGCCACAAAGCAGTATCCAAATCTATATGGGCGAATACATAACCGGAATAGAGTGAGCGTTCGGTTATCTTTTTTTCTCCGTTTTTTACCTCTATTACCTCTTCGGTCGGAACAACCACCTGCTCGATTTTATCTTGTAAGTTATAATCAATACGCATTTGCTCAATAGCTCTTTTTACCGCTCTTTCGCTGCCGGCATATGTTTGAATTGCATACCATTGTAGTGCCATTTTTTAACCTTTTAAAGAGCTGCTAACAATAGAAGACATTAGCAAATCAACTAGAGCTAAATATGCAGCAATTACAGCAACAACTATAATTACAGCAATAAATGCTTGCTTAACTTGAATTTTGGTTGGAAAAATTACTTTATCTAATTCTGTTTTAGAACTTTTAATAAAACTTACTAATTTGTTCATTACTTTACCTTTAATGGCAGGCCAAGAGGGACTCGAACCCCCGACACCTGGTTTTGGAGACCAGTGCTCTACCAACTGAGCTATTGGCCTATGTTCTAGTTGGCTAGTGTCTAGTTTGCCAGTATCTAGCTGGCTAGCGCTTAACTGCTAGCTTACTAGTTTATTACAGCTTCATCTCTTTATGAACTGTATGTTTTCTGCACCACTTGCAATATTTTTTTAAAGCAAGTTTTTCAGTTGTTGTTTTTTTATTCTTGGTTGTGTGATAGTTTCTTCTATTGCACTCTTCACAACCTAGATGGATTGTTTCTCTCATCTTTTCTCCTAATGTTTTAGGAGCACAAAAACGTGCTTCCTAATTACTCGATAATTTTAGTTACAACACCCGCACCGACAGTTCTGCCGCCTTCACGGATAGCGAATCTTGTTCCATCTTCAAGAGCGATAGGTGCAATCAATTCTACATTTAATTTTACGTTATCGCCTGGCATAACCATTTCTGTTCCCTCAGGCAAAGTAACAGTTCCTGTTACGTCAGTTGTTCTAACGTAGAATTGAGGTCTGTAATTATTAAAGAATGGAGTGTGGCGTCCGCCCTCTTCTTTAGTTAATACATAAACTTCCGCTTCAAATTTAGTATGCGGTGTAATTGAACCCGGTTTACAAAGAACCATACCTCTTTGAACCGCTTCTTTTGCAGTTCCGCGAAGAAGAACACCAACATTGTCGCCTGCTTCACCGCAATCCATCTCTTTTCTAAACATTTCAACACCAGTAACAGTAGTTTTTTGTGTATCTTTAAGACCTACAATTTCTACCTCTTCACCAACACAGATTTTACCTCTTTCGATTTTACCAGTAACAACTGTTCCACGGCCTTGGATAGAGAAAATATCTTCGATTGGCATTAAGAATGGTTTGTCTGTATCTCTTTCTGGAGTTGGGATATAGTTATCAACCTCTTCCATTAATTTAAGAATTTTTTCTGACCACTCGCCGATTTGACCTTTTTTAGCTTCTTCTAAAGCTTGGAATGCAGAACCTGCTACGATTGGAGTATCATCACCAGGGAATTCATACTCGTTAAGAAGTTCTCTAACTTCCATTTCTACAAGTTCTAACATTTCTTCTTTATCTTCATCGTCTAACTGGTCTTCTTTGTTTAAGAATACAACGATGTATGGAACACCAACTTGGCGAGATAATAGAATGTGTTCTCTTGTTTGCGCCATTGGACCGTCAGTAGCAGCAATAACTAAGATTGCACCGTCCATTTGCGCAGCACCTGTAATCATATTTTTAACATAGTCTGCGTGTCCCGGACAATCAACGTGAGCATAGTGTCTGTTGTCTGTTTCATACTCTACGTGAGAAGTTGCAATTGTAATACCTCTTTCTCTCTCTTCCGGCGCATTGTCGATTTGGTCATAATCCATAAATGCAGAATCGTTTTTAGTCGCAAGAACAGCTGTGATAGCAGCAGTTAGAGTTGTTTTACCGTGGTCAACGTGACCGATTGTACCAATATTAACATGCGGTTTGGTACGTTCAAATTTTTCTTTAGCCATTTTTGTTTCTCCTAGCTTTTATTTTACGCGTGGCATTATATCTAAAAACACTTAAAAGGAAGCTCTTTTTCTGTGTTATTTACCTAAGCCCAAGCAGATGGACAAGACTTTAACCGTCTTAAGATAAACTCTTGTCCATCACACTGGAGCCCAGAAGCGGATTTGAACCGCCGACCTCTTCCTTACCAAGGAAGTGCTCTGCCCCTGAGCTATCTGGGCATATCATATAAAAATTAAATAAAATATTAATCAGTGAAATTACAGTATTATTGGGGTTGAGTAGAAATTATACTAACAATAAAGTAGTAGCTAATAAAACTCAGCTCCCAGTATGGAGCGGGTGACCGGACTCGAACCGGCGACAACCTGCTTGGAAGGCAGGAGCTCTAGCCAACTGAGCTACACCCGCAAATGGTGGTGAGAGGAGGATTCGAACCTCCGAAGGCGAAAGCCAGCAGATTTACAGTCTGCCCTCGTTGGCCACTTGAGTATCTCACCACTGTTTGCACTGGTCAAACACTGATATAAAAAAATGGAGCTGGTGATGGGACTCGAACCCGCGACCTGCTGATTACAAATCAGCTGCTCTAGCCAACTGAGCTACACCAGCACCAAACAGTTCCATTCAAAATGGACTGCAATTATATTGACTTAATCCTTAAAAAATTATTAAACGAATGAAAAAATGCAAAAAATTTTTAAATTTAATGTTGGTGATTGGTGATTGGTGATTAGTGATTAGTGATTAGGGATTAGGGATTAGGGATTAGGGAAATTTGTTTTTAGCTTTGTGCCAATAAATGGCTAACTTGCTCTTAACTTAATAGTAATGCGGGTGTCCTTAAGTTTTGTATGATATATTTAAATTATGACTATTTTAGATACTTTTTTTACAAATCCGCCGAAATTAGAGCGTTTTTATCCCCGTAAATTGCAATTGCCTAAAGATGAATCTTTTTTGCTTTGCGGAGCGCGGGGGTGCGGCAAGAGCGCTTTGGTTATTGATTATATCAACAGTTTGCAAGAGCAGTTTTTATATATCGACTGCGAAGACCCTGCATTTATTTTAAAAACTCTTGATGAATTTGAATTAGAAGAGTTTATAAAAGAAGAAGGGATTAAAGTTTTAATTTTAGACCACTACTTTGAGGGTTTTTTAGAATATTTGCCAAAAGCAGAACAGTTAATTGCGGTATCTAGGCTGCCGCTTGATTTGGGTTTAAAGAGACTTCGTTTATATCCGCTTGATTTTGAAGAGTTTATAAATTTTAAAAACAGGAACGAAGCTATTGATGCATTTAATTTATATGCAAAATTCGGTTCGCTTGCACATATTGCCAAATCTTCAAACACTTTATTGGCAAGCCGGGAGCTCTTTTTTGAAAAGTTTGATTCCCAAGAGGGAAAAGTGCTTTTGATACTTTCATTTTTTCAGGGAAAAGTTGCAACTTCCCACCAAATTTACCAGCGGGCAAAAGAAGATTTTAAAATATCAAAAGATTGGCTTTATAAAACTATTAAAAATTATGAAAAAGAGGGTGTTTTATATAAAATAAAAACCCTTGAGGGCGGTTTTGGGGAAAAGATTTTTCTTTACGATTTTATTTTTAGCAAATATTTAAATAAAAATCAGCTTTTTATAACAACTTTTGACACGCTTGTGGCTTTGGCTCTTTTGAAAAAGGGGGTTAAAATTCTAGCTTCAAATTCGCCGCTTGGGTATCTAAACGGCAACAGATTTATACAAGTTGCCCCTTTTGAAGATGAGGCAAATTTATGGAAAAAGGCGCAAAACAGTTTTGGTTTTTACACGAAACATAAAATTAAAAAAGTAATTGCAGTAACGGTAAACGGGCGGTATAATTTTAAAATTAAAGATATAAAATTTGAAGCAGTGCCGTTTTACGAGTGGACAATCGGAGAATAAGGAGTTTTTTTGTTTAAAAAAAAAGAAAAGTTATATATAAAAGATTTACTGCCTAATCCGGCGCTGGAGTATCCGGGGTATTATATTTTAAGTGCTTACCTGGCAAAAAATGAATTATTGCAAAGCACATTAATTGCGCTGCATAGTTTTGAATTTAGCAATTATAAAAATCCAGAAAGTTATGATGAAATTTTTGCAATGGTTAAAAAGGGACAGTTTTCTATATATAAAGAAAAATATGCAGTAGGTTATTTTGGCGGCAAACTGATGTATTTAGAACCGTATGGATGGAAAGCGATGCCGGTTACAAAAGATTTATTTGATTTAAATAATTGGTTAATTTGTTAAATAGTCTAAGATTTTTTTGATATTATAATGCAATTATTGGCAAAAAGGTTTAATATGCTAAAGAAAAAGGGAACAATGCTTAGTGTTAGAGAAGATTTAAGAATATTAGATTGCACAATCAGAGATGGGGGATTGGTAAATAAATTCCATTTTACCGATGATTTTGTGCGCGGCGTTTATGAAACTTGCGTAGCAAGCGGAGTTGATTATTTTGAAATAGGCAAAAATAATTCTCCTACGCTTATGAGCGAAGATGAATTTGGCGCTTGGAACTTTTGTAAAGAAGAGGATATAAGACGCATAGTCGGCGAGAATAATACCGATATGAAAATTGCTGTTATGTCGGATATTGGACGGACTGTTAAAGACGAACTGCTGCCAAAAGCGGATTCGGTTGTTGATATGGTCCGCATTGCAGCTTATGCGCACCAGATTCCTGAAGCGATTGAGCTAATAGAAGATGCCCACGCTAAGGGGTATGAAACAACTATTAACATAATGGCGATTTCAAAGCTTTTTGAAAGCGATTTGGATGAAGTGTTAGAGACTGTCAGCAAAACACCTGTGGATGTTATTTATGTTGTTGATAGTTTTGGTTCTTTTTATCCTGAGCAGATAAGAAAATTAACTGAAAAATATTTAAAGATTGCAGAAGAAACCGGTAAAAAAGTGGGGATTCATGCGCATAACAATATGCAGTTAGCTTATGCAAATACAATTGAATCTATGGTTTACGGCACCAGTTTTTTAGATGCGACAATATCCGGCTTGGGGCGCGGTGCGGGGAATTGTCCGCTTGAGCTGCTTATTGGTTTTTTGAAAAATCCAAAATATAAAATTCAGCCTCTGTTAAAATTTATTCAAGATGAAATTGTGCCGTTAGAGAAAGAGCTGGATTGGGGTTACAGTATTCCTTATATGATAACCGGTCAATTAAATGAACACCCTCGAAGCGCAATGAAAGCAAGAGCAGAAGGCGATACTCAATTTGTTAAATTTTATAATTCGCTGCTTGATGCTCAACAGTAGCAGTTTTGGCTGCTGCTGATATAGCAGTAATTAAAAAGCTAAAAGCTAAAAGCAGAAAAAATGACGAGGCTTTTGGCTTTAAGCTTTATGCTTTTTATTGAAGGGCGCTTGTATCTTTTTAAAGAACCTAAAATAACTTGCTTTATTAAAGCTGGCGGTATTTTTTATACTCTTTTGGTATCAGATAATCTTCGGTTTTTATTAAGCAGTCGTATTCTCCGTGCTTGTGCCCTATTTCAAATAGTTTATCAAGCGCTTCAATTTGCAGCGGGCTTAGGGTTATTGATTCATCCGAGGCATACATATTTAGATACTGCTCCAGCATTTTATCTTCGATTCTTACTAAATTTTTCTCTACAAGCAAATCGCTAAGCTCTTTTTTACGCTCTACGGCTGCGCGCACGCCCTCTATTAAAATATCTTCCAGTTCAATTGCCCTATTAAGCGGCAAAGAGCGGCGAAGAGCCATTCCGCCAAGGGGCAGCGGAAGTTCTTTGCCAGCAAGTTCCAGCCACCACTCCCAAAGTTCAAGCTCAACTTCTAAGCTTTTGTCAAAATCCAAAATAGATTCGTGAATTAAAACCCCCGCATCGACTTCGCCTCTTACAACTGCCTGCTCGATTTCTAAAAAGTTCATATATTTTATGCGGGCATTCGGATAGCGCAGGCGGATAAGCATTGCATTTGTTGTATTTTCGCCAGAGAGCGCCAATTTTAAATTATCGCGCAGCCTTTTGCCCTTTTTCTTAATAAGTTTTGGTCCATACCCCTGCCCAAAACTCACAGCCGTTCTAAGAAGTGCGTATTCATCCCGAATTTTCGGATATAAAGCAAAGCTGATTGCCGTTACGGGAAACTCGTTTTCTAGCGCTTTTACATTTAGTGTTTCTATATCAAGCGCATAATTTTCAAAATTGTAATCTTTTGTATCCACCCAGCCGAATTTTATTGCATAATACATAAAAATATCATCTGCATCGGGAGAGTGTGCGATTTTAATATCCATTGTTATCCTTGGTTCTAGTTTACTAGGTGCTAGAGACTAGATTGCTAGATTGCGGCGAAGCCGCCCGATTTGCTCTTTGCTCTTAGCTCTAGGCTCTAAGCTTTTTTATTTGAAGCAAAAGCTTCAAATAAAAATTTGCCAATTGTAGCCTAATTTTGATGAAAATTAGATACAATTAAAGAAAAATTTGCAAAGGTTATTTTTATGGATCCTAATAAGAAAAAAGCTTTAGATTTAGCGATAAAACAGATAGACAAAGCCTTTGGCAAGGGCACTTTGATGCGCCTTGGCGATAAAGAGATAGAGCCTATTGAAGCAATCAGCACCGGTTCTTTGGGGCTTGATATGGCGCTTGGAATCGGCGGTATTCCAAAGGGGAGAATTATCGAAATTTACGGACCGGAGAGTTCGGGTAAAACCACTTTGGCGCTTCAGTGTATCGCTTCGGCTCAAAAAGAGGGGGCGATTTGCGCATTTATCGATGCAGAGCACGCCTTAGATGTTTACTATGCCAAAAACTTGGGCGTAGATATTGACAATTTACTTGTTTCTCAGCCAGATTTCGGCGAACAGGCGCTAGAGGTTTTAGAAACATTAACAAGAAGCGGCGCGGTTGATTTAATCGTTATCGACTCTGTTGCGGCGCTTACGCCAAAAACTGAAATAGAAGGCGATATGGGCGATACCCATGTGGGGCTTCAGGCGCGTTTAATGAGCCAGGCGCTAAGAAAAATTACTGCAATTTTGCATAAAATGAATACAACTGTAATTTTTATTAACCAAATCCGTATGAAAATCGGAACTATGGGGTATGGCAACCCCGAAACCACCACAGGCGGAAATGCGCTTAAATTTTACGCTTCTGTGCGCATAGATGTTAGAAAAATCGCAACGCTAAAACAGGCAGATAGCCAAATAGGCAACCGTGTTAAGGCAAAAGTGGTTAAAAACAAAGTCGCGCCGCCGTTTAGACAGGCAGAGTTTGACATAATGTTTGGCGAGGGTATCAGCTTTGAGGGCGAATTGTTAGATTACGGCGTTAAGCTTGATATTATCGATAAAAGCGGAGCATGGTATAGTTACGGCGCTACAAAACTTGGGCAGGGCAAAGAGAATTCTAAAAATACTTTAAAAGAGAATCCGGAATTAAAAGATGAGATAGAGCACAAAATTAAAGAGGCGCTCGGATTTGGAGAAAAGCTTCAAATAGAAGAAGATGAGATGTCAAAAAGCAAAAAGAAATAAACTTTTTTAAAAAATTTTGATACAATTGCGTATTTTAAAGAGGGAGATAGAGTCAATATGGTTTTTATAGAAGATATTTATGCAGACGAGGTTTTAGACAGCCGCGGGAATCCGACTGTTAGGGCAACTGTTGTTTTAAGCGACGGGACAAAAGAGAGTGCGATTGTTCCAAGCGGGGCGAGCACCGGTTCTAAAGAGGCGCTGGAGCTTCGTGACGGCGGAGAGAGATTCGGCGGCAAAGGAGTGCTTAAGGCTGTTGAGAATGTAAACGAAGCGATTGCCGAAGCTTTAATTGGAATGAGTCCGTTTAATCAAGCTGAAGTTGATTTGGCTATGAAAGAGTTAGACGGCACAAGCAATTACTCTAACCTTGGGGCAAATGCGGTTTTGGGCGTTTCTATGGCGGTTGCAAGAGCGGCTGCAAGCAGCCTTAAAATGCCTCTATACCGCTACCTTGGCGGTGCAAACGGGGTTGTAATGCCGGTTCCTATGTTAAATATTATTAACGGCGGAGAGCATGCAAACAATTCTGTGGATTTTCAAGAGTATATGATTATGCCGATTGGTTTTAATGCTTTTAGCGACGGTTTAAGAGCATCTGCAGAGGTTTATCATAAATTGAAAAAAATTATCGACGGTATGGGGCAAAGCACTGCTGTGGGCGACGAGGGCGGATTTGCACCGAATTTAAAAAGCAATGAAGAGCCGATAGAGGTTATTATGCAGGCAATTAAAGAGGCAGGTTACGAGCCGGGCAGAGATATTGTGCTGGCTCTTGATGTTGCTTCCAGCGAACTGTTAAATGATGAGGGCAAATATGTGCTAAAATCTGAAGGCAAAGAGCTTACAAGCAGTGAACTTATAGATTATTACGAAAATTTAATTAATAAATATCCGATTGTTTCTATTGAAGACGGTCTTGGCGAAGACGACTGGGAGGGGTGGAAAGAAATTACAGACAGACTCGGCAGCAAAATTCAGCTTGTCGGAGATGATTTATTTGTTACAAATGTGGAGATATTAAGCGAAGGTATTAAAAAAGGCACTGCTAATGCTATATTAATTAAGCCTAACCAAATCGGAACCATCAGCGAAACTATGATGACAGTGCGTATGGCGCAAAGAAACGGATACAGATGCGTAATGAGCCACAGAAGCGGCGAGAGCGAAGATGCATTTATTGCAGATTTTGCCGTGGCGTTAAATACCGGACAGATTAAAACCGGCTCAACAGCAAGAAGTGACAGAATTGCAAAATACAACAGGCTGCTTGAAATCCAAAGAGAGCTTGGGCAGTTTGAATATTTAGGAAAAGAGCTGTTTGGTGAGTGATATAGTCGAAGAGTTAAGCGATAAAGAAGAAAAAGAGAGCAAAAGCTTCTCTTTTCTCCCTTTGATTGTGTTTATTTTCTTAATTACATACCTCTATTCTATACTTTTTGGCGAATACTCCATAAATACTTTCTTAACAGTTAAAAAAGAGAAAGCAAAAATCCAAAAAGAGTATGACGATTTACAAAAAGAGAATCAAAAACTGCAAAAAGAGCATTTTAATTATATAAATTCTACATCTATGCAAGATTTGCAATAGTTAATCAATATTAGCATTTTTACTAAGCTTAATAGATATTATAACAGCTTTATTAAAGTAAAGAGACTGCTGCACAATATTGTGCAGCGGTCTCATAATAATTTTATAAATGCAAAAATTGCGATAAATGTAATAAAAATGTCAATTAAATATGTTATTTTGTCTATATTAATCTTTTTTAAGAGAAATATATCGTATAATTAGACGATAAAATCTATATATATAATTTATCTCACTTAAAGGAATTTTTATGAAAAAAGGTGTAGCTTTAATAGAATTAATATTTGCTATTATAGTTATAGGCTTTACATTGATGTCGGTTCCTAATTTGCTGACTACTACTGCAAGAGGTTCTAAACAGGTAATTACACAAGAATCTGTCTCAAGTGCGGCTTCGCATATTGATATGGCTTTATCGCTTTTTTGGGATGAAAATGACACAATTCCTGCATATGGAAATCCGATTTTGGCAGTTAAATCACCGGCTCCGGGTTTGCAAGCTTCAGCTGCCGGGACTGGAGGGGCTTTGGGCGCTTCGGGGGCTTCTGGAGGAATGAGCGGTGTTAAGAGTCCTAGCACTCCAAGCGTTCCACAGCCTGCAGGCAGTGCCCATATGCCTCACATGCCTCACATGCCTCATATGCCTCACATTAAAGACCCAAGAGGTTCTCATCCGCTTCCAAGTAACGATATGTTCAATAGAAATTTAAGACCTGGAGCTTCGCTATCAAGCTCAAGAAGGTTTGAATATGATACTTACGGACGTATTTTAACAGCAACTCCAAAAAAGAATTTGGGTTCTGACGGCACCGAATCTGAACCTGATGATATTGATGATTTAAACAATAAAAGTTATGTTTTAGAACCTCACAACAACAATAAAGCTGTGATAAATGTTGATGGAGATTATATTGACCAAAAAATTCATTTAGCGACCAAGGTGCAATATATATCTGACAAACCTACAAATATTTCTGGGAAAACAACAAATTTTAACTCATCAAATATTTATTACAGCAATCCTTTTGATTCATCTAAATTAGAAAACAATTCTACAAATGTAAAATCTATAACAGTTACTTTAACAAGCGACAATTCAAAAGAGAAGGTTATTTTAAGAGCATTTTCTTGCAATATTGGCAGCTCAAAGCTTAAGGAGAAAATATTTTGAGAAAGGCATTTACTTTAATAGAAATAATTGTAACACTGGTAATTTTATCTATTGTAAGCTATATTGCCAGCGGGCTGATTGCTAAAACTTATATTGGATACAACCAGACAAATGCTATACATAAAGCCAATATAAAATTAGAAATTGCTTTAACCGAAATTGCAAACAGATTGGAATATGCAATAGACGGAACTGTTGTAAAACGCCAAGGAAGCAGCATTGCGCCAATAGATATTGCGCCTTCAAACTATGCTACTCTTGAGTGGGTCGGGTATGACAAAGACGGATTTGAAGCAAATGATAAAAAAAGCAGTGTGGATTATAATGCATCAAATAATGCTTCTGACAAACCGGCTTGGAGCGGTTTTTGCAATATCGCTTATACAACAACTGCCAATCAAAATATCATTTTAACACCCGGCTCGGATTTACCTTTGGCAGAAGATGTTATAAAGCATTTATCAGATGACAAAGCAAATTTAATAAATGGAACAGTTGCTATATTTTTTCCAGGGAATTATGACTATACAAATATAGGATATAAAGGTTCGCAGCCAACAGGTGTAAGAACAATAGCCAATTTTAATTCTGCAAACTCTACTTTACAGCTTTCATCCAATGCAAGCAGAATAACTGAGCACTACAAATTGGCTTGGAGCGCTTATGCTGTGGTGCCTACAAATTACAATTCAGCAGAGAAAACTTATGATTTATATTTAAAATACAATTTTAGACCGTGGAATGGACAAGATTACGATAGCAGCGGTGTTAAAAGCGCCCTTTTGGTAAATAATGTCACTGTTTTTAAAACTTATGCGACTGAAAACAGGATTCATATAAAAATGTGTGTAAAAGAGAAATTTGGCAAAACGAAAAATGCTATTATTTGTAAAGAGAAGGTGGTATTTAAATGAGAAAATTCAGAAGCGGTTTTTCTATGCTGGTTGCGATATTTGTTATTTTGCTTTTATCTATGGTTGCCAGTTATATTTTTTACTCAAGCAGCGCTATAACCAAAGAGGGGGCTTTGCAGTATCAAAGCGAGCAAGCCAGGCTGCTGGCAAGAAGTTATACAGAGTATGCGGTTTTAGCAGTAAGCGGAAATGATAGGACTACTGGAAATTGCATAAATGAAATTAATGCAAATATCGGTTCTAATCCGGCAATGGGGCTTGGTTACAGCATTCATGTTGATATAACTTATATCGGAAATCAAAGATATATTCAATATTGTGCCCATAAAGCGGCTCAGTTATCAAATTTAGACACAGATACACTCTCTATTATAGTAGATGTTTATGTTAAATATAAAGATATTCAGCAGCGCAGTTTATATAATGGCAATGCAAATTCTGTGCCTTGGCAAGTGTTTCATAAAAGGAGTATTCAAAAAATATGAAAAATAGAAGCGGATTTAGTTTAGTAGAGTTATTGATTGTTCTTGTTGTTATTGGAATTTTGGCTTCTTACTCAATTCCCAGAGTAAATAGAGACAACCGCACAGAAGCGATGACAGATATGTTAAATATGATAAGATATGCCCAAAATTTAGCTCTGCACGATAGTGTGCATAAAAGATTTGATACAAAGTGGCAAAGAAGTTACTGGAGATTTCAAATATATAAGTGCGCAAATAAAACAGGGTTATTTTATATGATTGGAAAAGACGGCAATATGAATGGCTCAATAGACAGAGGAGAAACGGCTATTGACCCAAGTAACGGCAAGTATCTCTTTTGGAATACAGCGTATGAATGCAAAAAAGATTCAGAAAACAGCAGCATAGATATAAAAACTATCAGTCCAAATATATTTATAACTCAAAGATATGGGATAAACAATGTGGAATTTAAAAGTTGTGCTGTTTATAAAGACTCCAAAAGTTCTACAACTGTAAAACATGTAGGTTTTGACAATTTTGGAAGACCTCATAAATCTTATACTAATACTTTAAAACCTAATCACTTTGGGTATCAGCGTAAAACTTGCAGTATAAAATTTAGTTTTGTAAACAGTTCAACTAAACCGTTTACAATAAAAATTGAGCCAGAAACGGGGTATGCATATATACCGGAGAATCCAAATTTGTAATTTTTATGATTCTTTTAGTATAAAAACGGCATAATGCTGTATTTTATTTTAAGGATTGATATGGCAACAGTTAATTTGACAGCAGAAAACTTTAATGATGTTGTAGGGAATAACCCTATCGTTTTTATCGATTTTTGGGCAGAGTGGTGCGGACCGTGCAAGCAATTTGGACCGATTTACGAAAAAGTTTCTAACGAAACAGAAGGCGTGGTTTTTGGCAAAGTAAACACAGAAGAACAGCAGGATTTGGCAGCATATTTTCAAATCCGCTCTATTCCTACAACTATGGCAATCAGAGAAGGCGTTATTGTATTTTCTCAGCCGGGCTTATTGCCGGAAGAAGCTTTAAAAGATGTAATAAATCAAGTTAAAGCGTTGAATATGGATGAAGTCCGCGAAGAGATTGCAAAACAAGAGGCAAATGCCAACAGTTAATTTAAACGCTTCCTCGAAAGAGGAGGCTTGCAATTAAAAAAGTTCTTTTCTTTCAAAATTTGAATATTTATTCATAAATTAAACTCTGCAATAATTCTATTTTTTATAATTTTTTTGTAATATCATAAAAAATTTATTTATAAACTTACTTTTATTAAATATATTTTATTGTAAAATACGGGACGATTTTATACCAATAAATGCAATAAAAGTAGTTAAAAGCGATGATAGAATATAAATTTAATACATTTTACCAGGCACTTAAGCATTATGCTTATTTACAACCTAATGTTACAGCAATAGTTATAAAAGATAAAAAAATATCTTTTTCTAAATTGCACGATTTTACAAACAGGGTTGCTTCGTTTTTGCAAAGCAGAAATGTTAAACCGGGCGACAGAGTGGGGATATTTTTAAACAATTGCTGGGAGTATATACCTATTGTTTATGCTATTTCTAAAGTCGGAGCGGTTGCTGTTCCTATAAATACTCACTTTAAATCGCAAGAGTTAAGCAGTATAATAGAAGATGCCAATATAGATGTATTTTTTGCTAATGACAGTCTGCGTGATATTGTAGTAAAATCTATCGCTATTCATAAGTGCCCAAATGTCGCATGGATTGGAAATGATGTAGTAGGCACAAGATTCAAAAATATTTTAAAAGCAAAAGATACCTCGATAGAGATAGAGAGAAGTTTAGATGATGTTGCTTCTATTTTTTATACTTCTGGAACCACCGGCGACCCAAAAGGCGCAATTTTGACCAATAGAAATATGCTTTTTAATGCGATTTCTGCAAATAAGCTTTTTAAAACGACAAAAAAAGACAGAAGCGTGGTATTCTTACCGCTTTTCCACATATACAGTTATAATGTGGCGGCGTTTTTGCCTTTAAATTTAGGGGCATCGATAGTTATGATACCCCCAAATACACCTTTTAGCGAAATTTTAAAAAGCGTATATAAAAATAAGGTTACACTGTTTTTTGGAATTCCTAATGTTTATGATGCGATGGCAAAGAGCAAATTGTCTTGGCGTTTTATGAAATTTAATAAAATACGGCTTTTTGTTTCTGGAGCTGTGGCAATGCCGCTAAGTGTGCATGTTGCTATGCAAGAGAAGTTTAAAAAGATACAATTAGTAGAAGGCTATGGTTTGACCGAAGCGTCTCCGATAGTGACTATAAACCCGCCAAATGGCTCTAAAATATCTTCGGTAGGCAAACCGATACCAGGATGCGAGGTTAAAATTGTTAATGAGCGCTGTTTAGATTTAAGCAATAAAACAATTGGAGAAGTTATCGTTAAAGGCGATAATGTTATGAAAGGTTACTTAAACAGAGAAGAAGAGACTAAAGAGGCTATTGTTAAAGGGTGGCTTTACACCGGAGATTTGGGCTATATTGATGAAGACGGCTACTTATATATTGTAGATAGAAAAAAAGATGTAATTATTGTTAATGGTTTAAATATTTATCCAACAGAGATAGAACAGATAGTAAATCAATTCGACGGTGTAAAAAGGTCTGCTGTTATAGCTAAAAAGGATGAATTAAGGAATGATATTCCTATCTGCTATATTGAGCTTGAAGATTCTGATAAAGAGTTAAATATAGAAAAATTGGTTAAATATTTAAAAGGATTTTTAGCAGATTATAAAATTCCATCAGATTTTGTATATATCGAAAAAATTCCGGTAGGTCCCAGCGGAAAAATTTTAAAAGAGAAGTTAAAACAGATAATTATAGAAAAAGAGCATAAAGAAATTATTGATGAAAGCAAATATTTAAACAGTTATTATTAGAAATTAGAGATTAGAGATTAGAAATTAGAGATTAGAGAAATTTGTTTTTTGTAGTCTATATTCTGTAATACGAATGTCAAGATGGTTTTTTCTGTCGGCTTTTAGCTTTTAGCTTTTTGCCAATAAATAGAAACTTTCGTGTTTAACTTACGATGGTAATGGAGGTCTCCTTAAAACGCCAAAAGGCGGCAAAAATTATTTTTTTTGCTCTTTTTTATGCTCTTGCTTAGCGCTTTTTTTGGATTTTTTATTTTCTAAAGTTTTTTTAATTAAATTGTTTAACTCGTCAGAGTGTTTTGAAATTTCTTCTAAACTGAGTCTTTGAATTTGCAAACCTATTTTTGGCTGCAATTTAAGCACTTTTTGACCTATTGGAGTTTTATAAAATTCATCCAGTTTTTTTAATTCATCAGTAGTGTAATTGGCTGCATATATTTTAGAAATTTTAGGTTTTAAAGCCTTCCAGCCGGTATATTTAACATAAAATGCTTTTATTTTACCTTCAATTTTTTTTAATTTAGGCTCTCTTGTAACCAATACTTTTACAGCAGTGTCAATCATTTTTTTATATGCATTTTCAACACCCATATCTTCTAACATTTTACCTGCTGCAACAATTGCAGAATTGTCAGCCTTTGCTGTTTTATTGCTATCTTTTGCCGCAGTTGAATTTGCTTCTCCTGCATAAATTACACAGGTTGCCAAAGTGGAAATTAGTGCAATTTTTACTGTTTTTTTTAACATAACTTGCTGCTCCTTAATAAATTTTAGGCAAATTATACCTAAAAAGTATAGAAATATCTTAAATTTTTATCTATTTTTTATGAATAATCCAATTTTTTTTATTATATTTTGCAATAAAAATTATACGCTGTTTTTTAGCGGTTTGGGCAATTAGCGAATAGTTAAATTTAATTGCTTCGAGTTTCAGGGTATTTGCACCGATGATTTTGATTTTTCTGATTCTTAAATTGGGCTCTGGCAATTCTAAAAGCTTGTAAGGTTTGTTGATAATTTTAGAATTTTCGATTTTAAATGCATAAAGAGCGTTTTTCCTTGCACTGCCTGCTAACAGAAATTTGCCGTTTTTTGCGTGTAAAATATTGATTGTCAAAGCGTCAAAACCGCTTATTTTTTGCAAAATATCCTGAGTTTTTGGGTTTATATGATAAATCTCACCTTTTTGGGCTTTGTAATTGCTCTCATCAATTGCACTAGCCCAAAGGGTGCCGTCATCGCAGTCAAAAACTACTGAAATTAAGCCGTAAGGGTTTGTAGCGTTTGGATTGACATCGTCAATAACCATCCAGCGCTCAAGTTTGCCGCTTGCACTGTCGATTTTATAAATAGCTTTTTGCAAATTAAATGTGCTTGGTTTTATGCTTATAAACGGATTTGGCGTTAAGTAGATATTTCCGCTGCTGTCAATTGTGTAAGTGCCCAAAGCATCATAGGCTTCCCACTCTTTTTTGTGCAAAACCTTTTTAAAATCCGCTCCGTAATAAAAAGCAATGCCTTTGTAATTAATTTGACTCAAATCGATTATAGGGCGTTTTATCCCCATTTTGTTTAAAAATGCCGGGATTCTGGCACAGCTTCTTTGTTTATTAAAAGCGCCTGTGTCTAAAGTTTTAGCAGGCTCTTGATTATTTGCCGGCGTATTGCCATCTTGCAAAACAAAATACCCTATTCCTGCTAAAATAAGCAGTGCAAAAAGTATAGGCATAATTTTTTTCATTTTTATCCTTTTGAATTATTTGCGGCACACTCTTATACGCATCAACTTAAAAATTTCATTCATATAAAAAATATAGTATTGCGTCATTCCCGCAAAAGAGAAATGACTGGATTCCTCAAGCTTTAGGGCACCTCCATTGCCATTAAGTTAAGAGTAAAATATCCATTTATTGGCATAAAGCTTAAAGCCAAAAGCAGAAAGCTGTCACTGCGTCATTCCCGCGAAAGCGGGAATCCACAGACTTTGTAACCAAAAAATTTGGATTCCTTACTTTTTTGGTTATTTAAACTGTGGATTCCTGGTCAAGCCAGGAATGACGAGATGCTTTTCTCTATCGGCTTTTGGCTTTGAGCTTTAAGCTTTGTGCATTTTATGGACATAAAAACCTTAACTTAATGGCATTGGAGGTGCCCTTCAATGCCAAAAGCAGAAAGCAAAAAAATTATCTGCCTCCTGTCATTCCCAACTTGATTGGGAATCCACGATTTAAATTGCTTAAAAGTAAAAATAGGACTTTTGTAGCAGTTCAAACTGTGGATTCCCGCTTTCGCGGGAATGACGAGGTGGTTAGCTTTTGGCTTTGAGCTTTAAGCTTTGTGCATTTTATGGACATAAAAACCTTAACTTAATGGCATTGGAGGTGCCCTTTAGCCCTTAATCCTAACCAAATTATCAATTATGAATTAAAACAAATTTCGGTCCCACAACGCAAGGCCATACTTTAGCAACCGGGTTGCCGTATTTGTCAATTGCGCTGTCTGCCCAGCAGTATTGGTGCCCTTCTCTGTCGTCGTTGTGGATTGTAGGCACATACCAAAGCACTATATCACTGTTTTCAATCAACTCTTTATCGGCTATAAATCTCTCGGGACCGTCTTCGTCCAGTTTGCAGCAGCTGCCAAGAGTCAGCAAATCTTCATCGCCCTCATCTTTTTTAAATTTGCTTATAAAAATATGCTCGTGGTCTCCGCGGCTTCCGTCTTTAAACTGTCCGCGGTTTGGCTCTACATAATATCCGCTGTCTGGATTTTCGATTTCGGTAAATTTATAAAGATATTTACCCTTATACATCGGTTCTTTGGAACTAGCTTTATACTCGCCCTCTAAATCAAATTTCTGCCAAGCTCCGTTTTTATACAAAGAGAACTCTTCATGGCTGTCTAAATCTATATCTAGGCGCATTACAGGGCGGTAAATTGCTTTATTTGAACATCCGCGCCCCATACTTACAGCTGCTGTTCTAAATGAGCCGTCTTTGTAAAAGAAAAAGCGGTTTTGATAGCGGTAATTGCAAGCCATCGGCCATTTTGGGTTTCTAAAGTCTTGAATAATACTAAAGCCCACGGTTTTATTGTTTTCTACAATATCTTTAACCTGCGGTCCGTTAAATGCCAGCACAACCGAAGTAGAAAACATAGGACACCCCATAGCATCGTTATATCCAAAGGTATATTCATTATTTTCGCCTTTAACAAACTCAACCCGGCGCCCTTCGATGATTGTCGGCGTAGATGTATCGAGCTTATCGGCGCCGTAACCTTTGTAAGCTACGTGCCAATCGACCACTTTAAGCGATTTTGCAACTTTGTGCCCCTTAAATTTAACATCGCGAAGCTCCAGCCCGTCGGAGCCTGTTAAGTGGTAAACCATACTCCAGCCGTCTTTTTGCAGTTTTGTATCTTTTTGGCAGAAATTTTTAACAATATAGCGGTTTTCAAGCTCTCGCTCATCAATGCAGGCAGGTGTATAGGTTTTGCCAAGCCCTGCCCATTTTGCCGCAGCAAGTTTAAGCTTTGTTAAATCTACAATTGCCCAAAGCGCCCTTTGCTTTTCGCGCTGCGGGAAGGTTGGCGCAACGCAGAGGTGGTTTTTGTTCTCGCACGGTGAATTTTCCAAATTAGTGCGCACATTGGGCATAGAAATTTCATTTGGTGTCGGTTCGTGCCCCAAATCTGCTATAATTTTCGGATTTTTCAAAGCAATAGCTTTAGCAATATTTGTTAATCTTACGCTAATATCGGGCTGCATATTCGGATAATTGTGAATTGCTATAATTTTTCTTGCATTAACATCCACAATAGCCCTTTTAGTGCTGTTTAGCGCAAAATTGTATTTCTCTACAACATAACATACGCTCTCTTTGCACTCCTGCTTTGCTTTGCTATCTAGCATAGAAACGGGCGCAGGCACTACACGCATAATGTCATTGTGCAAAATTTTGCCGTCTATTTTTGTATCGCTTAAAAATTTTTTGCTTTTTAACGCGACATCCTGAGCGATTTTGCCGTTGCTGTCTAATTCGCTATTATCTAAAGGCAACACGGTTTTTCCGCTTGCATAAGCCTCTTTTATATCATTTAAATATGCTTGAACCTCTTCGATTTTTTCGTAATCGTTTCCTACATCGGGGATAATTATTTTTTTATCAGCTTTGCTGTAATGCTCGCTTTTTACCATAATTTTAGAGTGCTTTTTAAGATACAGCCCTCCAATAACCCCAAGCCCGGCAACAAATACAGCTGCCGCTATTTTATACTCTGATTTCAATGCAACTCCTTTACAAAATTGACAACTCTATTGGGTGAAAAGCTTAAAGCTAAAAGCCAACAGAGAAAAGCATCTTGACATTCGTATTACAGAATATAGATTACAAAAAACAAATTTCTCTAATCTCTAATCTCTCTTCTCTAAAATAGCAGCTTCTTAACTTTAAACCCCTCTTTTTTTAAATAATCCAAAACATTCCTTTTGCTTAAAAAGTGCATCGCTCCAAATGCGAAAAGATACTTTTTATTCGGATTTTTGCTTACAATTTCTGCAATTCTTTTTGCCATACGGATATTTCTTTTATATAAAATTGTATCTAAATAGCGCTTTTTTAAATCTTGACTTACCGTAGAATTTTGCATAGAATTCACAAAGTGCTCTATTACACACTTGCCGTCGCCTTTTGCATAGCAGTTTAAAAACTTTTCTATCATTTTAGGATTTTTTTCGTATTGAATTAAACCATCGCGCAGTATTTCGATGCTCTCTTTGCGGCTAAAGCTGTCGAAAATTGCGATTTGCTCTTCTACCTTTTCTACCCCTCCAACCTTTTTGCCCCGAGCTTTTGCGTATTCGTAAATTTGCTTATCCAAAGGCTTTATATAGCGGTATTTTAATTGATATTTAAGCAATCCGACATTTAATGCAACTGCCCATATCTTAAATTTGTCAAAAGCCTTGAGGTTTAAATACGGCGCTTCTTTCTTTAGCTGCATTTGCAATTTATCGTAAACATCTTTTGGCAAAATCTCTTGTAAAGTTTTATTGTCATCGCGCAAGGAAGCTTGCATTATAGCCATTGTTGCAAACATATTTAGAGGAATTTCGGTATAAACCTCATCTACGCTGTCTATTATCTTTTTTACCCTTTGAAATTCCGCATTTGCAACAGGGTGCGGCAGGTGCATTGTGCCAAAAAGATAAATTGTGCTTTTGTTTTTTACTGCTTTCCACAAAAAGGGCTTAACATTAACTGCCGTGTAAGCATTTCTGCCAAAAGCAAGCCCAAAAAAGAGAATTAAAACGGTTAAAATTCTCATTTAAGCAGTTCCGGTCTGTATTCAAAATGCATTGTGTCGTAGTGATACCATTTTCCGCCCCAAATAAAGCCGTGGCGCTCGAAAATTTGCACAATCTTTTGGGGAATTTGGTTGCGGTATCTGTAAGCCCCTTTGCTCCAGCGCCAGTATGCCGAATATTTCACATTTATATCTATTGCCGCGCCAAAAGAGTGCACGCTTAGCCGCTTTGTGCCCGCAATACGGCGCCATTTAAATGTTCCGCCAATAGGATGCAGATATTTTTGAAACTGCGGCGGCAAAGTTTTTAAATCGCGGTAAACCGCTTTAAGCGCATTTGCCACCCCCTCTTTTTTTGTAACCTTAACAGCCCCGCCAAACCAAGGTATTGTAACTAAATTTGCCCTTACTTCGCTTTCGTTATGCCCGTAAATCTCTTTAAAAAGCGGCTCAAAACGAATCCTTCCGGGGTCGAAATTTTTAGGCAGAGCCTTAATTGGGTGTTTAGGGTATTTAAATTTAAACATATCCTCAATATCCGGGCTGTTTAAAAGCTGAGTAAAACTTTTTTTCTTCCCGTCATCATATATAAAACTCTTTCCGTTGCTTAAATAAATTCGGTTATTTTCACATTTAACAATAGATTTGTAAGAAGCAATAAGTTTTAAAGCATTGTAGTCGCAATTTGCAAATAAGTAAGCTGTTGTTATTAGCAGGTATGAGAACAACTTCATAAAAAGCCTTTTTATTGCATTTTAGCAATAAAAGGCTTAAAGATTTAATTAAGAAAATATTAAAATTATTTATCTTCGCATTTCTCTTTCATTTTATTGTCAAACTCTTCTAAGCTCATAGTTTCACTTTCGCCGCTAGGCTTTGTAATCTTTACCGTTTTATCATCAAACTCAACGGTAACCGATTTTGAGTTAGATTCAACTTTAATTTTGCCGTACATACTATCATCATCACTTTCGTTATCGTATATATCTTTTACTTGAGGCTGCGTTTCTACATAAACATAACTGCTTAAGCAGTAAGGTTTTACATACCCTTTTGCTTTAACAATAGTTGTTTCTTTATTATTTTCTTCTTTATTCTGTAAAGAAATATTGTAATTTAAATATTTTTGAATCTTTTTATCCACATTAAATGTGGCATAAAGTTTTGAAATAGATTCAGAGTGAGAATTTCTATTCATATATATTTTGGCATGTTTTATTTCAATATATGCATTTAATGATTCATTTTTTGTGGTAAAATTATCGTATTCGGCCGTAACCTCTTGAATTTCTTCTCCATCTAGAGTAATATCAACTTTAATTTTTCCGTTATATACACCATCTCCAATTTGGCAATTGTTATATATAACAGTTCCGGAAGTATCATTTTTTTTATCAAATTTTGCAGTGCCGCTGTCGCATATATCCATATTTTCAGTTTTATATGCTTTTTCGGCACTCAATTTTGCCATTTTGCTTAATTTACTATGAATTTTTAAGTCGGCTCCCGGAATGGAATTGTCACTAAGCTTAGAACTTGATATAATGCTTCCAACAGAACCCTCTGCTGCATTTTCTGAATTGCTATCATTTAATTTTTGAATTTCCGAAGCAGACGGTTTACTAGGCAATGAACTGCCGCCACCGCCTCCACATCCGTTAACTACAAATAGTCCGCCAACTAATAAACTTGTTGCAAATTTTTTAAGACCCATGTTTTTTCCTTTATCAAAGATTTTAATTGACATCAATACTAATTAAGGCAAAATCAATAAGGATATCTTATAAAATTATACTTAAAAAAAATTATATTTTCTTTTTATTTACACAGTTATAATGGTTCTAAAATATTTTAGAATCATTATTTTAGTAGCATTCAATTACCCAAAAGCCCCCTGCCCTTATCTTTGTGCCATTGTAAGATATAATCCCAAGCTTCCTGGGCGCAGTTTACTACTTTGAAAATATTTAAATCATCTGCTGAAATCATCCCCTCTTCGATTAAAAATTCAATATTTAGGAGGTTGCTCCACCACTGTTTTCCGACAATTGCCACGGGAATTTGTTTCATAGATTTTGTCTGTGTCAGCGTTAGCAGTTCAAATAGCTCATCCATAGTTCCAAAACCGCCTGGGTAAACAACCATAGCTTTTGCGCGCTGGAAAAAGTGGAATTTTCTTATTGCAAAATAGTGAAACTGCAGGCAAAGTTCGGGGGTAATGTATGGGTTTGGGTGCTGTTCGTGCGGAAGCTGGATATTTAAGCCGATAGAGTTTGCCCCAACCTCAAAAGCGCCTCGGTTAGCCGCTTCCATAATTCCCGGACCTCCGCCTGTCATTACCATTACGCGGTTATCATCAACCCCTTTGCCGCTTTTGCCTATAATTCTGCCAAGCTCTCTTGCATCTTCGTAAAAAAAGCTGTTATCAAGCGCTTTTGTGGCTTTTTTAAGCTCTTGACCGTTTACCCCTTTTTTAATAAGTTCATCGACTCTGGCTTTTGCCACATCTTGCGGCAGGGTTCTAGCGCTTCCAAAAATTGCAATGGTGGACTCTATGCCAAACTTTTTCATAGCAAGCTCGGCTTTTAAATAATCAAGCTCTAAGCGCACACCTCGGGTTTCATACTCTTTTAAAAACTCTTTGTCATCTTCTGCCAGCTTATATGTAGGCGAATTTTCGATTTTTTTTAACAGTTCTAACTCTTCTTTTGTATAATAAAACATATCCGTTTCTCCAAATAAATTTTATAATTATAGCGATTTATGTTTAGGATTTGGAAGCAAAAAGCGGATATATTTTGAAGAGATGGCACTCATTTCCATTGTTAAGTTAAAGATTTTATATCCATAAAATGTATAAAGCTCAAAGCAAAAAAGTTGTTTGCCTCCCCTCACCCATCCGGAATACGAAATGCGGATTACAAATATTCTAATCTCTAATCTCTCTTCTCTAAAAAAATTGAAGATGCCGCTATCTAATTAGCGGCGGATGTTTAAGATTTATTTTACAGAAATATCTCTGCGTTTTTTGTTTTCTACTTTTTCAAAAGTGATTATCAGTCTGCCGTTTTCATATTTTGCATCTATTGAATCTCGGTCTATATCGTCGCCAAGATAAAATGTTCTGTAAAATTTGCCGAATTTGCTTTCGATTAAGTAGTAATCGCTCTCTTTAACCTCTTTTTTCATTTTACGCTCCGCGGTTACTACAAGATAATCGTCTTCAACACTTACATTAATATCTTTTTTATCGACACCCGGCAAATCGATTTCTACCGTAAAAGTATCTTTTTTCTTATTGTGCATAAGGTTTGCAAGAGGAATATGGCGGGCTACATTTGTAAAAACCTCTTTTGTTTTCTCAATTCCCTCGACAATGCCTTTTTCTACCTTTTTCTCTACATTTTGCAACTCTTTAGTTATATTTGCCATTTTGCACCTCCTTATTTAATTTCGATTTTTTTAGGTGTTTTTTCTACTTTTACAACTTTTGGAATTTTTATTTCTAAAACGCCGTTTTTATGCTCTGCTTCGATTTTATCGGTATCTACATCTTCTGGCAGGCTGAAGCTTCTTTCAAATTTGCCGTAAACGCTTTCTATTTTGTAAAAGTTGTCATCTTTGTGCTCATCGCTTACTTTGCGTTCTCCGCTGATTGTCAGTGTATCGTTATCTACATTAATGTTAATATCTTCTTTTTTTACACCGGGCAAATCAACTTCGATATAGTAAGCATCGTCGCCTTCTCTTGTGTTTACTCTTGGAACAAAGTCGTAATTTTTCTTGCTCTCTTGCACATTAAAAAGACGGTTGAATTGCTCTCTTAACTCTTCTAATTCTGCAAAAGAACTGTAAGCTCTAACAAGTGCATTCATTTTAAACCTCCTGATGTTTTCTTTTTGTGAATAATACAAAAAAAATCGGCTTTGCATTGCAACTTAAGTTGCATTCTAATAGAAATATGGGTATAATAAGATAAACAAAATTTATTTATAAGGAAAAGTTATGTCAAAACTTCTTATCGCTTTTTTTCTGACTGTTTCTATATATGCCCAAAACAATGTAACAGATGCAAATAAAACCGATAGCAATATAAGTAAAGATAATAACAAAAGCGAATATGAGAAAAATTTGCAAAAGGCAATAGAGAAAGAGAAAAAATTTAAAAAAGAGCAAAAGTTTTATATGGGGAAAGATTATAACTTAACCGATAAAAAAATAGATAAAAAAACTTTAGATAATGTTCCTCTTATTGAACCTGAATACGATTTTGACATAACAGACCTTTATAACGACCAGTAATTACCTCTTTTTAGCTTTTTGAGCTAAAGAGACCACTGCACAATAGTAAGCCCAAATTACAGCACTATAAAATATCATAAATCAAAAAAATTCCTCTGGGCTTAGCTTTGGCTAGGCTTTCGAGTAATTTTATTTAATTTCTGATACTTTCTAGCACCATACTTTGGAACTAACTATTATGCAGTGGTCTCTAAAGGGTACTTCTTTTATTCTTTATTTCAAAAACACATTTAATATTGCTATTTTGTCATATTTTTACACATTTTTGT